>DASZJH010000001.1:0-7615 GCA_035948375.1 Chthoniobacterales bacterium
GGTGAACAATACCTGGGTAAGCAACTCTTACACTTACCATGCCTCTAATGGAGCCACGACACCCACTCCGACCCCGACTGCCACTCCAACTCCGACACCTACCGCGATTCCAACGCCTACTGCCACAGCTACGCCAACACCAACCGCAACGCCGACGCCGACCCCAACCCCAACCCACACACCAACGCCAACGCCAACCGCGACTCCAACACCGACTCCGACTCATACACCAACGCCAACGCCTACACCAACTGCGACTCCTACAGCAACGCCTACTGCTACTCCCACTCCAACACCAAGTTCCGGGCCAGCAGTGATGGTTAGTCCTGCGCCGGGATCAACCTTTAGCGGCTCAACGGTTACCTTCCAGTGGACCGCAGGCAGCGCTACCGCCTACGCTTTAACATTGGGTAGTTCGACAAGAACTATTGATATCTACAACTCCGGCACTATTCACACCACTTCGGTAACCGTGAACGGCATTCCGACAGATGGCCGGACCGTTTACGCGACCCTCTACTCCCAGGTGAATAATAACTGGGTAAGCACCCTTTACACGTATACTGCTAAGCACTGACACCAGCGACTAGCCCGGCAATAAGCCTTTAAGCGTCAATTACATCGCAGCGCGAGTTCCCGCATCATTGTAAAACTCTATCTGGTGGCCGCCGAGCCGGCGCACGACGCTCCATCCATTCTTCTTCGCAAAGGAACGTAACTCCTGGTCCGTCATCGATCGTAAGACGCGAAGCTCGGCCGGATGGATGAGCAAGACTTGCGGCTTGGTCGCGAGTCTGGCAGCAATCTTGTCAGCCAAACCAGGCAGATCGTCATTCCTTCCCATGTAATTTCGGGCCACTAATGGGGCGTAGTGATTTTCCCTAATGAATCCGGCCACGTGGGCGCGGGCTTGGATTTGCGATTCAATTTTTCTTGGAGCGCCCAGTGCGCTTTCCGGCTGGAAAATGGCCCAGGGATTTCGGGTATTTTCATCCTTGCTGTTCCGGATTGTCGATCCAGCGCCCCCTTTGCGCAATTGGCGCGGCCTACCTTCATCGGCTAACTTTTGCGGATGGTCTCCGACACAATCGAACTGCGCGGTCACATCATTGATTCGCTGACTCTGCCAAAAGTCCTGGACCAGATCGTGACCCAGGGCGCGACTTTTAACATTGTGGAATTCAGGATCGGGCAGAAACGGATCGACCCGAGCTTCGCGCGCATTGAGATTTCAGCCCCAAACAAGGCTGCGCTGGACGAGCTGATTCAGCGTCTGCGAGAACAGGGCGCGGAAGTGAGTCGGCCCGCATCCGAAAACAAGTAAACTGCCGATCTATGCGCGAGCTTCTTCTTTGTCCGCCGGATTTCTACGGCATCGAATACGAAATCAATCCGTGGATGAGTCGCGCCCGCGGCGCCGAGGCAGCGCTGGCTCAGCAACAATGGGCCGGTTTGCGCGCAACTCTTTCCAAATTGGATAGCAAAATCGAGCTGATAGAGCCGCAACCGAAGTTGCCCGACATGGTTTTCACGGCGAATGCAGGACTCGCGGTCGGTCGGCAATTCATTCCCAGCAATTTCCGGCACAAGGAACGCGCCGGGGAGGCACCGCATTTCGCGCGATGGATGAAAAACCGCGGTTACGAAATATCGTGGCTGCCGAAAGAATACTATTTCGAAGGCGAAGGGGACGCTCTGTTTGGAGCCGATGTTCTCTTCTGCGGCTACAAATTCCGCTCCGACATCAAATCGCATCGTGCGGTCGCGGAAATGCTCGGCTGTCTCGTCGTCTCGGTCGAGCTCGTCGATCCACGTTTTTATCATCTCGATACCTGCTTTTGTCCGCTGCCCGATGGCGGCGCGATCTGGTTCCCCTCGGCTTTCGACGAATACGGGCAGCACGCCATTCGCGAACACGTTGCCGATCTGATAGAAGTCGCACCCGAGGAGGCGATGCATTTCTCTTGCAACGCAGTGGTGATCGAGCGCGACATCGTTTTGCCGCAGGGAGCGCCGAAACTGGCCGAAGCTTTAACTAAACGCGAGTATCGCTGCCACGAATTGCCAATGACTGAATTCCTCAAAGCCGGCGGCGCCTGCAAGTGTTTGACCCTGTTTCTACCGCAACGGGAAAAAGCCTAGGTTTTCCGATTCCGTTTTATTTGTAATGCCGATTCGATCGCGCCTAGCGGCAAACAATTCATCACATCGGCCTTGGTCAGCCAGCCTTTGCGAGCGATGCCAACGCCGAACCAGAGATCTTGGAGACGCTCCGTTCGATGAGCATCGGGGTCGATCACGCACTTCACGCCTTGCTCCTTTGCCAGCGGCCACCATCGCCAGTCCAGATCGAGTCGCTTCGGTGCGGCGTTGAGCTCGATCCACGTTCCAGTGGCGGCAGCGGCATCGATCACCGCGGGGATGTCGATCGAATAAGACTCCCGCTTTAACAAAAGTCGGCCAGTAGGATGAGCCAGGATTGTGACGAACGGATTCTCCATCGCGCGAATGACCCGCTTCGTCATGTCCGCTACGGACAGATTGAAAACCGAATGAATCGAGGCCACGACAAAATCCAGCTCGGCAAGAACGTCGTCGGGAAAATCGAGGTTGCCATCGCGGAGGATGTCGCATTCGACGCCGGCGAACAATCGAAAGCCATCGAACTTCTTGTTTAGTTTACGAATCGCCGCGACTTGAGCGCGGAGTTTGGCCGCGTCGATACCGTGCGCCTGGATCGAGCTCTTGCTATGCTCCGCGATTCCCAGGTATTCCAGGCCAAGCTCCTGCGCCGCCGCCGCCATTTCCTCCAGTGTATTGTGACCGTCGCTCGCGATGGTATGGCAATGAAAGGTACCGCGTAGATTTTCCCTTTCCAGCAGCTTGGGAAGCGAATGGTTTTCCGCGGCCTCGAATTCACCGCAGTTCTCGCGAAGCTCCGGCGGAATGAAATCGAGTCCGAGCGCGCGATACAGATCGGCTTCTTCATTTACGTTTGGAATTTTTGCAGCCGCCTTCCTCTTCTTGGTCTTTGGATCAGGTGGTAATTTCGCAAGCCGGTATTCATTCAGGGTCCAACCCCGCGCCAACGCCCGGCTTCGCAGCTCGATGTTGTGTTCCTTGCTTCCGGTAAAATAATTCAACGCAAACGGATACTCCGCCGAACTGACAACGCGCAGATCGCATTGGATTCCTGAACGCAAACGCACACTCGTTTTGGTCGGGCCCTGGGCGATGATCGATTCGACGAGCGGATGTTTGATAAAAAATTCAGTGATCGCCGCAGGCTTTTTGGTTGCAACCACAAGATCGACATCGCGCACAACTTCCCGGCGGCGCCGATAGCTCCCGGCGACATCGACGTGGAGCGCATCGGGATGCGCGGCTAAATCGTGCCTGAGCGTTTCTGCGTCGGCGGCAATCTGCCCAAACTGAAAATGGCCGGAGTGTTTCGCGCGTTGTTCGATCGCCTGGCAGATCTTTGTTTGGGTTGTTTCTCCAAATCCGGGCAGCTCCGCGACCTTCCCAGACTCACACGCTTCTCGCAATTGCTCAATCGAGATAATGTGAAGCTGTTCGTAGAGCGCTTTGATTTTTTTTGCTCCGAGGCCGGAGATTGAAAATAACTGCAGGATCGCCGCCGGAAATTCAGCGCGCAGCTCCTCTAAATATTTCAGCGTGCCCTTGGCCTCGAGTTCCTTGATTTTTTCGGCAATACTCTTTCCAATTCCAGGAATTTTCGCGAGCGCTTCTTCGTCTTTGAAATCGGGAAGATTGCCGCCAAATGTCTCCAGCGAGCGCGCCGCGTTGGCGTAGGCTCGAATCTTGAATGGGTTCTCGTCCTTCAGTTCGAGCAAGGTCGCAATTTCCTCCAAAACCTGGGCAATTTGCGATTTCGTCATTCCCTTGAACCGTTACGGAAGATTCCAACTATGGCGAACGAACCAGTAAAGTTAGTCGAGTGCCCGCGTGATGCCTGGCAAGGTTTGCCTCGTCAGATTCCCACCGAATTCAAGGTGCAATACCTCCGCGCGCTCATCAACGCCGGCTTCAAGCATATCGACGCGGTGAGTTTTGTTTCGCCCAGAGCCGTTCCGCAAATGACTGACAGCGAGCAGGTGTTGGAAAACCTCAACCCGCCGGCCGACGTCGAAATCATCGGAATTGTCGTCAACGAGAAGGGCGCTGAACGCGCGATCGCCACCAAGTCCGTCACCACCCTCGGATACCCGTGCTCGATTTCGCCTACGTTTTTGCGGCGAAATCAAAACCAATCGCCTGAGGAAAATCTCGCGGTCTTACAGTCGATCGAGAAGCGCGCCAACGAGGCGGATGTCGATCTTGTGGTTTATGTCTCGATGGCATTTGGAAACCCGTACGGCGATGAATGGGACGAAGACAACGTTGCCGCTGCAGTCACGAGCATCGCGGAGCTTGGGGTTCACTCGATCTCACTCGCGGACACAGTCGGATTGGCGGACGCGAAGTTGATTGACCGTGTTTTCAAGGCTGCTGTGAAATCGTGCAGCCAATGCGAGATCGGCCTGCATTTGCATAGCAGGCAACCGGACGCGGCAGCAAAAATTCTTGCCGCTTATGACGCGGGCTGTCGACGATTCGATTCCGCCATTGGCGGCCTCGGCGGCTGTCCGTTTGCCCAGGACGCGTTAGTCGGGAACATCGCGACCGAGGGCGTGATCGCGACGTTGCGACAACGAGGCATCACCGTGCCGTTGACGATCGACAATGTCCTCCAACTCAACGCCAGAATCGCGAATGAGTTCGCGTGACGCTCACATCCGGCCGCGTTTTTTGTAAAACGCGTAGCGCTCGAGAATCGATTGAACGTATTTGCGCGTCACCGGGAAGTCGATCCTGCTCAAAAACTCGCTAGCGCTGATTCCGCCGGTGCCAACCCAGCGCTGCGCGCGACTGGCTCCGGCATTGTATTCGGCCAGCGCAAACGGAAGCGGATCGGACTCAGTCTGCCAATGATCGAGTGCGCGCCGCAAATACCAGGAGCCGGCTTCCAAATTTGTTTTGGCATCGAACAAATCATCTGCCCTGAAATTCTCGATCTTGTTTTCGCGCGCCCATTCGTTGGCGGCCTTCGCGCTGACTTGCATCAGCCCGCGCTCGCCAGCGGTCCCGTATTTATTGCGGTCAAGTCGGCTTTCGCGCCAGACCACCGCTTTGACCAGCATCGGATCGAGACGATGTTCGGCCGCCACCGACATGATAATGGGATCGTACTGTTGGAATCGAGCCGGACTCACCCATTCGTAAAGACTGTAGATCGCATCGCCGGAACGCAGCGCGAGATAGCAAAACCCCGCGGTTAGGGCGATCAAACCGCACAGAATCAGTTTAAGGAGAAATCGGGCCATCTTATTTCGTCCTCATGCTCGTGATCGGCATAAACTTCAATTAAATTGTAGCCCAGAACATGATGAAACCCGCCTATGTTCGCGTAATCATTGACCGCGGAATTCGACGCGAGCTCGATTACTCCGTACCGGACACTCTGGCCGATCGGATCGCCATTGGGTCGCGGGTCCGGGTTCCATTTCGTGACAAATCAGCGTTGGCAACGGTGCTGGCCACGCTCGACCAAAGTGACGCAAAAGGAATTCGGCCAATCGAGGCCCTGGTCGGCGAAGCGCCGACGGTGAGTCCGTCATTGCTCGAACTCGCGCATTGGATGAGCGCGTACTATTGCTGCCCTCTCGAAGCCGTGATGCGCAGTCTGCTCCCGCAAGTGATTCGACGCGCCGAGATCAGTTGGAAAAAACAGCTCGTCGTTCAACCCTTGGCAAAGATCGACAACGGCGAGATTGAAGAATTACGGCGGCGCGCGCCCCGTCAGGCTGAACTTCTGGAAGCGATCGCGAAACTGGAAAAACCGATTTCTGCTGCGCAACTGCTCCGAGAATCTTCGCTTGATAATCAAACCCTGCGCGCGCTGGCCAAACGCGGTTTGATCGAGTTGCGCGAGGAAGCAATCGAGCGCGATCCGCACGCGGACGAACAATTTATAGCAAGCGCAAATCTGGAACTGAACCCGGAACAAGTCGCCGCACTGAAAAAAGTTACCGACGCGCTGGCGACGCCGGACAGAGCCAAGCCCATTCTGTTGCACGGGGTGACCGGTAGCGGCAAGACCGAGATTTATCTTCAAGCCATTCGCAACGCGCTCGACCGCGGCCGAAGTGCAATCGTGCTCGTTCCGGAAATCTCGCTGACGCCTCAAACGGTCGAGCATTTCAAGAGCAGGTTTGCCGAAATGCATGAAGTGGTGGCCGTTCTGCACAGCCATTTGTCACAAGGCGAACGGCATGACGAATGGCACAAGATCCATTCGGGTCGGGCTCGCATTGTAATCGGCGCGCGCAGCGCGGTGTTCGCGCCGCTCAAGGACATTGGCCTGATCATTGTCGATGAAGAACACGAGACGACTTACAAACAGGAGGAAGCGCCGCGTTATCATGCGCGCGATGTGGCGGTCGTGCGCGCGAAGCTTGAAAAGTGCGCTGTCGTGCTCGGGAGCGCGACGCCGTCACTGGAGAGTTATCACAACGCGACCACTGGCAAATACGATTTGGTCGCGCTCACTCAGCGGGTGGACGAACGGCAGATGCCGGTGATGCGAATTGTCGATCTTCGCCAGGAGCGGCGAAAGGCAAAGATCGCACCGATTCTGTCCGAGAAGTTGTCCCAGGCGATCGCCGACCGACTCGAAAAACGGGAGCAGACAATTCTATTTTTGAATCGCCGCGGATTTTCCACGTCGCTGCTTTGCAGTAACTGCGGCCAGGCGCGGAATTGCCCGAACTGTAGTGTAGCGTTGACATTCCATCGACATCCCTCAGTCGCGGGACGTTTGAGTTGCCACCTGTGCGGGCACACCGCCGCAGTTCCCAAAAAATGTCCCGAATGCGGAAAAGACGCGCTGATTTACGCCGGCTTCGGAACCGAGAAAGTCGAGTCCACCGTTTCGCAATTATTTCCCAAAGCGACGGTGCGACGCATGGACGCCGACTCAATGACACGCAAGGACGCTTATCGCGAAACGCTGAGAAATTTTCGAACGGGCAAGATCGACATTCTCGTTGGAACGCAAATGATCGCGAAAGGTCTGGATTTTCCAAACGTGACCCTGGTCGGCATCATCAACGCCGACCTCGCGCTGCATCTGCCGGACTTCCGAGCGGGCGAGCGGACATTCCAATTGCTCACTCAAGTGGCGGGCCGAGCCGGCCGCGGTGAAACGCCCGGCCAAGTTTTCGTTCAGACCTACACACCTTTTAGTCCGTCAATCCAGTTCGCGCGACATCACGACTTCACCGGCTATTTTCAGCAGGAGCTCGAATTTCGCGAGCGTTGCGATTTTCCGCCGTTCAAGCATGCAATGTTGATTACGGCCCGGTCGGAGCATGAAGGGCGAGCCAAGCTTTCAGCAGAAACGCTGGTGCGTCGATTGAGAGAGGCGCTCCCGACGGAATTTACGCTGAGCGACGCCACGCCGGCGCCACTGGAAAAACTTCAAGGTCAGTTTCGTTTTCATATTTTGCTGCGCGGCCAGGCAATCGTGCGTCTCAGCCGCCTTGTCCGCGAA
>DASZJH010000002.1:0-2220 GCA_035948375.1 Chthoniobacterales bacterium
GAGAGGCATTCTTACCGACTTCTTTTCATCGAAGTCATCGGCGTGGCGATCGCGCTCGCGTTGTTGCGCCGCTTTTCATCCGGATTGCGGCGCTGGATGGCGAATATGTGGCCGGTTTTTACAGCGGCAATCGTTTTCCTCTGCGCTTGGGACGTGATCACACTAGGATTTCGATTGCTACCGCTGCCGTACTTTCCCGGTCCAGCGGCTGTTCTCCGAAGTATGATCAACGATCGACTGCTTCTGCTCGACAGCACGTGGCACTCGCTCGCTTTGCTTTTAACCGGTTACGCGCTCGGGGTAATTGCCGGTTTGATTAGTGGAATCTGCATCGGCTGGTCAACTCCGATCAGGTATTGGGGAATGCCGATCCTCAAAGTAGTCGGCCCAATTCCCGCGACGGCTTGGATCCCTCTCGCGATGGTGCTTTCGCCGTCGGCAATCGTTTCTTCCGCCGGGTTGATCGCGCTGGCGGTTTGGTTTCCGGTCACGATGCTCACCGCCTCCGGAATCTCGAACACACGCGCTTCCTATCTCGATGTTGCTCGAACTCTCGGTGCCGGGCGTGCTTATCTCATTTTCCGCGTCGCGATTCCGGCAGCGGTCCCCAGTATTTTCATTGGCCTATTCATGGGATTGGGCGCGTCGTTTCTAACGTTGGTCGTGGCAGAGTCTGTCGGCGTGAAATCGGGGCTCGGATGGTACGTCAGTTGGGCGCAAGGCTGGGCCGAATACGGCAAGGTCTTCGCGGCCCTTATTATCATGGCGGCATTCTTTTCCACGATCATGACACTTCTGTTCAAAGTGCGGGATCGCGTCCTGGTCTGGCAGAAAGGGATCATCAAATGGTAGCATTGGCCGAAGTTGAAGCGTCCTCGCTTGTGGTTCGCGAGGTTAACAAAAGTTTTCCGACTCCCGACGATCCCCTGTCGCGCCGACACGTCCTGGATCGCATTTCTTTTTCACTCGCAGCCGGCGAACTGGTTTCACTGGTCGGCCCAAGTGGATGCGGCAAGTCCACTCTGCTTCGCCTCATTGCCGGCCTCGATTTGTCCGATTCAGGCGATCTTCTGATTGGCTCGGAACCAATCACAGGTCCGAACGCTGAGCGCGGTCTTGTTTTTCAGGACCCAAATCTTTTCCCGTGGTTGACGGTACGCCGGAACATCCAGGCGGGGCTCGTCGCGCGCGGGGTATTACGTGAAAAGAAAAAAGAAGTGGAACAGTTCATGCGCCTGGTCGGACTTGAGACATTCGCGAACGTTTATCCGCATCATCTTTCGGGTGGAATGGCGCAGCGCGCGGCCCTTGCCCGCGCCTTGATTAATCATCCAAAAATTCTTCTGCTCGACGAACCGCTCGGTGCGTTAGACGCTTTTACTCGGATGCGGATGCAGGATGAAGTTCTTCGTCTTTGGCAGGCGCGCCGCACCACTATGCTTCTGGTTACTCACGATATCGACGAAGCGATTTATATGAGCGACCGAATCATGATCATGACCCCGCGTCCTGGTCGTATCGAACGAACTATACCCGTTACTCTAACTCGTCCACGCCAGCGTGATAGCCCAGATTTTTTGCAATTGCGCAGCGATATTCTGAATTTCCTCCATTTGGTGGGCAAATCTTAACGAAGACTGCCGGTCCGCGACGACCGTAGTTAGGCGGAGGCTGGAGCCGGCAGACGGATTCGAACCGACGATCAACCTTCTAGGCACGCGGCCAAGAGAGTGCTTGGACACTTCTTGGACACACTCCCTCTTTCGCGCGATTTAGCGCTTCCCTTCGAGGCGCTGTTTGAGCCGTCGAATTAAAAATCGACCCCCAGTTCCCACCTTTGGGAGTCACATGATCTGAAGGTGGCAGTCGCCGGCGCCAGCGGTGGCTGAGCTTTTTCTCGTTAGGCCGAGAATCATTGTGTCCCTTCAGGTTAATCGCTAACGTCCCTTAATCCCATGCGTTTGAGAGTATCTGCATTTACCTGGGTGGGTCTTTTTATCGCGCTTTTCGGGTTCCTTGTTCTGCGCTTCAGTTCCCGGGCCATTGGTGTTCCCGATACCACTGCCGCCAATCTCTGGAGAGAAGTCGTCGTCTGGATCATGGCTGCTTTATTGATTGTGCTGATTCGTTTCGGCGAACGGCTGCCATTAGACTCGATTCGTCTTGGCGTTGCGCCATGGCGGCAATCCCTTCGATACGGATGCATTCTTGCCGGCGTTT
>DASZJH010000003.1:0-51626 GCA_035948375.1 Chthoniobacterales bacterium
CGCCGTTGGCATCAAGACGATTCCAAATAACGGATCCGGCGGCCGCATTTGCGTTCTCAGATATGAAGAGGCGTCCGGTTTGGGTTGAAGCCCAAGCCGTGCCCGTATTGGCCGTCGTCCGGGCGATTTGGCTCACAACACCACCGGCGCGGCCGGCGTAGAACGGGCAGGTCAAGCAGCCTTGGTCGTTACCCCCAGGTGCTCCGCCCAGGGTGACAAAGTCGCCGCAGGGTGGAAAGATGAACGCCGGGAATACATTGCAGTTCGCGTCGAGGGCCGCCGGGGTGGCGTAAGGTGAAAGCCCCCAGTCTTGCGTTCTCCACACGTGATTGTCGCCATGGAAGATTGTTTGACCGAACGCTGCATGAGGATCGGCAACAACCGGCGGATAGAACAGCGACCCCTCAGGACTGGCGAGCATCGGGAACGAGATTAAATCCCACCTGGTCGGGTCGCCATTGAAGAAGCTCGCCGCGCTCTGCTGAAACGTGAAGGTGTTGAACCGCAGATTGGAATTGGTCACACTGAAGCCGGACTGGCCACCGTCACCGAACATTATCTCGTTCCAAGTGAACGAACCGTAAGTCTCCATGGTGCCGTTATCCTGCGTTCCACCCTGCAAGTGGAACGGGTTGTCAGAAGCAACCACAACACTCTGGAACTGCAACGTGTTGAGTCCGCTATTCAAACTGGTGATCAGCGTTGGTACGCCGCATTGGGAGGGCCCACATCCGGATCCGAGAAGAAGCTGACACTGAATCAGTGTGCCCGTGCCTGCCGGATAAGTGCGCGCGGCGCATTGTCCGCTGATATCGCTTAAAGTACCGTTCGAGCGGGTCAATCCGCCATCCGATCCCTCAAAGAACTGGAATGGATTGCCCGGAACTGTGACGATGGCGTGTTGATCCGGATGAAGTCCGTTCGGCGCAACCGTATTCGGTTGGCAACAAGTACCATCCGGGACCCCACCGTTATTTTGTGCATCCCAGGTTGCATCCGACCAGAGATTTCCGGAGGCGCCGGCATCTGTTGCGAAGACAACGCCTCGGCAATCAGATCCGTGGGCGCACTCGTTGTAGATGTAAGAACCGCCCACGTAGATCATGTCCGGGGATCCCGGCGGAGTATAAATCACGTTATCGTACCAGCATTGACCGCCGCAGTAGCCGGTGGTCGCGGGATATAATTCAATCGCGGTCAAGTTGGTGAACGCGGGCGCACCGGTTTGAACCGCATCACTCCGGTAAACCTGAGCCGTGTTCGTGCCATCGTTACCGCAACCAACGTACATTCGGGTGTTAGGTCCCGGCAAGGTGGTCACGGAAAAGGAGCAGCGGTCAACGAAACCGGCGACGGTCGCGTTAAGCGCAGGCTTGATTTGGGTCCAGGTTACTCCTGCGTCGTTGGAGCGCCAGACGCCGCCACTGCCAGCCCCTCCGTTGAAAGGAGCAGCGTAAACGATATTGGGATTTGTTGGATCAAGGGCCACCTCATGGACGCCGCGACCGGTTGCTGTGGGGTCGGAATCGGTGCAACCTGCCGGACACGTGGCGCCGCCATCCCAGATGTAGCTAAAGTGCTGACCACCGTCGGTTGACTTGAAAAGTCCAAATGGAGGCCGAGGCGCCGGCGGGGTCGAGGTCGCTCCACCCGTGGATCCAACACCGCGCACACCGCGGGACGTCGAAACATACAGAATGTTGAAGTTTGTTGGATTAACAGCGATGCCACTGATCGAGCGGCCAAAGAACGCGTTGCCGGTGTAAGTGCCGTTGGATGGTCCTCCCGGCCCGTTATTCGTTGTGATAGGTCCGACTTGCGAAGGCAGTTGTGTCCAGGTATCGCCGCCATTGTACGAAATGAAAATTCCCAAGCCCGCTTCAGAATCGGCAGACGCATTCGGTTCGCCAGTTCCTGCATACAGAATTCCGTCAGGAAAGTTAGGATTAAATATACCTCCGCAGGCCGGAATGCAGGTACTTGGAATGTAGGTCAACGTGCCGATGGCATTGGTCGAGAAGTTCAGTGAAGTTAGGAAAGTCCACGTCGGAGTGGAAGCCAACGCGTTGGTTGTTCGCCATACGCCGCCGCCCGCCGCGCCAACCCAAAGCCGGCAGAAACTGGGAGTGCACCCCGAAGCTGTATCAAGTACCAGCGCCGTAATGCGCCCCGAAATCGTTTGTGTGGAACCGGTAAAGGTCAGGACGTTGGGATCCACTTCGGTGAACGGACCGGCCGCGAACCAAGTGTTAAATCGCGGCTTTTCAGGCGGCGATTTCTTGCTTTTCTTAGTAGGCTGTCTTTTGCCGGGAGTCGGTGTCGGCGTCGCTACGCTGCCGGATGTTGCTACAAAGCGCTTCAGACCGATGATCGCGTTCATCTGAGCGGTGAACGGAGTTTCAGTCCCGGGGTAAGCGCGTTTCATGGCCTCTTCCAGAGCAGCGGTGGCCGGCGTCTCGACCGAACCGGCTTTACTGGAGATTTCCTTCGCTGGATTGGAAACGCTATCCTTCACAAGCGACTTGATACTCACGCCCTTTTTCGTGGTGGCAACGTTATGAGTTGTCTGCAGGTTCGTCGTTGCCGCGACGAGAGCGAATGCCGCTGCGGCGGCGAAGAATGCGCTACTGGCGGTGAAACGCAGATATGAAACGAAACGATTTCTTTTTGTTTGAGCAGTTTTCATGGAGTTTGGGTTAGAGGCGGGGTTGGTATTCAACGGCGTGAGGCTGCCCGATTTTGCCATATGTGGTCAAGAATTAATTTCACGCTCTCCAAAAAAAATCGGAACCCCCTCAGCCGCAGACACTGAAATGCAGCAGAAATTCCGCCAAACGCGGATATTTTTTGCTTGAAATCGGCGGATCAAAAAACCGGATGCCGAATTTGCGCAAAAACAAAATGGGCCGCGCGCGATGGCGCGGCCCGTATTGTTTAATTTGGGAGAAGTGAGATCCGGCTAATCAACAGGGTCGATAGTGTCCGTGGATCCAAACTGTGTGATGACGGTTCCAGTGCCCGGGAACCCAGCACCAGTAGCTTCCTCGGGCCCAGTAGCGCGGCCCATAGGTGTAATACGGTCGATCGCCAATTTCGATGTTGATGCCAATCGCATTAGCGGTCCTCGCAAATCCGCTGATGCAAAACAAAGCCGCAAAAAGCAAAGCAAGTTTTTTCATAAGATTCTTCTTTGTATTTTTTAGACGGATTCGAACCTGCTTTATTTAACGCGTGTTGCGCAAGCAAAATTGTCAGGCTGGAACCGGCTCGGTCTTTGCTGGCTCAACCCACTTCCCGTGTTCGCGAATTAAATCTTTGAGCCGATCCACCGCTTCCGCTTCGGGAATGTTGAACTTCACCGCTGTTTTCCCGACGTACAGGTTCACTTTGCCCGGCGCACCACCGACGTAACCAAAATCCGCGTCCGCCATTTCGCCGGGCCCGTTCACGATGCAACCCATGATCGCAATCTTCACGCCTTTAAGATGCGATGTCGCCACTTTGATCTTCGCAGTCGTCGTCTGCAGATTGAACAAGGTTCGCCCGCACGATGGACACGCCACATAATCCGTCTTGAAAATTCGGGAGCCTGCCGCTTGCAAAATATTATAAGAGAGTCGCAACGCCTGGCCCGGCGCTTCTTCGCCTTGAATTAAAATTGCGTCGCCGATTCCATCGCACAGCAATGACCCAACGTTTGTCGCGGCGGTCAAAAGCGTTTGGAGGAAATCCTTTCCGGTTTCCGAACCGCCAGTCCGGCTCGGACTCCGGTTTCCGGTTTCGAAAACGTCCTTCAAAAGGATCGGATGCCGAGCTTGAAGTTTCGCCGTCAGCAAACGAAACGCCGCGATTAACGGAAGATCGACATCGTCCTTCACTGTGATCAACTGCGGCTCGCGATCCGCGTTTATTTTAGCAATCGCCGCGTCATCCCGCGGATCAATCTCAATGACGCCAGCATTTTCATAAACGATCTCCGGCTTGTAATCGCCCATCTTATCGATCTTGTGCGCGATCTTGTCGTAATTTCCCTGCCGGAGGACGACGCGAATCAATTCCTCGCCGCCAAGTCGCACTCCATCTTGCTCGATTCTTTCCGTCGTCCGCCGCTGATACGAAAACGGATCAAACGAAAGATCGACATCTTCCATCTTTCCGGTTTCCGGTTTCCGGTTTCCGGTTTCGATTAGGGCCTTTGCCACGGGAATTTCGTGTGGACTATCCTCCGTAAGCGAAACACGAATCGTATCGCCGATTCCGTCGGCGAGCAGCGAACCAATGCCGATCGCGCTCTTGATTCGGGCGTCTTCCCCCTCGCCGGCTTCGGTCACGCCGAGATGGACTGGATAATTCCAGTCGGGGCCAAGCTCATTCAATCGCGCCACCAGCAAGCGATAGGCGGCGATCATAATTTTCGGATTGCTCGCCTTCATCGAAAAAACGAAGGCGTGATAATCCAGATCGCGCGCGATCCTGGCGAATTCGAGCGCGCTTTCCACCATACCCAGCGGCGTATCGCCGTATCTATTTAGAATACGGTCGCTCAACGAGCCGTGGTTGGTGCCGATCCGCATGGCGATGTCGCGCTGCTGGCAAAGTTCGACCAGCGGCGTGAAGCGCTCCCGAATCCGATTCAGCTCGCCGGCATATTGTTCGTCGGTGTATTCGCGGATCACGAATTTTTTCGAGTCGGCGTAATTACCCGGATTGATCCGCACCTTGTCGACCCACTTGGCCGCTTCCATGGCGGCTTCCGGCTTGAAATGAATATCGGCGACGATTGGCACATCGCAGCCGCGAGCGCGCAAACCCTTCACGATATTTTCCAAATTGCGCGAATCCTTCACTGTCGGCGCAGTGATTCGCACGATTTCGCATCCCACTTCCGCGAGCTCGATCGTTTGTTGGATCGACATCTCCGTGTCCATGGTGTCGCAGGTGATCATCGATTGGACGCGGATCGGGTTGTTCCCGCCAATGCCCACCGTGCCGACGCGCACTTCGCGTGTCGGTCGGCGACGATAATGCAATGGATTTTCGCAAAAGCGCATTCGTTAAGCCGGATTCGGCTCGACCATTACGGCCGTGCCGTAACACAAAACTTCGGTTACACCCTGCATGATCTCGGTCGCGTCGTAACGCAGGCCGATGATCGCGTTCGCGCCGAGATCGCGCGCGTGCTGCAAACAGAGCTCAAGCGCGTGTTGGCGCGTCTTCTCGCAAAGATCGGTCAGGATCGTGATGTTTCCACCCACCAAGGTTTGAAGTCCGGCGCCGATCGTTCCGAAGATCGATCGCGAACGCACAATGATTCCCCGCACCACGCCGAAGGTCTTCACGACGCGGTAGCCAGGCAACTCAAACGCCGTCGTTGTCATGGACGGATTCATGAAAAGGAATCTAAGAGCAGCGCCCAATCGACGCAATCGATCAGGCGTTGGCACGCTTCTTTTGTGTTTCTGAAGAACTGAAGTCCAATCCTGAGAAAACCGCAAAAGAAGTGTGCCAACTTTACGGCGGGAGCCACTGAGCGGCAGCGAATGTGGCTAGGGAAGCCGGGCGCTAGCGCAAGCTAGGGCACGTCCTGGTCCTTGGCTTTCTGCGACTGCGACGGCGAAATTTTATCGACAAGGCGTTTCACTAATGGCCAATCCTGGACATCGAAAATGCTGATGTAAGCGATTAGGCCGATGATCAACAAAGTGCAGACTCCCTGCACCGCTTCGAGAACGCGAATGCTCAGCGGTCTGCGACGAATGGATTCGATCAGGCCGAAAAGAATATGGCCGCCATCGAGGACTGGAATCGGCAGCATATTCAAAATCGCGAGGTTCACGTTAAGTACGACACTCAGCCACAGCGCCAATTGCCAGCCGTGCTCGCTCACAAGGAACAAATAATAGATCCGGACAATCCCAAATGGGCCGCTGAGATGCTGAAGTTTCACGTCGGATTTCGGCGAAGCGACGGCTCCAAGCGTATTGAACGTGCTCGTCACGCTGTTATTAACCAACTCGATCGGTGACGGGTGCGAGATGGTCAGTCTGGTGTCCCAGCTAATGCCAATCCGCGGCCTTGTTTCTTTTTCTCCCTCAACCATCATCGGCACAGGACTGACATTGACGTCGAATGTCGCGCGTTCACGCTCAACTCGCAGTGTCATCGATTCGTTAGGGTGAGCTTTCGTGTAATCTGCTAGCGCGGCCGGACTGTAGATTGGCTCACCGTTGATCGCGCCAATGATGTCGCCTTTACGGAGCCCGGCCTTTTCCGCGGGCGAATTCGGTTCCACTTTGTCGATAATCGGCGTCTCGGCCGGCAAGATCAGTAATTGCCGCACGCTTTTTCTGCGAAACCAACCCCGCGATTCGGCCTTATACGGTTCCACTTGGACCGTCTGGATCTTCCCGTCGCGTTCGAATTTTATCGGAATCGTTTCACCTTCGCTCCGAACAACGGCCCAGCTCACGCTGTCGTTCATCCCGAGGAATCGGGTCACGGGTTTGCCATCTACTTCCAAGATCTTGTCGCCCGGCTGCAATTCCCCTTTCGCCGGCGACTTCGCCATCACATAACCGACGGTCGTCGTCATATCGGATTCGCCCACCGGATAACCGACAACCCAGACAAGCACCGCAAAAACAAACGCGAGCAACAGACTGAAAAACGGACCGGCCACCGCTACAATAATTTTATCGAGCGCCGAAATTGGCGGTAGCTGCTCGCGGTCAACGTCTGCCTTTCCTTCAATGAGGTCCATCGGTGCCAGTTGCGGAAGCGCCACGAATCCACCGAACGGCAGCGAGCCCAGCGAATATTGGACGCCATTGATTTTCTTTGTCCAAATCGGCTTGCCAAACCAGATGCCAAATTTTTCGATATAAAGACCGCGCCATCGCGCCGCCAGAAAATGCCCGATCTCGTGCACCACGATGAGCAGATTGAAAATGATCAGGACCTCGAACAGGACGAGGATGATGCGACCGATGTGAAGAATCATTACGTTATCTTTTCCCGATGGCGGCGGTCGCTTCCACTCTCGCCCACTGATCGGCGGCCAATATCGCATCCAGATCGGGATGCGCAACGACCTGATGTCGATCCATCACCTGCGCGACGGTTTTCCAAATTTGTGGAAACCGAATCTGCCGATTCAAAAACGCCGCCACTGCGACTTCGTTGGCAGCGTTCAGCACCGCCGGCAAGGTTCCGCTGGTTTCACCGGCCCGGCGCGCCAGATTAAGCGCCGGAAAATCATCGTAGCGCGGAATTTCAAACTCCAACTTGCCCAACGTAGAAAAATCGAGCGGCGGCAGCGTGTTCGGCACGCGATCCGGCCAGGTTACCGCATATTGAATTGGAAAACACATGTCCGAATAACTCATCTGTGCCAGGGTCGAGCCATCCGTGAATTCGACCATCGAGTGCACGATGCTCTGCGGATGAATCACCACCTCGACGCGATCCATGCCGACGCCGAACAACCAGTGCGCTTCGATCATCTCCAAGCCTTTATTGAACAGCGTGGCGGAATCGATCGTGATTTTCGGACCCATGTTCCACGTCGGATGCTTGAGCGCTTGTTCCACCGTAACGGCGCCCAATTCGCTCGCGCGCATTTCCCGAAACGGTCCGCCCGACGCGGTCAAAATAATCCGGCGCACTTCCGAACGGCGTCCGTCGAGACATTGAAAGATCGCGTTGTGCTCGGAATCTACCGGTAAAATTTTTACGCCGGACTTTTGAGCGGCGCTCGTCACCGCTTCACCAGCCATCACAAGAATTTCCTTGCTCGCCACCGCCAGATCCTTGCCGGTCTCAATCGCATCGAGCGCGGGATGCAGTCCCGCCGTGCCGACGATTGCAATGAGAACCATGTCCGCGCCTTCCAAACGCGCGATCTCGCGGAGCCCATTCTCGCCGACAAAAATTTTCGGACCGTATTCAAGCTTCGATCGCAGGATGTCGATCTTGCGTTCGTCGACGAGACAAACTGCCGGGGCGCGCGTCTTGTTCGCTGCAATTGCGAGCTTTTCGACGTTGCTGTTCGCGGCCAGCCCGGCAATCTCCATTCGCTCCGGAATATCGTGAGCAACTTTGAGTGTGCTGTCGCCGATTGAGCCGGTCGCTCCCAACACCACGACACGTTTACGTTTCATTCCATTTCTTCCCAATCACTGAACTCGAATCACGAGCCGCAAGTAAAAAAACAAGAGCGGCGCGGTGAATAGCAAACTGTCGATCAAATCGAGCGCGCCACCGATTCCGGGCAGTAGGCCGCCGGAATCTTTAACCCCGGTGCTTCGTTTCACGATTGATTCTGCGAGATCACCAATCACTGCTCCAACTCCAAGCAACAATCCCAGTACCGTTGCGTGTGTCCAGGTTAACGCCGACAAATGACCGGGCATCAATTTGAAAAGTCCCAGGCTGCAGAGAAGAGCAAGAGCGAGCGCGCCGAAAAATCCTTCCCATGTTTTTTTGGCGCTGATCTGCGGGCTCATCAGATGTCGGCCGATTGCGCTGCCGGTCAGGTACGCGCCCATATCGCTGAATTTCGTGACCGCGATCAAATACAAAACATAAAACTGTCCGGTGACCGCTCCGCTGACAGCTCGCGGAGTAAGGTAAAGTATTTTGGTCGTGAAATTAAAAAGCCAGAGCACATAGAGCAGACCGAACAGCGTGTAAGCCATCGTTTGCAGCGGCTCAGCGTGCCGCAATCGCGCGAACATTTGCCGGCCGAAAACCGTCAGCAGGAAAAACACCATCACCGCGACTTCAAAATCGTACGAGCTGGCCGGACCGATCGTGGAAAAATAATGGAAACTTCCGGCCAGCATGACCGCGCCGCAGATCATTGCGGTGATTTTGAAATTGGGCAGCGCCGCGTGATCCATCATTCCGTAAAATTCCCAAAGCGCGATCAACCCGAACGCGCTGATCAAAAGCCAAAACAGTATTTCGTATCCCGAAAACGCGATGGCCAGTGCGACGGTCCAAAGCGCGACTGTGCTAAGGAATCGGAGAATGAAAACCGAACGCGGGGTCGCGGTTTCCGACGCGGAGCGCTCAAGCGTCACGGCCATGGCGGTCAATCATCCCGAAGTACTGTGCCTCACGCAAGATCGACATGTGCGAAATGCGCGCGTAATTTCGCTCCGTGAAAACGATGCAGGCGGTCGTAAAGGCGAAAGCCGAACCGGGACTTTGGTTGCAAGAAGTGCCTTTGCCCGAAGTCCAGACCGATGACGTCCTGGTTCGCGTGCTCAAGACCTCCATCTGCGGGACGGACGTACATATATATAACTGGGATTCGTGGGCCCAGAAGACGATTCCGGTGCCGATGACCATCGGGCACGAGTTCGTCGGCGTGGTCGATCGCGCCGGTGATCATGTGAAGGGTTTTGCCAAAGGCGACCTCGTGGTCGGCGAAGGCCACATCACCTGCGGGCATTGCCGCAATTGTCTTGCCGGCCGCCGCCATCTTTGCCCGAATACGTCCGGCGTCGGCGTGAATCGCAATGGCGCGTGGGCCGAGTTCGTCGCGATTCCGCAATCGAACTGCTGGCACGCCGATCCGTCCATTCCGCTCGATGTGCTGTCGTGTTTCGATCCCATGGGCAACGCCGTTCACACCGCGCTTTCGTTCGATCTAGTCGGCGAAGATGTCCTCATCACCGGCGCGGGGCCGATCGGCTGCATGGCCATTCCGATTTGCAAACACGCCGGCGCGCGGCACGTCGTCATCACCGATGTGAATCCGTACCGGCTCGAGCTCGCCTGGAAGATGAAGGTCGATCTTGCGCTCAACGTGAGCACCCAAAAACTCACCGACGCAATGAAACAACTTGGGATGAAAGAAGGATTCGACGTTGCGCTGGAAATGTCCGGCAATCCGAAAGCCTTCGACGATATTTTGCCGAACATGTTTCACGGCGGCAAAATCGCCCTGCTTGGCATTATGCCCGGCACTGCGGCAATCGATTGGAACACGATTGTGTTCGATCAATTGACTATCAAAGGAATCTACGGCCGCGAGCTGTATGAAACGTGGTACAAAACGACCGCGCTCATCAAAGGTGGCGTCGACATCCGACCGCTCATCACTCATCACTTTCCCTATTCCCAGTTCAAAGAAGGCGTCGAGCTGATGAAATCCGGCAATTCCGGCAAAATCATCCTGAACTGGAGCGAGCTATAGCGTCGTCTTACTGCAACGCGGCGGCTTCTCGGTCGTGGCCTTCGAGCTCAAGCACCATGCGTTTGATGTGCTTGTAGTCCTGATGCGCGCGGAGGAACTGCAAACTTTCGCGTGGATCGCCCCAATGCAGAACCTGGATCGGTTCCTGGCGCGCGCCCCACTGATTCATATCGCGCTGGTTGGCCATGTAGAGATCGATCGTGTTCCGGCCGCTCAAGGCCCATCCGTAATCTTCGACGCGATACATTTGTCCGGTTGATAACAAACGAAACGTAGTGCCCATTGGCCAACGCGACCAATCCGCAGCCGCGCTTCCGATTCGCGGTGGAGCTTTGCTCACCGCCACCGCGCGCTTCCCACCGCGCGTAGTTGTGGTTGTTTTCGTGACGCGAGTTGCCGTTACGGTTGTCGTGACCCGCGTCGCCTTTTTCGGCTTATCCATCGAGAACTTCTCGAGTTTCGCGTCGCCACTCGAAATGTTGATTACATCGACATCGTCGCTGTCCGAGATCGCGCGCGCTTGCCGAACATTTTCGGCGCGATGAATTGCCGGGCTCGCTGCGCGCAATTCGCCGCCGAGCGCGTTGCGATTGCTGAATGCGCGATGATCGGCCTCGGTGTGGGTGTAAGCCGTGGTGCGGACGTGCTGGAATTCCGTTTTGGCAATCGGCGATTCGTAAGCCGGAAGAGCGCGGGCCGTGCCGCCGGTTTCACAACCGCTGAGGAGAATGATTGCGATGAAAGCCGCGAGAACGGCTAGGGCGAGGCTGCGTAGCTCAGCGTGGGTCAAGGCGGATCGCTGAACTTATTAACATTTATTCACAGCCTCGCAACTTTCTTTTTTCCAGACATAATCCGAATCACTGAATCTCCGCTCAGTTCCAGTGAATTCGAAGTTCATCAAATCCGCCGAGTGGATTGTCGCGATTTTGATTTCCGCGATGGTATTGATTCTCCTGATTGTGCGGGCCACGCACGCCGGCGCGCTTTGGCGAGACGAATGTGATTCCCTGGAATTGGCACGAATGCCGACGTTCTCGGACATCGTTCACAATCTAAAATTCACATCGTTCCCAATTCTTTTTCCGACAACCGTTCGCCTTTTCACAACTTTATTTGGAACAAGCGATACCGCACTGCGCTGCTTTGGTTTTCTGGTCGGCGCAAGTCTGTTAATCGTCGCTTGGGTCAACGCGCGAGGCTGTGCCGATGTGCCGCTGATCTTGCCCGCGCTTGTCGGACTGAACGTGACGTTTCTTACCGGCGGGACCTGGGTCCGCGGTTACGGACTCGGCTCGGTTTTGGTTACGTTGTCATTTGGACTAACCGTCCTGTTCATCGCTCAACCGACGATTCTCCGTCTGCTTTCGATGTTCGTTTGTTACGTCGCGAGCATGCAGTCGTTGTATTTTCCGGCCGCGCTCATTCCCGCGTTTCTATTGGCGGCGTTTGCGGTCTGCCTTTTCCGTCGTCAAATCAAATGGGCGTTGGCGCTTTGTGCCGTGGCCGCCGTTTGCGCGCTTTCTTACGTCCCAAAGTTTCTGACCTACTTCGAAATTCGCGATTGGGTCGTGGCGTTGCAGCGACCAACAACCGCAGGCGAACTCTGGCGTGAGTTCATGATGGCTTGCGGCGAGCCAACTCAGGTTGCGCCCTGGATTTGGCTGGCGGTGCTCACGATGTCGATCGTCGGAGCGCTTTGGATGGTCGCTGCAAAATCTCGCCGTGATTCAACCAGTGCGAACGTTTTCGCATTCGCCGCACTGACAATCCTTCTCGCGCTGCCGATGTATTTCATTTTCCTCTGGAGGCTGCACAACATTCCCGAGACTCGTTATTATCTTTCGCTTCTTTGCATTCTCGCCGCGTCGGCTGAGCTGATCATTGGCCTCCTCGCCCAGTTTGCCTTCGTCCGAATCGCGCGACTTGGATTGGTGATTTGCCTGGCTGCAGCGTTGCCAATTTTCGCGTGGCCAAAAACTCTCAAGCGCGAAACCAATCTCGATCTTCTCGCCAAAAATTTGCAAAACTACGCGCACGACGGCGACTTGATTGTCGTGAACCGCTGGTTTCTCGCGCCCGGATTCAGCTGGTATTATCACGGCCCGGCCCGATGGATGACGCTGCCGGAGCTGAGCGAGAAACGGATTCACCGTTACGATTTGCTGATCGCGAAAATGCAATCGCCTGACACACTCGCCGACATCCGGTCCGCCATGTCACAAACGCTGCAATCGGGAAATCGCGTCTGGCTGGTTGGCGGCGCGCAAATTTATCAACAAGGCGAACCATTCACCCTCGCGCCCGCGCCTGATCCGCAATACGGCTGGGACTCCGGCATGTACGATTATTCGTGGGCGACGCAGTTGGGCGCGTTTCTTCAACAACATGTGGTCGACGGCGAAATCGTTCTCTCGCCAACGAAAGGCGTTAACCCAAACGAAAATGTGCCGCTGCTGATCGCCCGGGGCTGGCGGGATTAGGAGTGCGGCACCTTGACACTGCTCCACCCAATAACTAATTCCCGCCGCATGCGACGCGTCGTTTGGATCGCGATTCTTTTCCTTGGCACTTTCCCAAGTTGTCGACCTGCAATCGACGAACTTCGAGTTCGATGCGCGTTCGCCACTCAGAACGGACTCGACTTCGTCGCGGCCAGCCAGACCGCGACCGGCGGATTTATCACGGACTGCTGGCATGTCGACGCGCCGGAACAGAAAACGCCGGTTGATGCGGTGTTCACGGTTTCGCAGGTTCTTTATTCGTTATCGTTTTGTCAGGGCTCAGCTAGCGCGCGCGGAACTGAAGAGCGCGCGGCCAAGTATCTCGCCGCCCAACGCGAATCGCCCGGAGTCTGGCATTACTACGGAAGCGGCACCGACATCAAAATTTCTCCCGACGTGGATGACACATCAGTAGCGTGGGCCGCTCTGCATCGTCTTGAAGTTCCGATTCCGCCCGCCGCGCTCGATGCAATCCGCGCGAGTCGAAACGAAAACGGTTTGTTCACGACGTGGGTTGGACCGGCCTCGAGTTGGGTCAATATCGACAGTCGCGACATCGACACGGTTGTTAACATCAATGCGCTGCTTCTTTTCGGATCGGCTCACGAAAATGTCGACGCCGTCTGCAAATATGTTCTGGCCCAAATCGAGAACGATAACTTCCGCCGCGGCACCGTTTACTACCGCTCGCCACTAATGTTCGCCCACGCATTCTCACGCGCCTATCGCGAAGGCAATGTGAAATGCCTTGAACCTGGCGTTGGGAAACTCAGCGATACGATTGCCACGCTCCAAAATCAGGACGGCTCATGGGGAAACGATCTCGAGACCGCGTTCGGCGCGCTAACGCTCTTGAATCTCGATTATCGCGGTCCAGCGATTGATCGCGCGATCAAAGTGTTGCTCGCACGCCAATCGGTTGATGGCGGCTGGGCGCTCGCGCCAGCTTACCGTGGCGCGGTCCAGCCCTTGAACTACGGCGCGCGCGCGTTGACTACTGCCGTCGTCATCGAAGCCCTCGCCAAATATTCCGCGCAGTAATGAACACCCCGCTGCACAGCCGCGCTTTGTTGCGTCATATTCGCTTCGACGAAGTTCTCGTTCTTCAAGGCACGCCCCTCATGGGCGCCATGTTTGCGATGGGAGCAATCACGATTTCAAACATTGAGACGCTGTTGGTCTTCTTAATCGGCAGCATTCTGCTCGTCGCTCACGTCTTTACTCTGAACGACTGGGCCGATATCGCGCACGGCTTGAAAGCGCCTGATCCGCAAGTCTCGTCGCTGCGTTTATTTTGGTTCTCGGTCTTCCTGTTGATTGCGAGCCTGCTCGTCTTCGCGCTGATTAGTTCGCGCGTCGTGACGCTCGGCGTAATCGTCGCCGTTCTCGGATTTTTGTATTCGCATCCGAAACTCAATTTCAAAGGTACGCCGATTGCATCATCGCTGCCGCATCTCTTTGGTGGCGTTTTTCATTTTCTGCTCGGCTACTCCGTTTTCATGCCGATCGATCAGCGCGGCATTTTCATCGCGCTCTTTTTTGCGGCCACTTTTGCGGCCGGCCACCTCAACCACGAAGTTCGCGATTTCGAGCTCGACCAAAAGAACAACGCGCGGACCAACGCGGTGGCGTTCGGCAAGCGAGCCACGTTCATCGCCGGACTTGTGCTGTTTACCGCCGCCTATCTTTGTCTTTTTCTTCTGGGCTGGTTCCGATGCGTGCCGCGCCCGCTGAGTATTATCGCGGCACTTTTTTTTCTGTTGCACTGTTACTGGTCGCTTCGCGTGCTGCGCAGTCAGTTTCGTCCCGAGATTGTTGATCGCTTTCAGATCCAGTACCGAGCCCTCTACGCGGTAATCGGGCTCAGCATGCTCTGCGTTCTCTTTTATAAATAGCAATTGATGAGTGACGATGCTCAAGCGGTCGAACTCCGGCCCGCACCAACGCGAAAGATCGACATCCTCCCGTGGGTCGAATTGGTGACGGCAATTTTGCTTTCCGCGTTGGTCCTGTTTTTTCTGGTAATCCGCGCGACAAACGCCGGCGCGCTGTGGCGCGATGAAGCCGCAACTATTCAACTCTCGCAAATGCCGGCCATCAGCGAAATTTTTTCGAACTTTCAGCACGAAGCGTTTCCTCCTCCTTTTCCGCTGCTGATCCGCGCTTACACCACGTTGTTCGGCGCGAGCGACACGAGTTTGCGTTGGTTCGGGTTTACCGTTGGCGTTTTGCTGCTTTCGGCGGCATGGTTCAACTCCCGCAAACTGGGCGATCGCGGCCCGCTGTTGTTCCCCGCTCTTTTTGGGCTCAACGCGACGTTTCTGACCTGGGGAACGTCACTGCGCGGTTATGGAATCGGCTGCGTCTTTTTGATTCTAACGATCGGGATCACGGCGAAAGGGATTCGCCAACCAACCAAAGCAAATGCGATTGCCGCAAGCATCGCATCGATCGGCGCCGTTCAATTCATGATCAATGCTATCCCGCTAGTCGCAGCGATTGCCGCGGCCGCTGTTCTCGTATTTGCGCTGCAACGGCAATTTCGCCAAGCGATGATCGTTTGCGTTTGCACGGCGATCTGCGCGCTCTCATTCCTTCCTTACGCGAAGTCTTATTTCACCGCCGATTGGAACATCGTGCTGAAATATCCGACCGACTTCGCTTCGCTGTGGGAAAAATTTCACCTGGCGCTGGCCGAGCATGGCGCGTCGATTCTTTGGTGCGCCAGTGTGTCGCTAGCAATCATCGCCGCGATTAGCCGTCTCTGGATTTTGCGGGGCGAGAAATCATCCCCGGAAGCTCGACTTCTTCTCTATCTCGCCGGCGGCGGCGCACTGTCGATCTTCACCTACTACGCGTTCTTGGAAATCTTAAGCTATGCGACGCGGCCGTGGTATTACCTTCCGCTGTTGTGCGCACTGGCCGGCACAATTGATTTGATGGGCGGAATCTTATCGCGTGCTCAATGGTTTCGGATCGCGCGGATCCTCTTTGCAATCGCGGCATTCTCGTTTCTGCCGTTCAAACTTTGGAGCGTCGTACACCAGCGCCTCACCGACATCGACGTCATTGCGCATAAACTGGAACAGGAAGCTGCGCCGAACGATCTGATTGTGATCAATCCCTGGCACTTTGCGCCATCGTTCTACCGATATTATCACGGCGCAACTCCGTGGATCACCGTCCCGACCATGACCGAGCATCGAGTTCATCGCTACGACGTGATGAAATCGAAAATGATCGAGACCGATCCACTCAGCGATGTGCGCATTGCCATTCAGCAAACTCTACAAGCCAATCACCGCGTTTGGATCGTCGGCGGCGCCCGTCCGCTCGATCCGGACATGCCGCGATTGGGGCCGGCGCCAAATCCATACTTCGGTTGGGCCGGTTACATGTCGTATTGGTCGATGGAAATTGGTTCGTTCCTTAGTGACCACACTCGCGGAGACGTAGTAATCGAGCCAATGCCCGGCGTGAACGACGGCGAAAACGTTCCGCTGCTCGTCGCCCAAGGTTGGCGCGATTGAATTTTGCATCGTCGCGTCTGACATTGCGCCATGCTCGCCGAATTCGAAAAGCAGCTTTCGCAAACGCTCGAGGAAATAAAATCGCAAGGCCTCTACAAAACCGAGCGCATTATCACGTCCCCTCAGGACGCGCACATCAAAGTCGCTGGCGGCAAAGAGGTGCTCAACATGTGCGCCAACAATTATCTCGGCCTGGCCGATCATCCGGAGCTGATCAAAGCCGCGAAAAAAGCGCTCGACGATCACGGACTCGGCATGGCGAGCGTGCGGTTCATTTGCGGGACGCAAGACATTCACAAGGAACTCGAAGCCGCACTGACGAAATTTCTCGGGACGGAGGATACGATCCTTTATCCGAGCGCGTTCGACGCCAATGGCGGCTTGTTCGAAACACTGCTCACGGAAAAAGACGCCGTCATCAGCGACGAACTGAATCACGCGTCCATCATCGACGGCATCCGGCTCTGCAAAGCGCAGCGCTTTCGTTACACGCACAACGACATGGCCGATCTCGAAATGAAATTGAAAGAAGCGAGCGGGGGGCGCTTCAAGCTGATCGCGACTGATGGCTGCTTCTCGATGGATGGAACGATCGCCGACTTAAAATCGATCGTGGATCTCGCCCAGAAACAGGACGCGCTCACCATGATCGACGACGCGCACGCGACCGGATTTCTCGGCCCTAAAGGGCGCGGCACGCACGAATATCGCGGCGTGATGGGCAAGATCGACATCATCACCGGAACGCTCGGCAAGGCGCTCGGAGGCGCGAGCGGCGGTTTTACCAGCGGTCGCAAACAGATTGTCGATCTTCTGCGGCAACGCTCGCGACCGTATTTATTTTCCAACACGGTCGCGCCGCCAATTGTGGCCGCGGTTTTGAGAGCGCTGGACCTTCTCACCAAGTCGACCGAGCTGCGCGACAAACTCGAAGCGAACACGAAATATTTTCGCGAAGCGGTAACGAAAGCCGGGCTCACCATCAAGCCGGGCATTCATCCAATTGTCCCGATCATGATCGGCGACGCGGCGAAGTCGCAGAAGTTCGCGGCCCGAATGCTCGAGAAAGGTGTTTACGTGATTGGCTTTTTCTATCCGGTCGTCCCGCACGGCACCGCGCGTGTTCGCGTTCAAGTGAGCGCAGCACATTCGCGAAAAGATTTGGAATTCGCGGTCAAAGCCTTCGCCGAAACGAACGACGAACTCAAGTAATCGTGGAGCTGAAACTCCAACGTTGCACGATTCGCGATTGGCGTCTCGACGATGCCGAATCGTTGGCAAAGCACGCGAACAATCGCAAGGTCTGGCTCACCTTGCGCGATCGCTTTCCGCATCCCTACGGAATCGACGACGCGAAAGAGTTTTTAGCCCGCGCCACAAACGAGAAAGGGCGGGAGAAATTTTATTGCATCGAGATCGACGGCTCTGCCGTCGGCGGTATCGGAATAATTATGGGGGAGGATGTTTACCGGCTTACCGCCGAGTTTGGCTACTGGCTGGGCGAAGAATTTTGGGGACGTGGCGTGATGAGCGAAGCTGTGTCCGCGTTTACGGATCATTGCTTCAAAGAATCTTCGCTTCACCGCATTTTCGCCAAGGCGTTCTCCAGTAATCCGGCCTCAGCGCGCGTCTTGGAGAAAGCAGGCTTCGTGTTTGAAGGACGATTGCGAAAGAGCGTGCTCAAAGACGGACAAATTCTCGATTCGCTTCTTTACGCGAAGACGATATAAGCTCGCGCGCGATGCACTATTTGGTCATCGAGAAATTCAAAGACGCGCCGGCGATTTACAAACGGCTGGAAGAAAAAGGCCGGATGATGCCGGAAGGTTTGAACTATGTTTCGAGCTGGATCGATCAACATCTCAAAACCTGCTGGCAAATCATGGAGACAGAAGATTTTGTTTTGCTCGAACGTTGGATCGACAATTGGAAGGATTTGATGGAATTCGAAATTATTCCAGTGCGAACCTCGGCTGAGGTTCGCGAAATGGTGAAAGGCAACTGACATGGTAGAACAAGCAGAACCTCCGGTGATCGTTCGCGGCACGGCCGCTGATTTTTCTCAAAAAATTGAAATCGGTTCGCATCATCTCACCGCCGACGAACCCGTTTCCTTCGGCGGCTCTGATACTGGCTCCTCGCCTTATGATCTGATACTCGCCGCGCTGGGCGCGTGCACCTCGATGACGATCGGACTTTACGCGCGCAAGCGGAAATGGCCGCTGGAGAATATCACGGTTTCACTCCGGCATTCCAAGATTCACGCGGCCGACTGCGCGGAATGCGAAACAAAAGAAGGCCGGATCGATCGCATCGAACTCGATATCCATCTCGATGGCGCGTTGACCGACGAGCAACGCGCTAAACTAATGGAAATCGCGGAGAAGTGTCCGGTTCATCAAACGCTCACGTCCGAGATCAACATCAAGAGCCGAGCTGTCTAAACCGGGCTCATTGCTCATGCAGTGCGATGCTCGAACCGACCCAGGTTTTGTCTTTGTTGAAATCGACACCCATCATTTTGCCCTGACTCATCCGAACTAAATTGTTCACCAGCGTCGGATGTCGATCTTCCTCCGGCCAGACGAACATCATTCGAATCTCAGCTTTAGATTTCGGCCCGTCGACCGTTGGAACAAACGCCGCGTACTCGACCTTCTTTTGCAGAATCCATTGATGCGGATCTTTCAGGCCCGCCAGTTTCTCGCGTGTCGGTTCCATGTCCACACCGAGTCCGGCGAATGAATAAAGCGGTTTCAAGACGTAATGCTCGATCTTCTCATCGACTGGAAACTGATCCGCGAAAAACGCGGGCGACGTGTGCGGCGTTCTCAAAAACGGCAGCGAATGTTTGCTGATCCGGAAATACCAATTTGGATGACCGATCCATTTCACGGCGAGTTCATCTTGAAATCGAAAACCGAGATTGAGGTCGTTTCGCCGAAGCAGCTCGTCAAAGATCACGCGGTTGTAAATCCGGTCGATCCGCGTTTCGACGCCGTCGTGATCGTAAAATAATTCTCGGCCGCGCTTTTTGACCTTCGTCACGCAGACCGAACGGATTCCGAGCATTGATTCGGTCGCCGCAAAGTCGACCCGCGTTTTCTGTTTCTCCGGCTCGATCTCGAGCAGGACGACATGTTTGGGATCCGTGTCGGCCACGATCGTCCGCATGAGCAATTGGAGGTAAGCGTTGTCGTTGATTCCGCCGAACGACGACGTCCACGTCATCGGAATCGCCGGATAATTCTTGCGCATACAACCAAGCAACAACCATTGAAAACCGAACAAACTCGGGAACGCCTGCAATTCGATCAGGCGCGGCACGAGCTGATCGCCGTCGCCGCAAATTCCGAAATCGACGACCAGGAAATTCGGATGCACGGATTCGTTGGGCACTTCCAATTCTTTCGGAATGGCGGACTGGGAATGGCGAACGAACACCGGCGTGCGAGTAAGATCGACAATCTCCTTCGCGGCACGCTGCACTTCATCGGAAAATTCGCGGGTCAGAAAAATTGGTGTTTCCGAGATGCGAAAATCAGCCGGCCATTTTTCCGTTTCGTTCACGCACCGCAATAAGGCGGCATATTTCTCGGCCGTGAAATTGGCATTAAAACGTTGGCGCAGTTCCGAGTGCATTCTTAAAAGAAGAACGCACAGATAAGTGAGGACCACAAAATCACGGCGCAGCCCAGTCCCACGACTGGCCGCCAGAGTGTTTGCGGCAAGATCGACATCGTTAGGATCGACAAAAACACATCGCGGCGCCGACGAACCAGTAAAGATTCGACTCGAGCGCCCAAACCATGCCGAAGAAATGCAGACCGACGATGATTGAAATGATCGGCAGCAGAAACTCTTTTCGGCCGGAGCTAACGAGGAACCCCACCGCCAGAAAAATGAGGACAGCTTCGAAGGCGACGGAAATGTAGTACATCGTTGGGTTGAAGACGACCGGATGCGCCGGCGTAATGCGCGTTGCAGCGTAGATAACGGCTAACGAAATCAAGATCGATATCGACAAAAGGAGCGCGAACCAGCGGCGGCCGAGTTGGTGCGTTCCCGCAGCAGTCCAGATGATTGCGAAGATCGACACGCTGATCGCGCCGACCGGAACGTTCATCAGATCAAAAATTTTCCTGCGCGCATGACCAGCTCGGTATCGAACCAGATGTCGAAATCGCGACCGACACAATCGATATGGGTTTTCGATTTCCAATCGGCGCCGGTGTGATTTCCGTAGGGATCGCCGAACGCTATATGAATGCCGGGAATTTTTTCGTCCTGCAAAATGTTTCCAATAACGTGGGTGCAGGCTGTGTTCGTCCCGATGGCGAACTCGCCGACCCGATTGCTGTTATCGTCTGTGTGGGTATAAGCGCGAAATTCCTCCAGCAATTCCTCATTCTCGCAACGGAGATCGACGATGCGATTGTCACGCACGTCGATTCTAATCGGAGTGTCGTACAAATCACCATATTTGCGGCAGAGATAATCCCCGACGACTCCATCAACCACGAAAGTTCCGTTGGTGTTAAGCGGCGCGGTGAAAATTTCGCCGCCGGGAAGATTTCCCCATTTTTCCGGCGAGATTAGGCCGCTGGTCTTGATCCATTTCAGCTTCGGCGAAAACTCGCCTTCGAAATCGGTGCCGTGCGGCGTGCGGCACTTGATTCGATTGGCGCGGCGTGCTCGTTCAACCAGACGCTGACTGAGTGCATCAACTTCGCGAAAATCGGCGCGCATTCCTTCGAGCATGATCTGTCGGGTGATGTTCACCATGTGACCGTGCCGAATGTGATGTCGATCCACGACCTCGGTCATGTCACGTCGAGCGGCCAGTTCGCGGGGCTGGCTTTGCGCGGCGAAGATCGACACTTGGGAAGTGGCGAGATCGTCCAGGATTTCGCGCGGCATTCTCGTCATCGGGCGCGAGCCGTAGTTTTCCAAAACAAATATCGCGTGATCCGACCCGATCTCTTCCACTTCGGCTTGCAACGCGGCCGCGATATCGCGGCTGGCTTCATCGGTGATAATCGTGATGCGCTCGTCCGGTAAAAGGCGCAAACAAACACGAATGGCGTTGCGCGCTCCGGGAGCGAGTTCGGCATCCATTGTATCTATTGTAAGTCGATGAGGCATTGAACGAACAGAATCGCGCGAATTTTTGTTTTTGTCACTCGTTGACTGCAACTTTCAGGGTCAGCAACAGGATTAATGCAGCTTGAAACGAGGATTGACGCAAATCGGGTGCATCGGAATGTTGTCCGGCCAGACTCGCAAGGAAAAAATTGTGACAAACGAAAAAATCCGAGCCAGGCATATGCTAGGCACTGAGATGAACAGGGGCGTCATGGCTTTGGTGGTTTTGCTCCTTGCATTCTCAGGTTGCGAGAAAAACCCCGAGATCAAAGTTTATCGCGTTTCCAAAGCCCCACTGGAAGAAACAGTGCCAGAACAGCAAAATGCGATGCCCGCGAACGCACCGTCGCCATCGATGCCGGGCGGATTATCCGCGCCGGTGTCCTCGGCCGCGTCTGTTGCAACGCCACCGAATTGGCAGCCGCAACCGCCGTCCCAAATGCGACAGGCGAGTTTCCTCGTCAAAGGCGATAAGGGCGCAACGGCCGACATTTCTTTTGTCAGTCTGGGCGCGTCGGCCGGCAACGTGCTCGACAACGTGAATCGCTGGCTGTCGCAGCTCGGTCAGCCGTCGATCGACGACCAAAAGCTGAATCAAATCGCGCAACGACTCACGACTTCTCTCGGCGAAGTCACTGTTGTCGATCTTGCCGGTCTGCTAAACGGCGCCGATCCTGCCAAAGATGGCCGAATCATCGCCGCGATGACGTCTGCCGGCGGATCGACCCTGTTTTTCAAGATCCGCGGCAACGCGGCGTTGACTGAATCGCAAAAGAGCGAATTCATCAAATGGGTGGCCGCGGTTTGCAACGCGCAGGGCGGAAACAAAACGCCGCAATCGGCGGGAGCAACGCCGTCGGCGGAAAATTCGGGAAATCCGCAAATCAAATGGCAAATGCCTCCCGGTTGGAGCGAAGTCGCGCCGTCGGCGATGCGCTATGCGAGTTTCAGCGCAGGAGCGAACGACAATAAGATCGACATCTCCATTGTGACGTTTCCCGGCGACGGCGGCAGCGATGTCGACAATGTTAACCGCTGGCGGCAGCAAATAGGATTGCCGCCGATGAGTCCGGCTGAGGTCGCTACCCAAACCGCTCCGTTGAAAACAGACGAAGCGACCTTCTCGACCACGGATATCGCGAGCGCGAATGCTCGAACGCTCGCTGCGTGGACCCGGCGCGGCGGTCAAGTTTGGTTTTTCAAAGCGACCGGGCCGAACGCTGCGATTGGGAAAGAGAAGCCGAACTTTGTAAAATTCGTTGAGTCAGTTCTATTCTAAAGATGCTGCGCAAGATTGTCGATCTATTCACGTCACTGAAGCTGACGATTATTTGTCTGGCAGCGGCGATGGCGCTGATTTTCGCGGGCACGTTGGCCCAGGTCCATCTCGGCATTCATGAAGCGCAGCAGCGTTACTTCCAAAGTTGGCTGGTTTACTGGCCGGCGGAAGGCCGCGGTTTTAGAATTCCTATTTTTCCCGGCGGTCATCTCATCGGCGCCGTTCTGTTGATCAATTTGATCGCGGCACATGCGAAACGTTTTCACTGGGCCTGGCGCAAACTCGGGATTCATCTCACCCACGCCGGACTGATCATCATGCTGGCTGGCGGCCTGTTTACCGATCTTTTCGCAGTTGAAAGCCACATGCGACTCCAGGGTGGCGACACCAAAAATTATTCCGAAGACCAGCGGCACATGGAATTGGCGGTAATCGACACGACGGACAACGATCTCGATCAAGTCACCGCGATTCCAGAAAGTGTGCTCAAGAAAAATCGCACCATCGATCACTGGAGCCTGCCGTTTCGAATCGTAGTCCGGAATTTTTATCAAAACTCGCGACTAAAAATGCTGAGCCAGGCCGAACCGGCCGCGCATGCAATTGCAAACCAAGGGCCGGGCGCAATGATCGCCGTGGAACCCGTTGCGCGCGTGACTGCACAGGACGAACGCGATGTTCCGGCAGCAGCGATCGAAATCCTTCCGAAGGACGACGGCGGTTCGTTGGGCATCTGGCTGGTGTCGGATGCGCTGGGCGCGCCGCAGACGTTTTCCTGCGCCGGTCGGACGTGGATGATTGCTATGCGGACGGCGCGTTATTACAAACCTTACAGCGTCACGCTCCAAAAATTCACCCATGAACGCTACGCCGGCACCGAGATTCCGAAGAATTTCGCCAGCAAAGTGACCTTGACCGATCCGGAACGCTCGGTCAATCGCGACGTCTTGATCTACATGAATCATCCGCTGCGTTATCGCGGCGAAACTTTTTACCAGGCGGGATTTGAACAAGACGATCGCGCTACAATTCTTCAAGTCGTGCACAATCCGAGTTTCGTTGCTCCCTACGTCGCGTGCGTGATCGTTGCCGCGGGATTGCTTGTCCAATTTGGAATTCATTTGGTCGGCTTTGCCAGAAAACGGAGCGCAGCGGCGGTATGAAGCGCTTTGTTCCGTGGATTGTTCTGATCGTTATCGCCGGTTGGATCGGCGGAAACTGGATGCCTCCTAAGGTCGCGAAGGACGATGTCGATCTTGTGAAGTTCGGGAAATTTCCGGTGCTCGTTGGCGGACGGGTCAAACCGCTCGATACCGTTGCGCGCAATTCGCTGCTCATCATTCACGGCAAACAAGAGTTACGTTTGGAAAACGGGCGGACCCTTAGCGCGCTCCAATGGCTGACTGACGTTCTCTTTAATTCGGCAATCGCCGATCAACAGCCGGTCTTCCTTATTCAAAACGACGAAGTGCTCGGTTTGTTCGGCTGGGAGCAAAGTCAGCGGAAATACTTCAGCTTCCTCGAGTTTTCGCCGTTCTTGAAACAAATCGAAGAACAAGGCGATCAAGCAGACAAGCTCGAGGCCGTCCAACGCTCGGCCTATCAAAGCGCGATCCTGAACTTGCGGAACGGTATCGTGCTTTATCAGCGTCTAAAGAACAGTATTCAGCTTGAAGGTTCACAAGTTTTTACGGCTGAGGTGAAGAATTTTGAGGCGAGCATTCCGGGCGCGGCCAAGGCGGCAGCCCAGGCCCAGCGCGGGGAAAATTTCGATCGAGCGAAACTCAGCGCCGTCGCCGAGCTGATTCAGAAATACGAAAAACTTTCGGAGTTGGCCTACGTCCTCGCCGTGCCGCCGCTGGACAAAGTCGGCGAGTGGCATTCCGTCGGCGACAGCTTGTTGCACTCGGTTAGCACCGGCGAAATTCACCCGGTCGTGCTCGAATACGCGCAAATCGGTGATGCCTATCGGGCGCGCGATCACGCCGGCTTCAATCAACATGTTGATCTATCGGCGAACTGGTTTGCCGAGGAAGAGCCGACCGCGGTGAAACGGACGTCGTTCGAGTTTTTATTCAATCGTCTTCAGCCCTTCAGCCAAAGCATGGCGATCTACGTGCTCGCATTTCTCCTCGCCTGCGCATCCTGGCTGGGTTGGAGCCGGACACTGAACCGTTCGGCGTTCTATCTTTTGTTGCTAGCGCTGGCGATTCACACCTTCGGGTTGTTCTCGCGGATGTATCTGCAAGAGCGACCGCCGGTCACGAATCTTTATTCATCCGCAATTTTCATCGGCTGGGGCGCGGTGATCGTCTCGCTGATTCTTGAGCGAATTTTCAGGGACGGAATCGGCGCAGCCTGCGCCGGCGCGATCGGTTTTGTCACCTTGATCATTGCCCATCATTTGGCCGGCAGCGGCGACACCCTGGAAATGTTGCAAGCGGTACTCGACACGAATATCTGGCTCGCGACTCACGTCGTTTGTATCACCACCGGTTACTCCGCCATGTTTCTCGCTGGAATGCTGGCGATCATTTACGTGGTACGCGGCGTCTTCACCCGTTCGTTGAAAAAGCAAACCGCCGATTCGCTCGCGCGCATGACTTACGGCGTGGTTTGTTTCGCAACGCTGTTTAGTTTTGTCGGCACGGTTCTCGGCGGAATCTGGGCCGACCAATCCTGGGGGCGTTTCTGGGGCTGGGACCCGAAGGAAAACGGCGCGGTGCTGATCGTTCTTTGGTGCGCGATCACGCTACACGCGCGCTGGGGCGGATTCATTCGCCGGCGCGGGCTAATGATGATGGCAATCTTCGGCAACATCGTGACCAGTTTTTCGTGGTTCGGAGTCAACATGCTCGGCGTCGGTCTGCATTCCTACGGCTTCATGCAAAAAGCTTTTCCGTGGTTGCTCGGTTTTATGATCAGCCAGCTGACCTTAATCACGATTGCGAGCATGCCGTTGGAAAATTGGAGAAGTTTTTCCGCACAGGACGATTCAAAAGACCGACAGTCGCCGGAAGAAGCGCTCGCTACCTGAGGCTCTTAATATTATTGGCGCTACGCTGTAGCGAGACCTTCGTAAGTTTCGGCAACGATTTGATCGACCAGGGCTTTCATGTCGTTGCTCTGGGCAAAGGCGGCGAGTTGTCGATCCGCGCCGGTGCCTTCGCGCATGATCCGCTCGATGTGCGCCATTTCACGCGCGCTGCCGAGCTCGTTCACTTCGGTGGAAACAAACGTGAGCAGCTCGTTGAGCAGGCTGCGTGTCTCCACTTCAGCTTCGCGGCCGAAGTCGATCAGTTTTCCGTCGATGCCGTAACGGGTCGCCCGCCAGCGATTCTCATCCAGCAAACGGCGGCGATAAACGCGGAACGTCGTGTTTTGGCGAAAGAGTTTGAACAACTTTGAGATGAGCGCTTGTATCAACGCCGCGATCGCGAGCGTGTCGTCCACCCGCGATTGCGCATCGCAAACCCGGACTTCGAGCGTGTCGAAAACCGGATGCAGCCGAATGTCCCACCAGATCTTTTTCGGATTGTCGATGCAACCGGTCTTGACCAGCAGCTTGCAGTAATCCTCGTATTCGGAGAGCGATTCAAACGCGTCCGGGATTCCGGTGCGCGGAAAACGCTCGAACACTTTGAGCCGATAACCTTTCAATCCCGTGTCGCGCCCTACCCAAAACGGAGAATTGACCGAAAGCGCATAAATGTGCGGAAGAAAATAGCGCGCCTGGTTCATCACGTGAATCGCTGCTGCCCGATCCGGAATGCCGACGTGAACATGCAATCCAAAAATCAAATTCGCGCGCGCCAGCGTTTGCATGTCGCGCAGAATTTGTTCGTATCGCTCGCCCTCAGTGATGAGTTGATCGCGCCAATGTGAAAACGGATGCGTTCCGACCGAAGCGATCTTCAATCCGCGTTCGCCGGCGAGCTTCGCCAGCTTGCTGCGAAGATCGACAACGTGATCACGCGCGCACGTAATATCGGCGCAAATCTCAGTCCCAAGCTCGACCACCGATTGGTGCATCTCGGGTTTGATCTGCTCCTTTAGTAAAACCTTGCCGCCCTCGAGAATTTCCTGAATGTGCGACCGCAGCTCGCGCGTCTCAGGATCGACAATCGCGAATTCCTCTTCGATTCCGAGCGTGTAAGTATGGTGTTTGCCCGCCATGGGGCGACAAATGTCCGCCAAAAAAGCGGAGCTGTCATGCGCAACGAGCGAGTTTCGCTTTACTGAATTTGAATGACGCCGGCGGTGAGACTCCCGCTGGCTGAGTAACCGATGTTCAAATTAATCGAAAGAAATCCCGGGTGCAGGTGTCAACATTCAGTAATTTCCTGACCGCCAACGGTAACCGCTTTGTTCGAGCATTTCCCGGTTTTCGGAACCATCGCGACCCGTAGGCAAATACGTCGAAATGGATCGCGGATTTTGACCGTTGGGCGTTGAAGCTCAGTCACGCCTCTCTTCGATCTTACCCGAGTGCGCTGAGCGGCCGTTGGGTCACCGCCGCTTGTAAATATTTTCCCCAGCTCAAGTTATCGCGGCCGGGAACATGTTCGCGCGCTTTACGGATCGCCATTTCGGAAACAGCTTCCACCACCCACTCGAAGTTCGCCTTGCCAACCGACGCCGCTTCGGCATCCGGTGCCGGGTTGCAAAAATCAATTGCTACCGGAACGCCATCCCGAATCGCGAATTCAACCGTGTTCAAGTCGTAGCCGAGAAACTCGTTCAACCGCAGCACGCCTTCCTCCACTTTTTCCAAAATCTCTTTGGGCGCGTGCCATTCGGTTTGATACCGCAGATGATACGGATGCCGCGGTTCGTAGGGCATAATGCAAACGTGACGCTGATCGATTGAGTAACAGCGGAAGTACATGTCAAACTTCACCTCCTCCTGCAACATCATCACGAGTTGACCGGTTTCGTTGTAGGCGCGATAAAATTCCTCCGAATTGTGGAGACGATAAACGTTCTTCCAGCCTCCCCCGGCGAACGGTTTAAAAAACGCCGGCCAACCGACGTAGTTGAAGATCGCTTCCCAATTCAGCGGATACTCGAGATTGCGAAATGATTTTTCGTTGGTATCGGGCGGCGGTTGGTTTGATGGAAGCAGCACAGTCCGCGGAACTGCTACGTCGATTTTGGTCGCGAGCGCGTTGTTAAAAAATTTCTCGTCGGCGCTCCACCAAAACGGATTGTTCACAACGGCCGCCCCGGTTAGTGCGGCGTTCTTGAGCCACGCGCGATAAAATGGCACGTCCTGCGAGATACGATCGATCACCACGTCGTAACCGCACGGCTCGCCTTGAATCACTTTGTCGATCTTGACGAACTCCGCGACGATGTCGCGCCCGCCCGTTTTTTGATTCACCCGCTCGACGAAGGCCGGCGGAAAACTATGTTCCTGACCAAAGAGGATTCCAATTTTTTTCATGAGAAAAGAAAACCGCGGATTACGCGGATTTACACGGATAGCAGCAAAAGAGAATCTTTAAAATCCTTTTGGATGCCAGTTTGGATTTTTGAGACTGCCCTCGCCTTTGTACTCGAACAATTTGTAAACCGGCGCAAGCAAGACGCCGGGTCCTTTGGGATCAACCCCCACATCGAAATCGAGTTTGTCGTCCAGGAAATGAATGTCGCCATGGCCGACCATGGAAAAAAGTTGTCCCGCAACTTCGAGATCTTCGGTGTGAATAATACCGTCCTTGACCGTAAAATTGGCGGACCCATTCCGAGCGATGCTGTAACCAGCCCCGGGAATGATTGCTCCCAGGATTCCTGAAAGCGGACCGAACACCGGAATCGCGAATACGTCGCCATTGGCCACGTTCATCTTGCCACTTCCCTGCATCAGCCGCGGCTTGTCGCCGACGCCGTTGAAATCGTAGCTGCCGTTAAGTTGGCCGTGAGCGGTCTTGTAATTGTAATAGAGATCCGTCACGCGCGGAAAATTCACCCCATCGACCGCAAGTTTTGCGTGATATCGTTGGTCGTTGTGGGCCAGGGAAATGTCGGCACTGCCCCGAACATTTCCGCCGAACAGTCCGCCGCGAAGATCGACAATCTGCAGGCGATCGTTGGTAAATAGAAGCCGCGCGTTGATCTTGTGAAACGGCAGTGTCTTGCCGAGAAAAACATAATCCAGTCCGGCAGGTCCATCGACGTTGATCTCAAGCTTCGTTCCTTTTCCGCCGCGAAATTGATAGACGCCGTTGGCCGTAATTGCCGGCGGCTGATGAAATTTGTAGGGGGCGACAGTTTTGGGCAGATCCGGATCGATCCAATAGGCCACTTCCGCCGGACGCACATTCGCCTTAATGTTCGAGACGCGGACTTCGTGATTGGCGAAATCGTAGACAAATGTGCCGGTGCCAACGCCTTCGTCGCGAACGATGCGAAAATTGTCATAAGCGACCGCGCCATTCGCGAAATGGATTTTCGACGTCGCGCTCTTCATCCATTGGCCCCGAAACCGCGTCCGATCGAGCGAAACACTGCCGTCACCCTGCCAGTTTTCCGGCTGTCGATCTTTTCCCCGGATGGCGAGTTGAATCACCGGTGGCCGCGAAAATTCCCACTCGCCCAGAAATTCCTGGATCTCAGGCGAAACGAACGGACGAAGCGCGCCGGGCTCGACTGGGCCATCCACGTTCAACCGAAACTCATCCGGCGCCTCGAACACTTCGGCGCGAAGTTCGCCAGTTTGATGGCGAAGATGAATGTCGCGCAACCACGTTCGCTGGCCGTCCCAGGAAAATTCAGCGCGGCAATCGGACAGCGGTAAGTTCTTATAGGCGAGATTATCGGCGGCGACATGCCCGATAAATTTTATCTGTGGTCGCGTACTGGCAAAATTGGCCGAGCCAGAGATGTCGATGACCGGCGGCACGTTGAAAGTAATATCAGCGAGCGGTTCGCCCATGTCCGCCGCGTCGAGCAGCGTTTTGAGATCAAGACTGCTCCGTGCTTCAAATTTTCCGCCATTGGTTCGCCGGCTCCAGTTCGCGGTCGCGGCGAGCCCGCCGAGCCGATCGCTCCACTCGCATCGGCTGACGGTGAGAGTCTGATCGCTCCACTCGGCTGCCACGAGGAAATCGCGCATTTCATAGCCTTTTCGCTTGAGCAACGTCCCCTGCAGAGTTGCGTCCGCACGCGCGTCTTCAAGCTGAGCAAGGTCGCCCGTAAACTTCACCTGCAACGACGGCGCGCCGGCCGGGAAACTAAATTTCTGGAGCTCCGCTACGATCCTGCGCAAAATCGACCATCGCTTTTCGCGCTCCTCTTCCGAGAGTGGCGGCGATGGCTGATAATCTGCCCGTTTAATCAACTGGCCCGTGGCCGAGATGCGCACGCCGCAAAAAATTCCCTCGGCCTGACTGATGTAGATTTGTTCCGGCGGAAAATAAATGTGCGCGTGAAATTTTCTCAGCTGCGGCCGCTCAGTCTTTTTTCCCTGCGGTCCCTTCAGCGGGAGCGTTACCTCAGCGCTGCGAATGTCCAGCGCGTTCAGAAACGGCTGGTGATGAAAAAATGCGGCGTAATTAATGTCGAGCGCAATCTCGCTGATGAAGGCCAGAGTTTCAGCGCGGTTCTTGTAACTAAAGATGCGCACGTTCCGCGCGACCAGGCCACGAAACGGATCGAGGGTGAGGTGTCCAATGGACGCTTCGACACCGCGCCGATGCAATTCCTCGACCACCCGCGAGCGCCATTGTCCCCTGAAGCCTTTGCGCGCGAGGTGCCAGCCGCCGATGATGGCCGCCGCAATCAGTAGAACAATCGACAACCGCAAAATCAAACGCACGAGCGGATGTTTCACCCTCGATTGTCGATCTTGCGAGCGTTGAACAGTCTTCGACTCCTCAAGGATCGTTGGCATCGGCGAAGTAGTACACAGTCACAGATTCACACAGATTTACACCGATTTCTCTCGTATCTTTTGATCTGTGTTTCATCTGTGTGAATCTGTGGCGATGTCGATTCGCGATCTTCCGGCGATCAATGCTTCACTTAACGCAGCCAGCACCGTTTTCATTTCCATGGGCTGGTTCTGGATCCGGCGCAACATCTGGCAACGCCACGTCCCGTGCATGATCCTTGCCCTGGTCGCGTCAGCCGGATTTCTCATCGGTTACATTGTTTACCACGCGCACGCCGGCGAAAAATCCTCCGGTTACAGCGGCTTGATCGCGTGGATCTATTTTCCGCTCCTCATTTCGCATGTGTTACTCGCGTTTGTGACCTTGCCGTTGGTGATCGTGACCCTGGTTCCTGTTTTCCAACGTCGTTGGGACAAGCATCGCCGGCTCGGCCGCTGGACGATGCCGATTTGGCTCTATGTTTCCGTCACCGGAGTGCTGGTTTACCTCTTCCTTTACCATTGGTTCCCGCCATAGTGATGTCAGTCCGGCTCGGACTCTTGCACTTGGGCGGTAGTTGATGTTTGCTGGGAAACGCCGCGCAACGGCAAAATGAGACTATGGTGACGATCGCGACATTTAGCGAGCCGGACAAGGCCAAGCGCCTGAAGCAACGGTTTCAGGAAGGCGGCATCCAGGCCGACATTCACAACGAGGGACATCTGCAACAGATGGCATTCATGTCGCGCCCGCTGGCCAACGCCAAAGTGATGGTGGACGACGCCGATTTTGAGCGCGCACAAAGTTTAATGATCGAATGGGAAGCCAGCGATCCAGAAATCGCGGCCGCGATGATTCGCTGCCCGCAATGCGGCTCGTCCAACATTGAGTATCCCCAGATGACGCGGAAGTTCATGACTCCCGCGCTGGTGGCGCTGCTTTGTGCGCTGAAAATTATTCCGAAGGAATTTTACTGCCAGGACTGTCACTACACATGGAGCAACGAGGAAGAACGCACCATCGGCCGGCTCTGGCATCGCTTCTTCCCGGGAGAAGAAAAGGCGACCTAGACTTTCGTCGCGTCGCGGCTGGAAATCGGCTGTGCCCGCAGCAAGATTATTGATCGCGTGATCCGATCCGACCCATGAAGTGGCTTTTCGTCCTCTTTCTCGCAATCATCATCTTCGGTGGGGCCGCCTGGTTCGGTTACAACTTCGTTTTCAAGGAGGACATTCAGGTCCGCAAAGAACAACGCGGCGAAACAACTCCCGAACCGCGCGCAGACATGACGCTGCCGGAGTTTCAAGAAGCTGCCAAGTTCCGCCAGGACGGAAAAATTCCCGAGGCGCGCGCTGCCCTTACCGCCTTTATCCAGAGATATCCCACCGGCCAGCACGTGGACGAAGCCAAGGACCTGCTCGGTGAAATCAACATCGACATCCTGCTGTCGCGAACGCCGTCGCCCGAAAAACAGGAATATATCGTTAAGCCGGGCGACGTTTTGCAGAAAGTCGCGCGCCAGGTGAAATCGACACCGGAGCTTATCATGCGAATGAACAATATGAGCGGTACGATGCTCCACATCGGCGAGCGACTGCTCATTTCACATCCGGATTTCGCGATTGTTGTTCAGCGCAAACCCAAACTGCTCGTGCTCCTCAACCATGGCGGGTTCTTCAAGCAATATCATGTTCAGGAGGAAAAATTGCCGTCGCGAGTACCGGCGAAGGCCACAACCAAAGTGGCCGAAGTCATGGCCTGGCGAGACGGCAAACGCGTCGGCTTCGGCACTAAAGAATTCATCGGCAGCACCCGCTGGATTCGACTGAGCAATCAGACCTACACCATTTATTCCGTGCCCGATGCAGCACACCCGAACCTGGGCCAACCGCCGCCTCCGCAGGGAATTGGTCTGGCCGCGGCAGACGTGGGAGAATTGAGTAGTCTGGTCAACAAACAAACGCAGGTCACGATTACCGATTAGCGCGATGGAATTGCAACCGCTCGATTTCGAAAAGCCGATCGTCGAATTGGAACGACGCCTTCAGGACTTGAAGGAACATTCGCGCGAACATGACGTCGATCTTGATTCCGAAGTGGTGGCGATCGAATCCAAATTGCGCCATACCCGCAGCGAGATTTACGGAAACCTGAGCGCGTGGCAGCGCGTTCAAATCGCACGTCACGTGCAACGGCCATTCGCGCTCGATTACATCGAGCGCTGTTTCACCGGCTGGACCGAGTTGCATGGCGATAGGCGTTTCGCCGACGACAAAGCGATGCCGAGCGGACTCGCGATGCTGGATTCTACGCGCTGCGTCGTCATCACTCACCAAAAAGGTCGCAACACCAAAGAGAACGTGATGCGCAACTTCGGCTGCGCGCATCCGGAAGGTTATCGCAAGGCGCTGCGCCTGATGCGGCTGGCTCAAAAATTCAAGATGCCGGTGATTTCCCTGATCGACACGCCAGGCGCATTCCCCGGGATCGGTTCCGAAGAACGCCACATCTCGGAAGCGATCGCGGTCAATCTCCGGGAAATGATGAATCTGCGGGTGCCGATCATTGCCGCGGTCATCGGCGAAGGCGGATCGGGCGGCGCCCTCGGCATTGGCGTAGCCGATCGCGTTTTGATTTTGGAAAACGCTTACTACTCGGTGATCAGTCCTGAAGCGTGCTCGGCAATTTTGTGGCGAGACCGAAAGCATGCGGCTGAAGCAGCTGAAGCGCTCAAGCTCACGGCCCAGGATCTATTGAAGCTCGACGTGGTCGATGAAATCGTGGGCGAACCCCAAGGCGGCGCGCATCGCGATTACGAAACCGCGGCGGCTAATCTTGGCGGCGCCTTGCGCCGGAATCTCGCGAAAGTGATCGAGCAGCCGATCGATCAACTCCTGAAAAAGCGTTACAAAAAATTCCGCGGCCTCGGAAATTTCGCCGAGTCAAAGACAACTCCTGGGCGTTGATAATTGCGAATGCGACTCGGACGTTGCCGATTTTATGGACGTGTTGCTGCGATTCTTGTCGCGACGGCTTCAGCCCACGCAGCATCGACTGATGGATTCAATTTCAAGCGGGATACGCTTTCTTTCGCGAATACAACGGTGTTCGAGTACCATAACGGCGAAGTCGTCTCACGCTTCAGTCGTAAATCCGATCGCTACACCCGCCGCTGTTTCGTGATGACGCGAACCGCTGAGCAGTTTTACAAGTTCGCGCGATTCGAGCCGAACGCAGCGAAACTAGATGAGAACGAGCTGCACAAGCGGATTCGCGCGGTCACGCGGATCCAGCCGTGGCGCGATCCCTATCCGCAAGAAAAGCGGATCATGATTCCGGGTTACCACAATCTGCGAGAGATGAGCGCGGCCAACACGCGTTTGATGCAGAGAAACATCGGACTCGGCTGGGTCGCTTATTTGCGGCCGGGAAACGGGCGGATGTTTTATTTGCACGATCGACGCTACCAGGAGAAAACGCACCGGTTATTGGAAGAATCGCTCGCGCGCCGTGAATTTTTTATCGCCTACCTATCCGACTTCCCAATTCTGCACATCAATCATTCGGTTCTCGTTTACAAACACGATCGACCTCGCTCTGCCGATGGGACCGATTATTATCTCGTTTACGATCCGAATCATCCCGAGGCGCCGCGGCATTTGGAATGGCATCCCGCGAAACGCGAATTCAGTTACCAGAAGGACAAAGAGTTCGTCGGTGGCTTCACCCGCGTTTTCCAAGTTTACGGGAAAGCGCTGCAGTAAATCGAATCACGCCGGCGGACTTGGCGGAAACAGGAATCGCAGCGCGGGCTCCACTCGCGCCGCCCAGGCGCCTTCGCTGTGATCGGCGCCTTCGATCTCGTGATAGTGCAAATCCTCGAACGGATGCCAGCCTTTCTCGATCAACGCTGTGGCCAGATTCCGTGCGCGCTCCCAGCCGGGCTCGTTTGTTCCGGTATCGAGCCAAATTTTTAGCGGCAATTTGCCGTCGAGCTCGTTGACCATCTTCACGATCGCTTCGTCGTCCCACCAAACGGACGGAGACATCGCGACAAGGCGCGTGAAAACATTCGGAAACCACAGCCCTAGCGAAAGCGTGAGCAGAGCGCCAAGCGACGAGCCGCCGAGCCCAGTGAACTCGGCTTCCGGCTGAGTTCGATATTGTCTGTCGATGTAAGGCTTGAGTTCTTCAATCAAGAAGCGCCCATATTTTCGCGCCCAACCTTTGCTGCGTTTCTTTCGCTTTGCGTCCGTATCGATCACGCCCGGCGTCGGCGCGTATTCGTGAATCCTCTCCTCGCCGGTGTTGGCGATTGCCACGATGATCAACGGCTCGATCAAATTTTCCCGCATCAAACGCTGGGCTGTTTCGTCCACGCCCCATTCCACTCCGGCAAACGACGTGGCCGCATCGAAAACATTCTGGCCGTCCTGCAAATACAGAACCGGATGCCGTTTGCGCGAGAAGCGCGAGTAACCCTGCGGCAGCCAAACCAGCACATCGCGGCGATTGCCAAGAATCTTTGAAGGAAATCTCCGATGCCGTCGGATGTTTCCGGTGAGCGTGTGTTTTGGCATTGGAAACGAGACGCTTCGTTGAAGATGTCGATCTTGTCCACCGCGGCGCAGCGTCGAATTGCGATTTTTAGTTGGTGGCGGTTGACCTCAATCGCCCGCTCTCCTTATTCTCCAGCTCTTTCGATGAACGAACGTTATATCAAATGGTATACGCCGTGGCTCAGCCGCGACTTCGAAATGCTCGCGTTCGGAAACGGCGGCGGGCTTCCCCTGATTCTTTTTCCAACTTCCTTCGGCAGTTATTATCAAAACAAGGACTTCGGTTTAGTCGGCTCGGTCGCTAGTTACATCGATAACGGGAAAGTGACCGTTTACTGCCCGGACGCGATCGATCTCGACAGCTTCTACAACAAGGCGATTCACCCCGCCGACCGGATGAAAACCCACAACGCGTACGAAAATGTGATCGTGCGCGACGTGTTCGATCTCGCTCGGCAGGAATGTCATTGTCACCGCGTGGCCGTGAGCGGCGCGAGCCTCGGCGCTTATCACGCGGCCAATATCGCGTTTCGCCATCCCGACTCAGTCGGCCACCTTATCAGCTTGAGCGGCTCGTTCGACATCAGCGATTTCTTCAACGGGTATCACGACGACAACATTTATTTCAACAGCCCGTATCAATATCTGCCGAACATCAACGATCCGTGGAAATACAATCACATGGGGATCATTCTCGGCACCGGCGAATGGGACAACACTCGACACGAAACGTATCGCCTTTCGGAAATTCTGAATTCCAAAGGTATCCAGCATTGGCTCGACGATGGCAAATGGCGCGGCCACGATTGGAATTACTGGTGCGACATGCTGCCCTATTATTTGTCGAAGATCTGCGGTTGAAGCACCTGTGAACGCGGTGGCGACTTTGCTCATTCTCGGAGGGACCGGCATTGTGTGGCTGCTTTTTCCAAACGCCCTGATTGGATGCTATCGGGCAATTATTGGAGACTCGTACGCGCGCTTACTCAATCCGATCGGGCTTCGTGCGCTAGGCGTCTTATTTGCCATTCTATTCGGCGCAATCCTCTACGGCCTGCTCAGCAAATAGCCTTCTGAACGATTCCTCGACTTCGGTCGGCATGACAAAAGAAAGAATCCTGTTGGGCGCGCACATGTCGATCGGAGGCGGCGTGCACACAGCAATTGAACGGGGCTGCTCGATCAAGTGCACGGCCATCCAAATGTTCGTGAAAAACAATATGCAATGGTTCGCCCGGCCGCTGACGCCCGATGAGACCCGCGCCTTTCTGAATCACCAAGAGCGCGGGCAGCTGTTGTCGATCTTTGCCCACGCGAATTATCTGATCAATCTCGCCGCCACCAATCCGCAGTTTCACGCGAACTCAGTGCGTTCGTTGTCGGAGGAATTGATTCGAGCCGATCAGCTCGAGCTTCCGTTTCTGGTGATGCATCCGGGCGCGCACTTGGGCGCTGGCGAGGAAGCTGGTCTCGAAAAAATCGCCGCGTCGATTGACGCGATCTTCCGAGTAATTCCAAAAGTGAAAACGCGGATCGCGCTGGAGACCACGGCTGGACAAGGTTCGTGCCTCGGTCACCGATTCGAACACATCGCTTACATCATCGAGAACGTGCGCGAGCCCGATCGGCTTTGCGTATGCATCGACACCGCGCATTTGTTCGCCGCCGGTTACGATCTCGGAACCGAGTCCGGCATCAAGAAAACATTCCGCGAGTTCGATCGCGTGATTGGATTCGACCGTCTGGCGGCGATTCACGTGAACGATTCAAAAACCGCGCGCGGGTCGCGAGTGGATCGACATCAACACATCGGCAAAGGTCAGATCGGCCTCGATGCCTTCCGATTCATCATGCGCGACCGCCGTTTCCGAAAAATCCCAAAAGTGCTAGAGACGCCGAAAGGCAAGGAGATGCGCGAAGACATCCGGAACTTGAGAACGCTGCGCGGATTGGCGTCCCTTAATTCAAGAACCGAATCGTGAACGGATAGCGGTAGAATTCGCCGTTGCTGGTTTTCACCGAGGCGATGATCACGAACACAGTGTTCAGAACCCACAGCGCGATCAGAATCGGAATGCCGATTAGGACGATGCAAAGAATTCCAGCGACGATGTCGTAGATGAGCATCGAGATTTGGAAATTTAATGACTCTTTCCCATTGGCGTCGATCTCGGCCGAAGCGTCGCGTTTAATCAGCCAGACGATTAGCGGGCCGAGCAGATGTCCGAAGAAATGGAAAAAGAGTCCGAGAAGCGCACTGGCGTGACAAAGCACGGACCAAGTGCGGACCTCAGACGATGTTGATGAGGCTGGAGCGGGCGGTGGTGATGATGTCGGTTGGGTTTCGTTCATGGGATTTTACTCTTTCACGCGCTCGATCTCGGCACCGAGCTCGCTCAATTTTTCATCGAGGTGCTCGTAACCGCGGTCAATATGATAAACACGGCTGACTTCAGTGACACCCTCGGCCTTTAATCCGGCCAGCACCAGCGCAGCCGACGCGCGCAGATCGCTCGCCATCACCGGCGCGCCAAGAAGATTGTCCACTCCTCGAATCACCGCGGTTGGTCCTTCAAGATCGACATGCGCGCCCATTCGTTTCAACTCCGCGACGTGCATGTAGCGCTGCGGAAAAACATTTTCCGTGATCACGCTGATTCCCTTGGTGGTGGAGAGCAATGCACACATCTGCGCCTGCATATCGGTTGGAAAGCCGGGATAAGGCTCCGTTGCCAGTTCGACCGGTTTGGCTGCGCCATTCGGGAAAACCGAAATGGCGTCCTTCTTGGTTTCGATTCGAAAACCGCAGCTCGAGAGCGCATCCGTCACCGCGGTGACATGTTCGGGATCCGCGCGCTTGATCGTAATACCCTTGCCACAAATGGCGCCCGCGACCAAAAACGTTCCTGCTTCGATTCGGTCGGCGATGATGTCGTGCTCAGCACCGTGGAGCTCTTTAACTCCTTCAATGATGATCCGGCGCGTGCCGGCGCCTTCGATCTTCGCGCCCATCTTGTTTAGAAAATTTGCCAGATCGACAACTTCCGGTTCCTGGGCCGCGCCTTCGATAACAGTGGTGCCGTCGGCGAGCACTGCTGCCATCATCACATTGTCGGTGCCGAGTACCGTTGGACCAAACTTGCCGCGGAGATTCACGACAGCGCCCGTAAGCTTCGGCGCGAACACTTTGATGTCGCCGCCTTCGACCCGCACTGCAGAGCCCAACGCTTCAAAGCCTTTCAAGTGCAAATCGATCGGACGATCGCCAATGACGCAGCCACCCGGCATTGAAACGGTCGCTTCCTTACAGCGGCCAAGCAGCGGACCAATCACGCAAACCGATGCGCGCATTTTGCGAACGACATCGTAAGGCGCGACTGAATTAATTTTTACGGCCGCCACCGAAACCGTACCGCTGGCCCGCTCCACTTCCGCTCCCAGATGCTTCAATATTTGAAGCATGTAATGCGTGTCACTCAGGTCGGGCACGCGCCTTATGACGCATGGTTCCTTGGTGAGTAACGTCGCAGCCAAAATCGGCAGAGCAGAATTCTTCGATCCGCTGATCTTGATCGAACCGCTCAGCGACCGCCCTCCATGAATGCGGATCTTATCCATACCCGGCTAACAAGAATCGAGTGACACCTGAATAATCCTTTTTCGACTCGATGTCGTGATAATTCTTTTGACGAAGCAGGTCGCACAGGCCTTCGGCCTGATTGATCCCAATTTCGAGGGCGAGCAGACCTGCTCCGTTGAAATGCAAAGGCGCCTGCTCGATTAGTTTTCGGATCAACTCATCGCCCCGTTCTGCTACGAAAAGCGCTACTTCAGGATCGTGCAGAACTTCGCGGGAAAGCAGATGTCGATCTTGCATCGGAATGTACGGAAGATTCGCCACAATCAGATCGAATCTTTCATCCAAGTTTTCCAAAACATCGCCTTTGCGAAACTGAACGCGCTCATCTAATCCAAGCCTCGCCGCGTTTTCACGCGCAAGCGCCAGCGCATCATCGGAGATATCGATCGCGAGAACTTTTGTCTCGGGAAATTGTCTCGCCAAACTCAGGGCGATAATCCCACTGCCCGTTCCAACATCGACAATTCTTTCCGGCGTCCGGTTAGTGCTAGTCCGGCTCGGACTTTCCCCAATCACAAGCTCCACGAGTTCCTCGGTTTCCGGTCTGGGCACCATCGCGCGTTTGTCGCAAAGAAAGGTTTGCCCGCAGAACTCGACGGTGCCCAGCAAATGCTGAAGCGGCTCGCCTTGGGCTCGTCGCCTTACTAAATCGCGCAGGCGCGAGAGTTCTTGTTCGTTGAGTTTGGTTTCGAACTCGAGGTAGAGCTCCAGTCGCGAGAGCGTCAGGACATGCGCGATCAAATGTTCAGCGTTCAACCGCGGACTCTCGATGTTGTGTTTGGTGAAATATGCCGTTGTCGATTGCAACACTTCCAGCAGCGTCTTTGGTTGCGTCACGCGACTGATGATTCCTTCAATCGCTCGGCGATGTCGGCGGCTTGGAGCGTCTTGATCATTTCGTCGAGGTCGCCGTCGATCACGCGATCTAAATTATATAGCGTCAAACCGATTCGATGATCGGTGAGCCGGTTCTGCGGGAAATTGTAGGTGCGGATCTTCTCTTCGCGGCCGCCAGTCCCGATCTGGCCGCGGCGTTGCGCGCTGTATTTTTCCTCTTCTTCGCGCTGTTTTCGTTCGAGCAACCGCGCCCGCAAAATCGACATCGCTTTCTCTTTGTTCTTCAACTGGCTCCGTCCGTCCTGACAGCGAACGATGGTGCCGGTCGGAATGTGCAATACTTGCACCGCCGAGTCGGTCGTGTTCACGCCTTGTCCGCCCGGCCCGCCGGCGCGCGAAACTTCGATCCGCAGATCCTCCGGCTTTATTTCAAGATCGATATCCTCAGCTTCCGGCAACACCGCGACTGTGGCGGTCGACGTGTGAATGCGGCCCTGAGCTTCGGTCGCGGGTACGCGCTGGACGCGATGCACCCCGCTCTCGTAACGCAGTTTTCGAAAAACTGATTCGCCCGAAACTTTGAAGATCACTTCCTTCAATCCGCCCAGTTCGGACGGACTCGATTCCAAGTCTTCGGTCTTCAAGCCGGCCGATTCGGCGAAGCGGTGGTACATTCTATATAGATCAGCCGCGAAAATGGCGGCTTCGCTTCCACCGGTGCCGGCACGGATCTCAACGATCGCGTCGCGGTTTTCGTTTTCGTCCGGTGGCAACAGGCCGATCTGCAATTCGCGCTCTAGATCCGCGACGCGCTTCTCGAGGTCTGGGATTTCATCTTCGGCCATGGCCGCGATTTCGACGTCGCGAGACAGCGCGAGCTCTCGATTGTCGTCGAGCTGTTTGCGCGCGTTTTCCAGTTCATCCCATTTGGCGAGCACAGCTTTGGTGTTCGCGTGTTCGCGCATTATCTCCTGGGCGCGCTTTCGATTATCGAACAGCTTCGGGTCGGCACTCTCGCGCTCGAGTTGCTCGAATCGTTCGCGTTTGCGTTGAATGAGAGGCTCAAAGTCCATGGTCGTTGATAGTCACGGCACTCGGTCGCCGTGTTTGAAGACGCCTCGCCAGAGCGAGGCGGCTACAGCTCGTCAGCTAACCTTTTTTGCCCGCGCGCGCAGCTCTCGTGCTGCCGTAGCGCTTGGCGAATTTTTCCACGCGACCGGCCGTATCCACAAATTTTTGTTCGCCGGTGAAAAACGGATGACAAGCGGCGCAGATACCGATTCTAATATCGCGACGGGTCGAGCGGGTGTGATACACCGCGCCGCACGCGCAAACGATATCGGTTTCGTAATATTCTGGATGAATGCCTGCTTTCATTCGTTTAAAAATGAGCGCCGAATGTAACCGCGCAGCCAGTTTACGCAAGCGATGAAACCGAAGGACAAATTGCCGGAGCGGTGGGAGGCGATTCTCGCCCAAAAGGGCGACGCCCCGGCAATTCTTAATACGCGCGGCGAAGTCGTTTACAGTTTCAAACAAATCGAGGATCGCGCCCGCGATTTCGAGTCGAAGGTCGATGGATTCGAACCTGGCGATGTCCTCGCGGTGCAAATCGGCAATCATGAAAATTGGCCGTCGATTTTGATCGCGTGTTCGCGTCGCCAGGTTGTCGTTCTGCCGCTCGAGCAGTCGATTGCTGATCAGCAGCGAGACGCGGCGCTGAAGGTTTGCCACGCGAGCGCGATCGTTGAGAAGGCGACTACTATCCGCAAGATCGACGACCAACCGGTGAAGTGGAGCGGCCAAACTCCGTCGCTGCTGAAGTTAACTTCCGGCACAACCGCCGAGCCCCAAGTGATTCGGTTCCGCAGCGAACAACTGCTCGCTGATTGCGACCAAATCTGCGAGACGATGGGAATTTCCGATGTCGACCTTAACTTTGGCGTGATTCCGGTTTCGCACTCCTACGGCTTTAGCAATCTGCTCACGCCGGTGATTGGCCGCGGTGTGCCGATGGTTCTCAGTCGGGATCGAACGCCCCGCGCCGTGCTCGACGATATCGCACGAACGAACGCCACGGCGTTCCCCGGCATGCCGGTTTTCTATCAGGCGTTTTGCGAGATGACGGATGTTCCAAGATTGCCAAAGATGCGTCTTTGTATTTCCGCGGGCGCGCCGTTGCCGCTCGCGATCGCGAAAAAATTTCGAGAGAGATTCGGATTGTCGATCCATTCGTTTTACGGCGCGTCGGAGTGCGGGGGAATTTGTTACGACCGCGACGCAAAGCTCGAGGTCGAAGGTTTTGTCGGCGCGCCGATGAAGGATGTCGATCTGGAAATGATCGATCCAAATGCGAGGTCGAGTCAGATTCGGGTTCGCACTGCAGCGGCAGGCGACGGTCATTTTCCAGAAAGTAACGAAGAGAAAGTTGGCAATGGCGTCTTCATTCCAGACGATTTGCTCGTGCGCGACGGTGACGGTTTCAAAATTGTCGGCCGCGTCTCGGATCTCATCAATGTCGCCGGCAAGAAAGTAAGTCCTGCGGAGATCGAACAGGTGTTGGTGCGTTTTCGGGGGGTTCGGCAGGCGATAGCGTTTGGACGTCCCGCGGCCGCGGGATTGCGCAACGAAGAGGTCGCGGCCTGTGTGGTCGCGGATGTCGATTGTGAAGACGAGCTTTTGGAATTTTGCCGGCGGGAGTTGAGCGCCTGGCAGGTGCCGCGGAAAATTTTCATTCTCGATTCGATGCCGGCTAACGAACGCGGGAAAATCAGCCGGCGAGAGTTGGCCAGGCAGTTCAGCGCCTGATCGGACGGCGTCGGTGGCCAAGGTTGATCCGACCCTTACAGCAAAAACCCTTTGTCATTTGCCCAGAAGAGGGCATTGCTACCGAGTTGGCGGTAAAGAAATTGCTGACCCTCCAGAGTTGAGGATCGGATGAAACAGAAAAAATCGAAACAGACCTCGCGGATTCTGGTGCTGGAACCGGATGAACAACTGGCTTCGGCCATCTGTGACGCGCTGAAGCAGGCTGCGCCGGACGCGATGGTTGAGGTAACGCGTAGCTTGGAAGAAGCGCAGCAGCTTGTTCTGGGAGTTAAGCCTGAATTGTTCGTGCTGGATGTCGATGCAACCCAGGACCTCGGTCAGGATTTTCTTTACGATTTGCGCACGAGCCATCCAAACGCGCGCGCAATCGTTTTGACCGGCGTGCATTTGCCGGAACAGCGCGAACACGTCAGTGGACTGGGCGCAATCCACTTTCTTGAGAAACCGCTGACCGAATGGGATTTCATCGATCTGGTTGAACGTTTGTTGCGACCAGCGGCGGCTATGGCCGAAAAATTTGAGGGCACGCTGAGCGACCTTCAGTTTACCGACATCATTCAGCTCAAATGCATGAGCGGCGCGACTTCGGTTGTGGAATTCACCGGACCGAATGGCGAAAAAGCCCGCGTGTTTTTTGAAAAAGGCCAGGTCCGGCACGCTACCGCCCCGGGCCGTCAGGGATTGGCAGCGTTCAATGAAATCGTGCGCTGGAAGGGGGGCAAGATTTCCGAAGTCACCGGCGCAGGGCCGAGTCCACGGACCATTGAGATGGATTGGCAACATTTGCTGATGGAAGCGGTGCAAAGTGCGGACGAACGCGCCGCTGCGGGGGGCGATCGTGCGAAGTCGGCCGCGAAGAAATTGCTGGCGGTGGATGACAGCATGATGCTGCTCAGCTTCGTGAAGGAAGTTTTGATCGACGCCGGGTACGCAGTGGCGACGGCTTCGAGCGGCGAAGAAGCGGTGCGCGAAGCCCAAGCCGGTTTGCCCGACTTGATTCTGCTGGACTTCATTCTCCCGGACATGAAAGGCGACGAAGTTTGCCGCCGTTTACTCCAAAATCCGGAGACGGCCGCCATTCCGGTGGTTTACATGTCCGGTTACGGCGCGGAGTTGCAGGCGAGCGGCCAAAACTCCAACGTGATTGGGTTCTTGAATAAACCGTTTACTTCGGATTTGCTTACGCGAACTGTAGAGACGCATATGCCTGGAAAACAGGACGACCCACAGCCAAGCCAGCCCGAGCACCAACCTTCGGAACTCTTCTCTGAAGAGACGCGACCGGTCGAAGCAGAGATTCCCTTTGAGGAACAGCCCGTTTATCGCGAAGTCAGCGAGGTTGATCTCGAAGTCCCGCAAACGCCCGAGACCCCGCAGCCGGCGGAAGCACCCTGGTGGACACCTGCGCCTTCCCCGTTGCCGGCACAGGAAGCTGCGGCACCCGCAGCGTTCGAGCCAGCCGCGGAGCAGCAGCCTGTTCCGGACGAATCGCTCACCAGCGGCGTGTTTTTTTGCGGCGACACACGTTTCTTCTCGCTCAATCGCGCGCTGCAAATTATTGCGAACCAAAAGCTCACGGGCACCTTGAGTCTGTTTTGGGAGAAATCGCCGGTGGAGCTCCTGTTTCAGGATGGCCAGATTCAATTTGCGACTTCGCGCGATCCCGAGCTCTACTGTCCGGAAGCGCCGGTGACGTTGAGCAATGTCGATCCGGAGCGGATCGCAGCCGCCCGCGCGCAACAGCAGGAAACCGGCTGCCCGCTCTTCATCACTTTGATGCACGAAAATCTCATTTTGCACGAGCCGGCATCGCAGCTTGTTCAACATCACGGACAAAAGCTTTTCGCCCACCTTTGGAGCGCGCCGTGTATTCGCTTTTCATTTCAACAAGGCGCAGGCGCGCTTCCGGATTTCGCGAGCGCGCTTCCCGGCGAGCCGGACGTCGATCAATGGACGCTGGCGACGCTGCGCTTGGTTCAGTTTCCGCAACTGGGCAACCGCGCGTATTACGAACCCGCCTCGATCCCGGCCTACACCCGGGAGGGCTTCGAGCGCATCCAGAGTCTTCGGCTAACAGTGGCCGAAGCGCAGTTTGCATCGCAGTTCAACGGCGCTCGTTCGGTCCAGCAGATCGCGAAGAACCTGCGACTCGATTTGAAATTCGCCAGCGTTACTCTGTTGCGATTTCTCGCTCTCGAGATTATCGAATGCTGGCCGCCGGCCTCAGGGGCCGGACAGGAGAAAAAGGGAATTTTCCAGCGACTCGGTCAGGCTGTCGGCCTCGGCGAGTAACGCACAGGCAGCAGGTCCTGGGGTCCGATGAAGAAGACGCTGGTCGTCGACATCGGCGGGACGCACGTGAAACTAATGATGGAACGAAGCGAGCACCGCATGTTCGATTCGGGACCGCGGATGGGGCCGAGCGATTTTATTGCGCGACTCAAGGAGCACACGCACGATTGGAAGTTCGACAACATTTCTATCGGTTTTCCTGCGCCCGTGCGCGGCGGCAAAATCGTTCGAAATCCAAAACATCTTGGCAACGGCTGGGTCGATTTCGATTTTCGCAAGGCGCTGGACAAGCCGGTCCAGGTCATCAACGACGCCGCCATGCAGGCGCTCGGAAGTTATCGCGAAGGGCGGATGTTATTTCTCGGCCTCGGTACCGGGCTCGGCTCGGCGCTGCTTTTGGAAAACATGTTGTTTCCGCTTGAGCTGGGCGATCTTCCCTACCGCGACCGCGACATCATCGAAAATTTTCTTGGCATTCCAGGGATTGAGCGGCTTGGCCTCGATGAATGGAAACGCGAAGTAATCTTCGCCGTGACCCAATTAAAGAAATCGTTCATCGCCGATTACGTGGTGCTCGGCGGCGGCAACGTTCACCGCTTCGACGAGTTGCCGGATGGAATTGAGCGGGGCGAAAACGAAAACGCCTTTCTCGGCGGGCTTCGCCTTTGGGAAGAAGATTCGCGCACCGGCAAGTCGAAGTGGCTGATTCTGTGATCGCCGCGAAGTATCTTCAAACCAATCAAACGATCAACGCTTCCGTTTCTGGCTTTCGATATGTCTGCGGGTAGGAGCGACGGGGACCTAGCTTGGCGCCGGAAGTGCCGTGCCCGACTGCGCTTGCACAAACGAAATATCGGAACTGTTGATCGCGCCACTTACGGTAACGTCTTCCCGGAAATTATCCGGAGTCAGTGGCAGGCCTGACTGGGATTGAGTTTGAGAAATATCGCTTGAGTTGACCGTACCGTTGCCGGTCGTATCGCCAGCCAGCACACTCATCGTGGCGGAAACAGAGCTGCCAATGTTGCCGGCAACATCGGTGACATTGCTCAACGTGACCGTGAGGTTCTGCGCGTTGGCCACACCGGTCAAGTTCACAATGTACTGGCGCCCATTGGTGGTATCGATTGCCCGGTTGTCTACAACTCCGGTTCCGGTAACGGTCGCATTCCCAATCGTGGACAATACAACCGCGAATTTGAAAACCATTGCGTAATTGCCATTTGCTCCGCCGCTGCGGCACTCGATCCCGGGATTTCCCGTCAACGGAAGATCGATATCGTACGCGGTAGCGCCGTGGATTTTCCTCGAAGCCGCGCCGACCAGCATGGACGAAATCTTGTAAACGTTGCCGCTCCCGATGTCGGTCATGTAAAGCTCGCCAGCCGAGTCCTCACCAAGTGATGATAGATTCGTCAGGGAGATGTTGCCGCTCGTTGTCGGGATCGCAAAAAGTTGGCTGGTGATGTCCTGGAAATTTGAAGCCGTCGTCCCGTCATAGTTCAGCGTGAAAATTCTCGAGGTTCCGCCGTTTGGCCCGAGATAATCGCCGAAAACATAAACGCCCTGAAGCGCCGGGAACAGAGTGCCGCGATAAACGTAACCGCCGATCACGGTCCGACCTGTTGTGCGCGGATAATCAATGATCGGATCGACTCGCGGCGGATTCGGCGTCGGCGTTGGCGCCGCAGTCGGCGTCGGGTAAGCAGGGTTTTGAATTAAAGCCCTCGCGGTCTCGCCATCCGTAATTCTCGCCTCCGCCCGGATTCGTCGGTGGTTGTACGTCGACTTCTTCCCGCGTGTTTTGACCGACGTCACCGATAAACATGCGACCGTTCGCGCGATCAAAGCTGTCGCGAAATGGATTGCGCAGTCCCAGTAGCCAGATTTCTCGCTTGGGTGCAGGCGATGGCGCGGGAGTCGGACTCGCGTACGGATTGTCCGGCGGAATTGTGTAAGTTCCCGTCGCCGGATCGACATGGATGCGTAACATCTTTCCGAGCAGCGTCGTCTTATTTGCGCGTTTCCACCCGGCTCGATGTGACCAACACCCCCCATCTTGGTCGTCGCTATTACCGCCGTCGCCGGTCGCGATGTAAAGGTTGTGGTCGCCTCCTGCCCGCCGGGCTAAATCCAATCCATCCGCCCCTTGTGATTGGTCTGAGGCTGATCGAATGACACCAGGATTTTGATGTTTGACGGGGTTGTGTCGGCAATGTCCGGATTCGCCGAGACCTGATACTGGCGAATTTGGGTCATCCCCATTCCGAACGCACCTCCCGGCGTGACGCAGTCCACGTAAAACTTTCCGTTCGTGGCGTAATCCGGATCGAAAGCAAGGCCGAGCAAACCTTCTTCGCCGGCGGTAGTAATATTGGACACAGTAAGGAACGGAGTCGCGTTCAGCACCCCGGTGGTAAGACTCAGGATTCGAATCTGCCCGCCCTGCTGAACGATGAATAAACGATTGGCGTCGCCGGGCGACGCGGTCACAAAAAGCGGCGAGCTCTAACCCGAGGCAGCGCGAATCGCATCGAGACTCTGCTGCGCGCAAAGGTTGTTGGAGACGACAAAGCAAATCGCGAAAAAACAGAACGGCCAAGGTTTTCACCTGGGCTGGCATTCTCCTTTCGCTGTTAGAGTATCGCGACGAATCTGACAACCGAGTGTCTTGATTCAGGCAATTGCGTGGCCGCATCGAACCTTTTACCCTGGGAATATTTTGAGCGAGAAAAAGAACGAGCCACACTCAACCCAACCGGATTTCTGGTCGCAACGCTACGTCAGCGGATCGACACCGTGGCAGCTGGATCGAATCCCGGCGCGTTTGAGCGCTTTCATCCGATCGCTCGAACCTGGCCGCAACGTTTTGATTCCCGGTTGCGGCCAGGATTACAGAACGATCGATGCGTTTCAAACCGCCGGCCACCGGGTAACGGCTATCGATTTTTCTCCGATCGCAGTTGCTTCAATGAAGAAAGCCCTGCCTGCTGCCGCCGACAGAATCATTCTCGGAGATTTTTTCATTCATCCTTTTGAAGCCGCGCCGTTCGATCTTGTTTACGAACGGACGTTTCTTTGTTCATTGCCCCCGCGATTGTGGAAACATTACGCGACGCGCGTAGCGCAACTGCTCCGACCGCGCGGGACACTGGTCGGTTTTTTCTTTTACGGCAAAGAACCGAATCCACCGCCCTATCCCTTAACCGAATCCAAGGCGGCGGAGATTTTCGCCGGCCGTTTCGATTTGAAAAAGAGCGAACCGGTCACCGATTCGTTGTCGATTTTTGCAGGGCAGGAAAAATGGCAGGAGTGGCAACTTCGGTCGTGACTTTCTCCCGCACCGGGCGGAATCTGATTCAAGATCAGCGAAGGAGGCCAGAATGAAAATCGGCGATACAGCACCGGACTTTGAAGCGGAGACAAGCGAAGGCAAACTTCGCTTCCATGATTGGGTCGGCAATTCCTGGGCGGTTCTATTTTCGCATCCAAAGGATTTCACTCCAGTTTGCACGACCGAGCTTGGTTACATGGCGAAGATCAAACCAGAGTTCGATCGCCGGAACGTGAAGATCATGGGACTGTCGGTCGATTCGACCGGCGATCATCAGGGTTGGTCGAAGGACATTGAGGAGACACAAGGACACGCCCCAAATTATCCGATCATCGGCGACGCCGATTTCAAAGTGGCGAAACTCTACGGCATGTTGCCGGCCGAGGTGTCCGGTGACCCGAAAAAGCGGACTCCGGCAGACAATGCGACTGTGCGCAACGTTTACGTCGTTGGTCCCGACAAAAAGATTAAGCTGATCCTGGTCTATCCGATGACGACTGGCCGGAACTTCGATGAAGTGCTGCGGGTGATCGACTCTCTCCAGTTGACCGCGAAACACCAAGTCGCAACGCCGGTGAATTGGAAACCGGGAGAGGATGTGATCATCGCAGGCTCGGTTTCCGACGAGGATGCGAAGAAGCGTTATCCCAAAGGTTGGAAAGCGCCGAAGCCGTACATTCGGATCGTTCCGCAACCGCAGTAATTGCTGGTCGCCTCGACCGCTCAACGAGGTCCCGTAACCTCCAAAGACTGCCATCTTGGCCGGCTTTGATCCCGGCTCTGGGACCGATGTCTGTCCGCTGAAACCCGCCGTAGAAGCGCCAGACTTGCCCCGACGCGATCTAACCCTACGGCAAAGATGGAAGCGACGTCAGGCTTTGTTGCCGGGTGACGAAAACATCGTTTGAATCGATGCGCCCACTGGCATCGACATCCGCCCTAAAGTTGGAGGAGCTGATGGTTTGGAGACTGTCTTGTCTGACGTCGAACGTATCCGTCGAATCGACTCGGCCGCTGGCGTCGACATCGCCGACGAGCACGCCCATTTGCGGGCCGACCACGGTGCCGCTGTTATTCGCGGAGTCTAGGACGTTGGTCAAAGTGACTGTAACATATGCGCCTCCCGGAGGATTCGGAGGAATAACGCCGGTGAGGTTAACGATATATTCATTTTTGTTCACACCGATTGCACTGCTGCTTACTGATCCGGGCCCACTCGTGACGCTGGCACCGCCAACACTGGTCAAACTGTTAGCGAATTGAAACACGATCGTGTAGTTACCGTTAGCGCCGCCGCTGCGACATTCGACGCCGCGGGTGCCAGCGAACGGCAGATTAACATCGAACGTGCCCGCACCATTACCGTGGGTCATGCGAGAGACGACGATGGGATTGTTGGCTACTGTGAAGGGAAGAGCGGCGAAGGCGTCGCATGTTGCTGCCGTGGGGGAATTTCCAACCCACACTTGGAAAGCTCCTGGCGTAGCAATCTGGGCAGCGGTTACGGGAACCTTGAGCTGGGTACTGTTGACGAATGTTACCGTGGGAAATGCTCCGTTCACCAAGACGACCGAGCTAGGAGTGAAGCCAGTGCCGCTTAGCGTCAGCGTAAAAGCAGAACTCCAAGGAACAGTTGTGGCTGGACTCAGACTCGTCAGAGTAAGTGGCGTCGCGACAGTGTTGTAGTCAGCGGTGACGAGAACTTCGTCGGTCACCATCAGCGGTTGCGAGGAGGAGGTTCCGCTCAGGTCGTGTTGCCATCCCGTGAAGAGCCAAGGGGAGTTTGGAGTTTCGGAAAAGGTGAGGCCGGTGCCCTTGGGGTAGAAGCCGTCTCCGGTGGGCGAGGCCGGAGTGACGTTGATGGATCCGGCGCAACCTTCGTTGACGAAGTCGGTCACGAAGAACTGGGGCGTGAGGTTCGCGGTGTAGGTGGTGCTGGTGGATGGAAGCTTGACGCTGTCGCTGTTGGGGTTGGTCGTGAGGTCGCTCCAATTGACGAAGGCATAGCGGCTGTTCGAGCTGTACGGATATTCATCGTTAAAGGGGGGGCTACATGTAGGACAGTTAAAGCTAAGTGTGTGGGTGCTGCCCACGGTCCAGCTTGAATCGTAATGGGCAGAGAAATTCTTGGGCGCATACCAAAAGCCGCCGTCAGCGTAGATGTAGAGGTTCGAGCTGAAGGGATTGGGGGCAACGTTCACAGTATAGACGGGGTCAGGGGAGAACTCGGCGGTGGTATTAATGGTGAGACCGTTTTCAGGAACGTAGAAAGTCTTGGGATTGGCGCCTACCCCGCCTGGAAGGAAAAGGTTGGCGTTGTTAAATTCGTAGAAGTTCTGTCCTGAACTCGGAGTCGCCGTAAGCGTGACCTGCTGACGGGCGATGTAGAAGAGCAGCGACGATCCTGGGTAGCTTTGGGGCGCCGGCGACGGGTTGACACTTCCTGTTCCAGTCGGGAAAACCGTGGCGGCATAGGGAACGAGCTGGATGAAGTTGGCCGTATAAGTTGTTACCGCCGGAGAAGTGGCGGGGGTAGCGGGATTTCCATTGCCTGGTAGAATAGTGACGGTGTGGGAGGCGGCCATCGCATCGTTCCAGCGTCCATAGGTATAGTAGAACGTCGTGGCTATGGGCGGGCTGCTGTTGACGATGTTACCGGACAGGCTCTGGACATTGGAAGAAACGTTTAGCGTGTGGGTAGAATTGAGCGCCCAGTTGAAGACCTGCGGCGTAGTAACGGTGACGCCATCGACGATGACTTGCAGCCCTGGCGGATTAGTGGCGACCGTGACGGCAGTGGGAGCGTTACTGTAGAGACGATTGATCCCATCGATATCGGCAGCGGTGTAGCCTGTGAGATTCCAGAGCGGTATCCCCGCGGGAATGGATTCAATGGCTGGACCGCCGTTACGGGAGTAGGCGTAGTCCGGGTACTCCATGATCGATGCGTAATCGAAGAGAGTAGTTTGCTGCGCGTTATCGAAGATCTGATCGAAGTTGGAAATGGAGCCTTTGATCAGATTGTTGTAATTGACCGAAAGGTAAGTGTTGCGATCAGCACGAGATTGCTCATGCCAGAGGCCGACGGTGTGCCCCATTTCGTGAAGAATCGTAGCGACCAGGCACGGGTTGGACGATCCACCTGAGCCTCCGACTTGTTGTGGGCCGCCGACCCGGCCGACATTGGCTTCGCATTGGGCGCTATTGTCGTTGGGGTCGAAGTCAAAGTTGACGTAATCTGCTTCAGAGGTGCGGGTGACGAATTTGATATTGGAAAACGTGCTATTGAATTGGGTGATAGCGGTATTGAGATTGGTGAGGTTGCCGCTTCCGGCGGCGATGACGTAAGGAATCTGGTACTGATTACCAACCTTGGGCCACCGGTATTGTGCGTAGGCGATGCTGATGGAATCAATGTTGGAGGCGTCGACCTTGTAGGAAGGCAACTGGTATTGGGAATTGATGGAGTCGACTTTCTCGAGGATGATGTCTCCCTGGAAAATAGCTTTGCCGTCCTTGACGACGTAGGTCACGGGCATGCCTCGATAAAGGCCGTGCACCGGTTGTTCGATGGCAGAGGGTGCGCGTTTGACGGGTAC
>DASZJH010000004.1:0-5012 GCA_035948375.1 Chthoniobacterales bacterium
GTGCGCGCCGTGGCCGTTGACGAAATAAGGAAACCGCGACGAACAACCGATGCCGGCGAGGGTGACGATCTTTTCGTGATCGAGATTGCGTTTCTCGAGAACTTTGTAGAAGGAAGCAAGCACGGCGAAATCGCCGCAGCCGGGACACCAGGTCGGGTGGTCGGCGGTAAGGGCTTTCTTGGTTAGCTTTTCTCTGGCGGGTTCGGCGACAGCAGTTCCGCCAGATCCATTCGGTTTATTTTCTTCGCTCATAAATAAATAATGCCAGTCCGGCTCGGACTCAGCCGACGCCTTGGGGCACGACTTCCTTTAAGTGTTTCACGTTCTCGGGCGCGGTGCCGGAATGCTGCACGGGCGCGCCGTCGCGCGGAATGTTTCGCGCGTACGTTTTGCCTTTAAAAACGTTTTCTAAAATTTCTTTCACGCGGAACGTGAGACCATCGGTCTTGGTCACGCTCTCGATCTTCGATTCGCAATAGCGCGCGCGCAAAATGGTGGCGAGCTGGCCGAATCCGTAAATGCCCTGGTCGTTCATTTCCACTGTGACGATGCGCTTGAAGTTCGGCCAGATTTTTTCGAGCCCGTTAGGCAACGGATGAATGTGGCGCAGATGTAACGCGCCGATTTTTTCGCCGCTTTCGCGCGCCATTTTCACGGCGTCGTGGATCGGGCCGTAAGTCGAGCCCCAACCGACAAGCAACGTGTCGCCCTTTTCGTCGCCGTAAATTTCCGGCACCGGAATTTCCTCGGCGAGCTTGCGCAATTTGTTGCGACGTTTCGCCGTCATCGCCATGTGCAATTTCGGCGAGCCGGTCGGGTGACCCATCTCGTCGTGCTCGAGTCCGGACATGAGCGGATATTTTCCGTCAAGAATCGGCGTGCCGGGCGGAACGTGCTGCGTGATTTTGTCGAGCGGATACGGCACGTGCGATTGCCGCGGCGTCAGGTCCGGTTTCGGATCGACCATGATTTTGTCGAGCTCGGGTTCATCAAAGGCTTCGATGCGGGTGGCAAGCGAGGTGTCGCTCAGAATGAAAACCGGTGTGGAATAGCTGCGCGCGATACGCGCGGCCTCGATCGCGATGTAGAAACAATCTTCGACTGTCGATGCAGCAAGCACGACGCGAGGACTGTCGCCGTGGCTGCCGAAGATCGCCTGATGCAAATCGCTTTGTTCGACGTTGGTCGGCAAACCGGTGCTCGGGCCGCCGCGTTGAATATTGCAGATGACGAGGGGGATCTCGGCCATCGACGCCCAACCGATCGCTTCAGTCTTGAGCGAAATCCCAGGACCCGCGCTTCCGGTAACGGCGAGCCAGCCCGAATACGACATCCCGAGCGCGATCGACACCGACGCGAGCTCGTCTTCGGCTTGCACAAAAATACCGCCGTACTTTGGCAGTTGTTGCCGCAAAATTTCCATGACCGACGACCAGGGCGTGATCGGATAACCGGCTCCGAATCGCACTCCGCCGGCAATGAGTCCGAAAGCCAACGCGGTGTTGCCATCCATGGTGATCTGGGCGCGTCCACCGGTCTTCTCGATCTTTTCAAATTGATAATGGTGAGTCAGCACCTTTCCGACCGGGTAAGCGTAGCCCGCTTGGAACGCCATCAGCGCGGTGTTCACGACGCTTTCGTCTTTGCCGGCAAATTTTTCGGTGATGATTCTCTTCAATTTCTCCACGTCGAGACTGAAAATCTTCGTGATCAATCCGAGCACGAAAATGTTTTTCCCTTTGTCTTTGGCGGTGCCGCCGAGCGCTTCGACCGTGAGACCTGTGATCGGGACGCCAACATAGGTGAAACGTTTGTCGTCCAGGTCCGGCTCGACATTGTCGGAGTCGTAAAGAAGAACTCCGCCTTCTTTAAGAAAACCGAGATGGTCCTGATAACTGTGTTGATAAAACGCGACTAGAAAATCAGCTTCGTCACCGGCGGAAAGCACTTCGCCGGAACCGATGCGGACCTGGAAGATCGACGGGCCGCCGGAAATCGTGGCGGGAATCGTCATATAAGTCATGACGTCCTGGTCGCTACGGCCGGCGAGCCGGGCGAGAAATGCGCCGGCGGTTTGGATTCCGTCCTGCGAATTGCCGGCCAAGCGAATGACCGCGTCCTGAATATTTTCCGGACGCAAATCAGCACGAGGTGCATCGGCTTTCTGCACCGCGGTTACATCGGGATTTACAGGTTCGCCCATTAGTGATTGTCGATTTTACGCAGTCTGAACAGTAACAAATCTGTGGCCTGATGCCACTGAAAGGTGAATGGGCCGCTCCGCGGGGCGACGCCAAACAAGTCTCGGCTCCGGCCGATATTATTGGCATCGAGCAAGGGACTACTCGATCCACCACTGAAGACGAAAGCAAGATCGACGATATCGATCTTCGGCTGCCGCTACTGCTTCGGTGCGAGTGAGGCGACGATTTTCTCGAATCGCGGATCGCCGCGAAGCGAATCCCATTGCGGGTAGAGCTTGAGTTCGCCGTAAGTGACGCCAGCTGGAATTTTCGCCGAGATGGCGAGTTGTTCGAGCGCCGAATCTCTCTCGCCGGTCCAGGCATAGATCGTGGCGAGATTGGTGATATAGGAAGGGCCGTCCATTGCATCCTTGGTGACTGGCAACAGTTCACACGCGCGGCGCCCTTCACGGATTGCATCTTCCTTGCGTCCCAAGCCGGCATCGATGAGACCGAGTCGACTCCAGGCCGGTGCGTAATCGGGTTGGTCGCGGACGATCTTCGTTTCGATAGCGCGGGCAGCGGTGAAAGCGGCGTGCGCTTTGGCCTCGTCTCCGAAGGTGCGTGCGGCAAGGCCAACAAACCAGTCCCGCGCCCAGAGTGAGTTGTTGTAACTATCAGGCAATCCCTCGGCGCGGATGGATTGGAGTGCACGAGTAGCCAAAGCGGAATCCCGTTCGGCCAGTGCACAATTAACAAGGTCATTCCCGATCTCGGTAGCTGCCTTCGGGTCTTCGTTGATGATCGCGGAAAGTTTGGTGCCCCACGACTGGACATCAGCGTATTCGAAGAATGGGATTTGAGCGAGCTGCGCACGGGCAAAGTGATCAGTGGGAATAACTGAGAGGGCCCGCTCGAACGTGTGGGCCGACTCAGCAAAACGGCGTAATGCCTGGTAAGTGAATGCCGTTTCCACCACGAAGCGGAAATTGCGCGGGTCGAGACTAACGCAACGCTCCCAATTTTGAGCCGATTCAGCCCAGTGCCCTTGACGGCGATCGATGGAAGCAATCAGGGCGTAGACTACGGCGTCGTTGGGAAGCGTCTTGCGGGCGAGCTCCAGTTCAGCGCGCGCGCCATCGTAATCCCGGAAAGCCTTATACGCATAGTTGGCGTGCATAGCATGAACGTCCCCGGCATCCGGGTTGATAGCGGCCGCTCGCTCAATAGCCGCGCGAGCCAACTCAAGGCGGGCAGCGGTGTGGTCGAATCCCCCCCAATAGAGGTCGATGTGAGCCGCGGAGAGAAGACCATACGCATCTAAGAAGTGCGGATCGCGCGCGAGCGCTTCATCAAGCAAGGTTATCGCCTGAAGGAGAGCTTCTTTTCCACCGGGATTAGAGGCCAACTCGGACAGCTGCTGGGCCTGAGCATAAAGCCTCTGAGCAACAGGGTCGGTGGTGGGCGGTCGTGCGATAGCTGCTTTCTCGCGCGGCGACATCCGGGCCTGAAGTTGATCGGCAATCGTTTGAGCAATCTCGCTTTGAATGGCAAACACATCCGCGAGATCGCGATCATAAGTCTGTGCCCAAAGATGCGCATCAGTGCGAGCGTCAATGAGCTGAGTATTTACCCGGATGCGGTTGGCCACGCGCTGGACACTGCCTTCCAACACGTTAGCAACGCCGAGTTGCCGTCCAATTTCACGAAGATTGCGGGCGCGAACGACTTTATATTGCATTACGCTAGTGCGACTAATCACCTTAAGATCTGCGACCTTGGCCAGATTGGTGAGGATTTGATCCTGGACGCCGTCGGTGAAGAAGGCGGCCTCCTGGTTTGCGCTCAAGTTTTCGAATGGCAGAACGGCGATGCTTTTTTCCGGAATCGAAGCGGCAACGGCTGAAGTCGTGGCGCGAGATACGTCGTTCGATTTAGGCGCAAGGTGTGGAAAGAGAAATCTAAGGCCGACTACCGCCGTCGTTAGGAAGAGCAGAACTATAATCAGTGTCCGCGGAATGCGATCGAACGCGCGCCGTGTGCTGGACTGGGTAGTCTGATTTCTGAGCGCAAGTTTCGTCGGCCGTTCCGGATTGCCGACTTCGTCGTTGTAGAGATTGACTAGCGAAATTACTGCGCCGTGTTTCACGTCGCATTCACCGAGGTCGTGCAAGTACGGCTGCCAGTGCCGGTATTGAACCAGATCTTCGGCGACCCGCTTCGATAAGAGAATGTGTCCCGCGTCGCCGCAATCCATCACTCGCTGGGCAACGTTGATTCCGGCGCCGGCAATGTTTGAGCGCTCATTCAAATCTGTGATTCCGCTGACTGGTCCGCTGTGGACACCCATTCGAATTTTTAGTTCTGGGTGACGGCGCAGAGTCTTGCTTGCCTGCAACGCGCACCGAACAGGTGCGTCGGGAGTGCTGGTGAAAGCGAGCGCCATTCCGTCGCCAGTGGGAAGGCAAATGAGCTTTTCCGCCACATCGGCAACGCGAAAAGCGTCTGTGTCTCGGAAAATTTGGTTCAATTGCCGGAGCGATTCCCGCTGCTCGTTGATCAGCAATTTTGAATAACCGACGATGTCAACAAATAGGACATGAGCGATTTCGAGCTGGAGATCGGGTTCGAGCTCAGTGGACATGGCTTGTAAGGCGACATCGTGCCGGACGACGTCGGTACGAATACGAAGCTGCTCTTGCGCCAAGTCTGGTCCCTTTTCGGCGACGATCCTGCGGTCAGAGATCAGAGGGCAGAAATCAGAAGTCGTAGGGCAGCGGTCTGAGCCTGATATCGGACCGCCGATTTCTTGTCGATCGACTAGTTCGA
>DASZJH010000005.1:0-5622 GCA_035948375.1 Chthoniobacterales bacterium
GCTTTTGCTCACCCTCGGGGCGAGCATCGTTACTTTCGGAACAGGTAAGACCAACATCCTGCAAGGTTGTGTTCACCTTGTCCTGTTCGCGGTGTTTTTACTTTTGATTTTCTGTCCCTGACGCAGCGCGCTGTTTTTCGACGACGACCATGGCAATTCCACCGAGAACCGCGACGGAAGCGAAGACGTAGCGCGAAGTAATCGGTTCGCTGAGAAGAAGAATTCCGCCAGTGGCGGCAAGAACTGGCACGCTTAGTTGGACGGTCGCGGCGGCTGCGGCCTTCAGACCTGGAAGCGCGGCGTACCAAATCACGTAGCCGATGCCGGAAGTGATCGCGCCGGAGATGACAGCGTAGAGAATGCCTAACGAATCGAGATGCATCCTCGATAGCATGATGAGACTGATCAGCGCAGCGAATGGAACCGCCCGCAAAAAATTGCCAGTCGTCGCTTCGATCGCGTCGGCCGCACTTTTGCCACGCAGCGAATAAGTGCCCCAGGCAACTCCGGCACTTAACATCAACACCGAACCCATTAACGGCGGTGCGGAAATGCCGGGGAATACGAGCACAACCAAACCGATCAGGGCCACCACAAGACCCGCGACCTGAATTGCATCGAGTCGTTCGCCTTTGTGAAATCCCCAGAGAATCATCGTCGCTTGGACAGCGCCAAAGAGAAGCAGCGCGCCAGTTCCGGCCGAAAGATCGACATATGCGAACGAGAACGCCGCCGCATAGGCAAAAAGCGCGAGAGCAGAAATCCAATTGCCTTCGCGCGACGAAGTCGATCTTCGCAAATTCAAAATAAGCCAGAGCGTGATCGCGCCGGCAAAAATTCTCGCGAACGTAAACGTCGCGGGATCGATCGTGGTATCTCTAAGCGCAACGCGACAAAGCAGCGAGTTACTCGCGAACGCGATCATCGCGAGCAAAGTTAGGATGAAGACGCGCGCCTTCATTGTGAGAAACCAGCGATCAGAAGTCAGCGATCACTCAGAATCGAACTCCGGTTTTTTGGAAGAAACTTTCTTGTAGGCTGCCTTCCGCGGTGACATTGAATCCGAATCAGCAGGTGCCGGTTTGGGTAACGAGTAGTTTCCCGCTCGTGAACTTGAGCGTGATCTTGCATGCATCTTCGGCCCCGTCCGGTTTGAAGATCGCGGTGTCGCCTTCAATGCGACCCGCTTCCTTGGCCCTCATTCGCCGTCGGGCCGTTAGCAGTCTGGTGTTCGTAAAACCCCAGGAATTCAATTTGAAGGTGTTGCCGAAGGAGCGCCCAGATTTTGAACTCATTGTTTCTCAATTTCCAGGTTTTGTTGAGCTGAGACGCGGTGACGTCGCCTGGTGGTGCCGCTTGGGCTAGCACAAGCGAGACGAGGAATAGAAAAAGTAGAAAGAGCTTCTTCATTTCTCAGTCCGCGATTGGTTCGAAGCCTGCAAACATCTCTTCTGCTTCAGCGAGCGATTTAAGTGGCACGCAATCGCACAGAGCGAAAAACTTATTCCACATCGACAATACCTTTGGATTCTTGTGCGCTGCGTCGATCGCTTCCTGTGATTTCCATTCCGAGACTTCGATGATCGTTCCGTCGCGCGCCCGCAGGATTGTTGGGACGCGATTTGTCACGAGATTTTCTTTGCGCAACGTCGGAACTCGACTCCGCACTAGCTCGAGGAGCTCCTTATCTTTTCCCGGCTTGGGCCGATAGGCCACGATGACGATTATGCCATTCACAGGATCGACATATTGAACATGATCCCGTTTCAGGGGAAGCAGTTTGCCAGGCGAAAAAGCGCGCTGAGTGGTAATTCCCAGCGGATCGCAGGGCCGAGCAAGTCAGTGACAGATAGCCCCACTGGAATTATTATTGGCGCCAAGTGAAACGCTCCAAGCGCACGACGAAGCATTTTTCCCCAGACAAACAGCGGCCGAGCGTCAACGGCGCGGCTGGGAGCCAGGTGTCCGCCCAAGAACTTTTGCAGGCCAAAGAATCTTTGGAACGCAAAACAACGGAGCTGGCGCTGTCGCTCTCCATGATGCAGGCGACCCTCGATTCAACCACGGACGCAATCGTGGTGACCGATCTGAAGGGCAATGTGCGGAACTTCAACGAAAAATACGCCAAGATGATGGGCGTAACCCTCGAACAGCTGAAGGCGGCGGACGTTGATAAACTGAGGCTGAAATTCAGTCAGCGATTCAAAGACCCCGAAGGATTCGTTTCGCAAGTCATGGAGATCTATCGGACCAGACCGGCGAAAACATTCGATGTCCTTGAATGGAAGGACGGAACGATCCTGGAGCGATACTCGCAAATTCAATTGCTCGATCAAAAACCGATGGGCCGGGTGTGGAGTTTCCGTGACGTGACGGAACGCAAGCGCGCGGAGGAAAATTTGGAGGCGGCGAAAACCGCGGCCGAAGAAGCGAACAATGCGAAGGATGCTTTTTTGGCGTCATTGAGCCACGAACTGCGCACTCCGCTGATGCCGGCGATGATCTCGGCGAGTTATCTCGCCGAACACGAAGGCCTGTCGCCCGAGTTTCGGGAGGAAGTGACAACCATCTGGCGCAACGTCCAACTCGAGGCGCAGTTGATCGACGACCTTTTGGATGTCACGCGAATCACGCAAGGCAAGATTGAAGTGCACCATGAAGTGGCCGATGTGCACCGGTTGGTGCAAAGCGCGGTAGAGATCGTCAAAAGCGACATAGTGAAAAAGGAGATCGAGCTCGCGATCGATCTGGATGCCACCGAGCACCACATGTGGGCTGATCCGGTCCGCATTCAGCAGGTTTTCTGGAATCTCATTAACAACGCAGTGAAGTTCACGCCGGCCAAAGGCCGCATCGCCATCCGCTCGTTCAACGATGGAAAACAGTTCGTTTTCGAGATCAGCGATACCGGAATCGGCATTGAATCGGAACTACTCGCGAGCATTTTCGAACCTTTTCATCAAGGGGGACGTTCCATCACCAGAAAATTCGGTGGACTTGGCCTCGGTTTGACGATTTCAAAAACTCTGCTCGATCTGCACGGTGGAACGATCACCGTTGAGAGCGCCGGCAAAAACCAGGGCACGACGTTTCGAGTCGGCCTCCAGCTTCTGCGCGAACCGGTAGTGGCACCGAGCGACTTGTCGAGCGGTGGTGTGATTAGTGCGAAGAAATTGCGGCTTCTGCTCGTGGACGATCACGCCGATACCCGCAGAGTCCTTTCCCGACTGCTGACAAAGTGCGGGCATGAAGTGATCACGGCGGATTCCGCGCAGAAAGCATTGGAAATTCTGGATGGCCAGCGATTCGACGCGTTGATTAGCGACATCGGTTTGCCCGGCACCAGCGGGTATGACCTGATGCGTGAAGTGATCAAGCGTCAATCGCTGAAAGGGATCGCGCTTTCAGGGCTTGGAATGGACGAGGATGTGCGGCGGAGCCGAGACGCTGGATTCGATTATCATTTAACCAAGCCGATCAATTTCCGAGATCTGCGCTCGATTCTGGAAAAAATCTCTGTTTGAGATCGCGAATCGCCGCGGCGAGACCGAAGCGGGTTTACGCGGATTCGGAGAATGTTAGTGTTTGATTGATGAAACCGATCAAAGAGCAGCAGCGACGTTCGGCACCGACAGTTACCCCGCAGGCATTGGCGTGGGACGGCAAACAACTTTGGATGAGCTCGCGCGATCTAGGCACACTCTACAAAGTCGATCGCAGTGCATTGAAAGTTTCCGACGAGATCGATCCGCCGGGAATTGTTTGGGCGGGGGTGGCAACGAACGGGTCAATGCATTTCACTATCGGCAAAGGATTGAATGACGACCGCTTCGTCTATCGCTACAACGCGAAAAACGGCTTCACCAAACTCTTCACCTGTCCTGATTTCGCCGGATCATATCTGAGTTACGACGGCGCGAATCTCTATCTGAGCCAGTGGTACGAAAAGCGCATTCTTAAGTTCGACGAGAAAGGTGAGATCCTTCGTAAGATCGACATCGGCGCTGAAATCTGCGGCCACACTTTTGTTGATGGATTAATATACGTTTTGCGCGGCCAGGAAAAACCAAACGAGGATTGGCGAATCGCGCGACTCGATCCGCGGGAGGAAACGCCCAAAGTCGAAGACCTGGCGACCGTTCCGTTCGCGGCGCGATCGCTGACCTTCGACGGCAAAAACTTCTGGTCGAATCACCGCGCGGCGAACGAGACAATATCGTTCTCGCTGCCGAACTGATTTTCTAGCTCCGCAAAATTCCGGCAAATCGATCGCGATACGACCAGACGAGAAACAGCTCCATCGCGGCAAAGACAAGCGCCATCGGAAGACCTTCAGGAGCCATCAAAATATGAATCACCAAAATATTGAAGATCATTCCGGCAAGAATTGTTAGCGCGAGCGGCACGAATTTTCCAATCAGCAATAGCAATCCGCTCAGAAGTTGCGTCGCGCCGATGACGTACAAGTATCCGCTGGCCGACAGCACTTTGAAATAATCCCCAGCAAGGCCTGTCGGGGGAGGCGCGGGGATGAAATTTAGAAAGAAGTTCAAACCGAAAACGGTGAAAGCGAGTCCGAAAAGAAGCCGGACAATGGTGGTGGCGATTTTCATGGTAGCTTTATTCTCGCGATTGATCGCCCCACAGACAACCAACTTTTGCGAACTAGGCTGGCGTTTTCTTGCTGGCGCGGTTTAAATCGATGATGTGAAGAGGAGAAGCCAGACAGCCCTGGCGATGATATCGATCCTGCTGTTAGGCGCGAGCGGTCTGCGCGCGGAATCCGAGTCGGGACCGTTCGAGAGATTTTTCCACGCGATGAGACGCGCATTTACCGAGCCGCACCAACCGGCGCGATCGCATCGAAGCAAGCAGCGGGCAAAAACGGAGTCGCCAAGTCCGTCACCTGGCGAAACCCCGGGTGCAGGCAACCCGCCAAACGAGCGCAACACTCGAACGACCGTCCGCGCGAACTCGAAAAAAGGTGACGATCTTCGATACGGGATTCCAGTTCCCGGCAAACAAGGTTTTGTGACCAGTCCGTTCTCGCCGGACAGTGGTTACATCGACGTGCGTGGATTTCAGCCAGGCACGCCGGTGAAGGATCCCTACAGCGGAAAGATCATTCTCACACCTTAGCCAAATGCCGAAGTATCTTGTGGTCAGTACTAGCGGTAATCCCGACAGCAACAGCCGGCGGATGGGGCAGGTGGCTTTTGCCCATTTGCAGCAACGAAAAGTCGATTGCACCTGGCTAGACATCAAAGATCTCGACCTGCCGCTTTGCGATGCCGACAAGTGCTACGGCATGCCGGCGGCGCAGAAACTGAACAAAGCGATTGAAGCGGCCGACGGCATTTTGATTGCCGCGCCCGTCTATAATTATGATGTTGCCGCTGCGGCCAAGAACATGATCGAGCTCACCGGAAGCTCATGGGAGGAAAAGATTGTCGGGTTTTTGTGCGCTGCCGGCGGCAACAGCAGTTACATGGCGGTAATGGCCTACGCCAACAGCTTGATGCTCGATTTTCGAACCGTGATCATTCCGCGTTTCGTTTATGCGACCGGCGATGCGTTTGATGGCGACAAGATCGCGGACAAGAAAGTCGTGAACCGGATCGA
>DASZJH010000006.1:0-17627 GCA_035948375.1 Chthoniobacterales bacterium
GATGATGGCGTCGGCCATTTCCAGAGCGGTCTTTTCAACCCACAACGAAAAATCGTAGCCGCCGGCGAGTTGTTCGCGCTTCCACGGACGCAACGGCTCCAACGAATGCGTGGTAATGACGAGCGGAACTCCGTAATTCAATTTCGCCAGAATGCCGCCGAAATGGCTGTACCAGGTGTGACAATGAACGAGATCCGCGTCGATGCTTATGGTGTTAAAATCGACGCAGCGCTGAACTGCGCCGAACACCGATTGCAACGGCTTCGGGCAAGTGAAGCCGCTCACATCGACATCGTAACCTTTGACCTTGAGTTTGCCCTTTTCGGAATTCTGATCGCCAAAACAGCGAACCTCGACATCGATCGTTTTCGCGAGTTCGCCTGACAAATAACCAACGTGCACCCCGGCGCCGCCATAAATGTGCGGCGGATATTCGTTGGTTAGGAAGAGAACCTTCACTGGAGTCTAAGTAATGGCACACGGAAGACGGAGCAAGCTTCCGCGTAGCTGTAGCGGCGATCCTGCGATCGCCGAAGACGACGGTCATAGACCGCCGCTACAGTTTCTATTTCCCGGCGCGCACCAGCAGCACCGGCACGTGCGCTTTGTGCCGGACTTCGTTGATCGTGCTCCCGAAAAGGAGATCGCCCAACAAGCGGTGGCCGTGCGCGGTCATCGCGATCAAATCGCATTGCCGTTCGTCAGCCGCTTTCAAAATGCCGTGAGCCGGATCGCCGAGCGCGAGATAAGTGTCGACCGCCAGTCCGGCGCCGCGCAGGTTTGCGGCCGCGTTTTCCAGATAAGCACGATCGTCCTTCATTTCGTCCGACTCCATCAGATTGAGTTGATTGTAATTGCGGGCCACGAATCCGTCCGCGACATGAACGAGCAACAGTTCCGAGTGATGCAATTTCGCCAGTTCGCTAACGTGCGGCAGCAGCGTTTGGTCGGCGCGACTGTTTTCAAGAGCGACCAGAATTTTCTTATACATAACCAAACGTCCGACTGATAAGGCCAGTTATGCCGAACCAGTCACACAAATATTTCACATTGAGCACGACGATGATGGCGGCGGTGCTCCAAGCCAGCGTTTTCAACCAGCGCGGCGAAGCGAACGCGCCCATTTTTTTGCGATCACTGGTGAACATGACCAGTGGGATGACTGCAAACGAAAGTTGTAGGCTCAGAATCACCTGACTCATCAACAGCAATTTGGCTGTCCCGCTAGCGCCGAAGAACGCAGCGGTGAGAACCGCCGGGACGATTGCAATCAATCGCGTGATTAACCGGCGCAGCCACGGGCGCAGTCGGATGTTGAGGAAACCCTCCATCACAATCTGGCCGGCGAGCGTTCCGGTTAAAGTCGAGTTTTGACCGGACGCGAGCAGCGCGAATGCGAAGAGCGCACCTGCGATCGGCACGCCCAACATTGGCGAAAGCAATTTGTAAGCATCCTGAATTTCGGCGACGTCGTGGCGCCCGTGGGTATGAAACGTTGCGGCCGCAACAATCAAGATCGCGGCATTGATGAAAAGCGCGAACATGAGCGCAACGGTTGAATCGATGGTCGCGAATTTGATCGCTTCGGCTTTGCCGCTGTCGGTCTGTTCATACTTGCGGGTCTGCACGACGGATGAATGCAGATACAAATTGTGTGGCATCACCGTGGCGCCGAGAATTCCGATCGCGATGTAAAGCATCTCGCGATTGGTAATGACTTCGGACTTCGGCAAAAAACCGGCGACGACACCGCTGAGGTCTGGTTTGGAGAAAATAATCTCGAGCAGAAAACAGCCGCCAATGGTCAGAATCAGAACAAGGACTAGCGCTTCGATGTAACGAAAGCCTTTGTTCTGCAGATAGAGCACCGCCAACACATCGAGCGCAGTAATGGAAACGCCAACGACGAGTGGGATCTTGAAAAGTAAATTCAACGCGATGGCGGAGCCGATCACTTCCGCCAGGTCGCAGGCACAGATCGCCAGCTCACACAAAATCCACAACCCAAAAGAAACCGGAGCCGAATAATGATCGCGACACGCTTGAGCCAGGTCGCGTTGGGTTGCGATGCCGAGACGCGCGCATAGCGCCTGAAGCACGATCGCCATCAAATTCGAAAGCAGAATAATGCTGAGCAGCGTGTAGCCGAACGCGGAACCGCCGGCGAGATCGGTCGCCCAGTTTCCAGGGTCCATGTAGCCGACCGCGACAAGGTAACCTGGACCGGAGAACGCGAGCATTTTTCGCCAAAAACCTGCGGTTGGCGAGATCAACACCGTGCGGTGCGATTCGGGTAAGCTCGGCGCGCTGCGCTCCAATCGCCAGCCAGGAGTAGTCGAAGCCCGTTCGTGCATTCAGATCAAATTATCTACTCACGCGGCACAAACAAGATCGACAACGGAGGCCGCGGGAGCGAGCCGACGTAGACGGGCAAGCCCGAGAGGGTTCACGAGTGGGCAACGAGTGAATCAATGGAGCCAGGCCGACAGCGAACAGTGAGATTAATCGGCCGGCAGCAAACCGTGCAGTCCTCAATGAACGATTGCTCCGATTGCGACGTGTCGATCTGCAACGGAAAAACTTCGCCGCAATGCGGACAGGTGGCGTTAACTTCAACAAGAAGTTCCATGTTGTAACGGTGCTTGTTCTCAAGCACCGAACTAATAAACAGGCGCTTGAGAGCAAGCGCCTCTACAATTTTCAGCGCGCGCGGCCCGACTTCGCTGCGGCCTCCGCCGGTTTGGCTTCGTCGAGTTTGCGGAAATGCAATTGCTTCACCCTACGGGCATCGGTTTGGGAAACGGTGACGAGATAATTGTCGATCTTCACCTGCTCTCCTTGTTTCGGAAGATGGCCGAGCAAGTGCGTCACGTAGCCGCCGACGGTGCTGACATCGGAACTTTCCAATTCGAGCTTGGCCAGATCGTTTAGCTCATAAAGCCCGAGTGTGCCGTCCACTGTAAATTCGTTCGCGCTGATCTTTTGAAACTCCGCTTTCTCCATGTCGAACTCGTCCTGGATATCGCCGACGAGTTCCTCCAGCACATCTTCGAGTGTAACCATTCCGACTGTGCCGCCGAATTCGTCCACCACGATCGCCACGTGCGCGTGCTTGCTTAGAAAAAGAGTCAATAATTTTTCAAGGGGCATCATCTCCGGCACTGGAATCAATTCCCGTTTGATCTTCATCAAGTCCGGGTTCGGATCGTTCATGATCGGCACGAGATCTTTGATGTGAATCAGTCCGACAGCGTTATCGAGGTTTTCACGGCAAAGCGGAAACCGGGTGTGCTTGGATGCGATCGCCTTTTTCGCGTTCGTCTCGAAATCGTCTTCCAGATCGAGATAAACGACTTCGCCGCGCGGCGTCATGATATCGCGGACCACGCGTTCGCGAAGATCGAGAACGTTGACCACCAGTTTGCGGCCTAGCGGCGAAACGTCTTTCGATTTCTCGCTCTGCTCGAGAATCAGTCGCAGCTCTTCTTCACTGTGCGCAAGCTCGGTGCCCGGAATCGGTTTCATCCGGAGCAAACCGCGCAACAGAAAATTCGATGACTTGTGTAGAACCCAGATTGCCGGCCTGAACAAGAAATAAAACGCGCCGAGCGGGCGAACGAGGCGCAGCGAAACCGTCAGCGGGTTTGCGATCGCGGTGTATTTCGGCGCGAGCTCGCCGAACACAATGTGCATGAACGTGATTCCGACAAACGCGAGCGTGACCGACACACCCGTGGCCAAGGCGTGTGAATGAATGTTCGCCACCGCAAAGAACGGCTCGATCAGATGTGCGAGAAATTCTTCACCCACCCACCCAAGAGCCAAGCTCGCCACCGTCACCCCGAGTTGGGTCGCAGAGAGATAAGCGTCGAGATGCGAGCGAATATATTTCGCAAACTTTGCCCGTGAATCCCCTTCCTCCGCCAAAGTGTCCAGCTGACTCGCGCGAACTTTGATAATCGCGAACTCGCAGGCGACGAAGAATCCGTTCAAGCCGACGAGCGCGGCGATCGTCAACAGCTTTGCGACGATGACGCCGGGCGGGTCCCATTGCGTGACCGGCACGTCAGCGAGAGGCAGAATTTGTAACAAAAAGTTCATTTTTGTAGCCACGGGCCTGTGGCCTGTTCAGGCGTCGCACAGCAACGTGGCTACAACAATTACCAGCTGGACTTCGTCACGCCGGGGATCAACCCCTGCGAGGCGAGCTCGCGAAACGTCAGTCGCGAGACTTTGAACCGGCGAATGAACGCGCGGCGGCGGCCCGTCACTTCACAACGATTCACCACCCGCGTCGGGCTGGCGTCGCGCGGAAGCTGAGTCAGACCGGCGTAATCTTTCTTGGCTTTGAGCTCGGCCCGCAGGGCGGCGTATTTCTTCACCGTCTTGCGCTTGCGCTCATTGCGATTAATCCACGCCATCTTTGCCATAAGGAGCGCGAAATTTAGTGGCGAACTTCGGATTTTCAACTTGTTTTCTCGCCCATGCTAAGCCTCGGCCGTAAAGACTTCCCCTCGCCCCGCGGTGACCTCGCCGAGGCGCTCGATGTCGCGCTGCATCGATTCGTCGAGAAACCGGGTCAGATTGTCGATCTTCGCTCGCGGGTCTTTCCGTTGGTTGACGAAATTCGGATCAATCTGGACGGCGCGATCGTCGATTCTGCGCCGCCGCCATTGGCGAAGGTTGAGGGCGACAGATCGCGCGCATTCGAGGCGGCACTCGTCACTTTGAACGGGCGCAGAGTTTGCGTGCAAGGCGTTCCGTTCAATGTGCGACTGGCAATGCGCGACGTCATTTTCGACAAAGGCGTTGATGCCAATGGCGAGGCCGTTCTGGCGCTGAACAAGGTTCGCGAAGGCCAGCTCGTGATCTCCGCCGCGCAGCTCGATCTCGAAGGCGCAATCGCCCGAATCGTAGGCGAACGCGCGCGTTTATATGGAATCGAGCTCGAACAGGTGCGCCTGTTCATGCGCGCGCGGGGCCGAAGTTCGATCGCCGCAGACATGCAAGTCTGGGCAAAGAAATTTTTCGCGCGAGCCAAGATCGACATTTACGCCCAACTCGATATCAGCAACGAATTCGTCGCTAGGATTTCGCAGCTCAAGTGCAAAGGCGACGGTAAACTCGGCTCGTTGGCCTGCACCACGCTCCAACCGTTCTTTAAACGACTGCTCGAAAAATCGTTTCCGCTCAAATCGCTTCCGTTCCTCGGCGATCTTCAACTCCGCGACATTTACGTTGCCGTCGCCGACACCGTCGATATCACAGTAGATTTCGGGGGCCATCAAGCATGATGTCTGCTCCAAATCGACATCCACGGTGGCGTGTATGACATGATCTCGACGCTTGGTGATAGACGGAAACGCATTCTCCTGGTGGAGGATCACGCGCTGGTCCGCCAAGGACTCGAACGCCTGCTCAATCTTGGCGATGAATTCCACGTGTGCGAAGAAGCCGGGACTGCTGCCGAAGGCATGGAACTGGTGCGGGAGTTGAAACCGGACGGAGTCATCGTCGATGTTGGTCTTCCCGGTCCGTGCAATGGCATTGACCTGACGAAGGAATTGCGGAGCAAGTTTCCAGGCATCGTTGTGCTCATTCTCTCGGCTCACGACGACCCCAAATATATTCGCGGCGCGGCAAACGCCGGAGCAATGGGTTACGTTCTGAAAAATGAAGCCGTGGAAAGCCTGCGCATCGCGTTGCGGCGCGCCTTCGCCGGCAAACGCACCTTCAATCAGGACCTACTGGGCGAAGATGACTAGTAGCGGTGATTGACTCCAATTCGCCTCTATCTTTTGGCTATTGGCGCGCTAGTCGCCGGAACAAAAACACGCCGAGGATGATGAAGAGAACGTTCGGGATCCAGATCAGAAGTTCGGGATGGACTTTGGGATTTCCGCGCAGGGTGTCGGCGATGATGACGAAAAGAAAATAAGTGAACGCGACGATCAGGCCCATCGCGAAACCGACCGATGTTTCGCGCCGGTGCGCGGTGACGCCGAGCGGCACACCCATGATCGCGAACGCAACGCAGGCGAACGGAAATGAAAAGCGTTTGTTGATCTCGGTCCGGCTTTCGCTCCGCTCACGCGTGCTCTCGCTCTGGAGTTGATCGAGCAATTGCTCAATCGACATCGCCGAGCGGCTCGGTCGTTTCTTCGCTTTATCATACAGCTCATCCAGGCTGATCGGTAACGTGCCTTCGGTCATGCTGATTCCGTCTTTGACTTTGCGCAGATCGGTCGGGTCGTTTTCGTCGCGCTGCTGATAACGCGCGTTGTAGAGGTGCATCAGGATTCGCTTGTTCTCGAGATCGGCCTCGAGCATGCCGGTGCGCGCGAACGTCACTCGTATCGGCATCGATTTCTCACTCAGCTCGAACACGGTGATATTCTCGAGTTTGTTGCCTTCTTTTTTGCCAACGTAAATTTTTCTCCCTGGAAATTGATCGATCACCTGATCGCTGCCGAACAACGCCATCGGGTCGCGTGTGGCCAGATCGAAAATGGTGCTGCGCAATTTCTTCTGCGTCGCTGGCGATACGTCAACGGTGAGCCAAAGACAAATCACGGTGCAGATCGCCGAGATCACACCGAGCGAAATCGCGACACGCGGTACGCTCACGCCGTTGGCACGGAGCGCGATTAATTCGTTATCCGCTGAGAGCCGTCCAAACACGAGCAGGATCGCAGTGAGAAGTCCCCATGGAATCGTGAAGATCAGCGAGAACGGAAAAACGTAAGCGATGAACGCGAGCAGGTACTCGACCGGCACATCGTGGTTCACCAGCAGCGGGAGCAGCTTTCGGAAAATGTTGCCGACTACCAGGACAAGACTCAGCACCGCGATCGCAAACAACACGTTCACGATCAGCTCGCGACTGACGAACTTGTCGATGAGCTTCACTTAGGAGCGAACGTTAGCACAAAATCGCTTAGGTAGGGCGATTGCCCTCAATGGCCAGACTGGTTAAAATAAGCCCGCATGGAATCGAAGCTTTACGACGTCGCGATCATTGGCGGTGGGCCGGCTGGCAGCACGGCGGCAACTCTACTGGCCAAGTCCGGGCGGCGCGTGATAGTTTGCGAGCGGGAAAAATTTCCCCGCTTCCACATTGGCGAATCGTTGCTGCCGTTCAGCATGCAGGCGTTCGATCGCCTCGGCGTGCGAGAAAAACTTGATCGCTCATTTCTGCCGAAGTACGGCGGCGAAATCATGGCGGCGTGTGGGACCCGCGGGGTAAAGTTTTATTTCAAGGACGGGTTTCGCTCAAAGCGTGACCGCGCCTATCAAGTGACGCGGTCGGAGTTCGACAAGCTGTTGCTCGATCATTCGCGCGAGAACGGCGCTGAGGTCCACGAAGAAACCGAAGTCACCAAGCTCGATTTCCTGGACGACCGGGTGAAGATCGACATCGAAACGTCCGAAGCACAATCGACGATCACCGCGCGTTACCTCCTGGATTGCAGCGGCCGACAAACCTTGCTCGGCGGGTTGTTCGACCTCAAACACACTTACGATCATCTGCAAAAGTTTTCCGTGTTCGCGCACTACGACAATGTCGATCGCCTTCCGGGAAAGGACGCAACGCTGATCCGAATGGTGCGCGGACTAGATCGCTGGTTCTGGATGATACCGCTGACCGAGACGCGCACGAGCATTGGCGTGGTGATGGACACCGGCGCGTTTCGCGCGGAAAGGCTCGCCCCTGAACCAGCACTGGAGAAGTTCATCGCTGAGCAACCGTTGATGGTCGGGCGAATGCAAAATGCCGTCCGGGTATCGCCGGTTTATTCGGCGGGCGATTATTCCTATCGAAACAAGCGTCTCGCCGGCGAGCGCTGGCTGTTAGTTGGAGACGCCGCCGGCTTCATTGATCCGGTCTTCAGCAGCGGCGTTTTTCTGGCGGTCATGTCCGCTGAAAAAGCGGCCGACACATTGGAGGAAGTCTTGCGCGACGAATCGCAGCGACGCCGGTTGTTCAAGAACTATTCTCGGGCGGTGAATCGAGTGATGGACGTCTACCTCACGTTCGTGAACGCGTGGTATCAGCGCAGCCGGGAGTTTCTCGAAGTTTTCCTGAATCCAACGGAGACGATGCAAATCGCGGCGGCAGTCAACGCGGTGTTGGCCGGCAATGCAGGCAGGAGCTTCGCCGTTAGGTGGCGGATGTGGCTCTTCTACTTTTTTGTTTACGCGCAAAGATTCTTCCCATTCTCGCCTCGTTTGAGCCTAATGCCGAAACGCGCGGATGTTTCAACGCCTATTGGTGTGACTTCTTGATGAGACAGGCGATTGGGGTTAATCGCCCCTACCTGTTGGTCGGTCTGCATTGGCATCTTCGCGCTGATTCGTGTTCAGTCGTGGTTCGCAAATGAAGATCAGCGATTTGATTGCGCGCGTCATGGCGCGACGACGTGCCCTCGTTTGGCTGGGCGTGATCGCGTTCGGCGCGATCTGCCTTAGCGTTCTAGTGACTCGGATAGAGCTCGACACCGACGTTACGAACATGCTCCCGAGCGGTTTTGAATCGGTCGAGGGGCTGAAGATTTACGACCGCGACTTCGAGCAAACGCGCGAGCTAACATTCGCGCTGCGCTGCCAACCACAAGACATCGAGAAGCTGGAAGAATTCGCGCCGATATTCGCCAACAACCTGCGCAAGCAGCCGTGGTGCGAACGCGTCCTTGCCGGTTCGCCGATGCAAACGCCAGATGGGATCCGCGATTTGCAATCGATCGCCATTCCCCTGCTTCTGAACCTCGAACCAAGTGCATTCGAACAGACGATGTCGATCCTGCAGCCCGAGAAAATCCGGGAGCGACTGCAACGCTTGCGCGAAGAAATCGAAGCGGAATCGCCGCGAGCGGAGTTTGAACTTGGATTTGATCCGCTCGGCGTTATCGGTCCAGCGCTGAAACCGTTCGCTGAAAATAACGCGATCGAACAGGAGCAGCCGCTCACTTCGCCTGACCGCACCATGCGGATTTTTCTGGTTGTCACGAACCAATCGTCTCTGAGCGCATTCGAATGTCAGCGGTTAATGCGTCAGGTGAATGCGTTTTGCGCGCAAGCGCGAGACGGTTGGATCGGTGGACCACTGGACGTGCTTGTGACCGGCCGATCCGCTTACGTGGCCGAAATTTCGTTGAGCATGCGTCACGATGTCGTTGCGACGCTAGCCAGTTCGGTGCTGCTGGTTGGAATTATTTTCTTCGTCGGCTTCCGGCGTTGGCTGCCGTTACTAGGGATGGGATTTTCGCTTTTGCTCTCCTGTTTGGTAGCTCTGGCTATCGGGCTTCTCGCTTTTGGGAGGCTCCATATGGTCGCAGTTGGTTTTTGCGCGATCCTGGTCGGCCTCGGCGTCGATTTCGCGATCTTGATTTTCGGGCGCTATCAACAGGCGCGCATCGATAGTGAAGAACATCAACAGGCAATTGCGACCTCGGTCGCGAAACTCGGCCGCGCAGTGTTCTTCGGCGCCCTCACAACTGCGGTCGGATTTCTCGCGTTGATCCTGAGCGGTTCAATGGGTTTCTCGCAGCTCGGCGTGCTCATCGCTATCGGAATTTTCTTCGCCGGGCTTTCCATGTGCACGATTTTGTTCCTATTTGTGCGGCCATGGCAGGCGGCGCCGCGGCACGATTGGCTGTTTGAGGCAGTGAAAAAATATGTCCGTTGGACCGTTGGACGCCCGACGCCAATGATCATCATCGCTGGTGGAATCTTCCTGATCCTGACGGCGGTTGGTTTTTCGCCGATTCCTCCACTGCGCTTTGACGCAAGTGCGCGATCGCTCGAACCAAAGAACAGTCGTGCCGGCCGGGCATTACATGCGATCATGGAGAAAATGCCGACGCGCTGGGAGCCGGTGCTCGCGATCGTGCGGGCGCCGAACGCGCAGGAGCTGCACGATGACTGGCAAAAGATCTTGGCGCATTGGGCGGAGCTGCAGCAGGCTGAAAAAATCAAAGGTTTCTCTACGCCAGCGGCACTTTGTCTTTCACCGGTTTGGATGGAAAAAACTCGCGAATCTCTTCGGAATGTGAACTTTGCAGCTGCGCGAGATTCTCTAACTCGAAGTTTGGACGCGGAGGGATTCAGCCGCGACTCCTTCGGCTCGGCCTACAAGCTCCTCGACGATCTCCAAGGTGTTGCCCAGTCGAGCGGTCCCCTGCCCGACTGGCGGAGTCAATTGCCAAAAAGCTCCAGCTGGTGGTTCCTGGTCGACCGCTATTTCGCAAAAGACCCACTGTTGACCACTGGTTTTGCCACCACGAACGAGCCGGTCACGACCCATGCGCAACGAGAGAAGTTGGGGCGCGAGCTACCGGTTTCGAGTGTGCCGATGATTTTATCTGGTTGGTCGTATGCGCTGGCCGATCTGCAACCATGGTCGCATCGACAGCTTCTCCTCATCAGCGCGGTGATGGCGTTCTTCGACGTTGCACTATTGGCGTGGTTGTATCGGGATTTTCGGCTCTGGCTGATTCAGGTGATCACGCTCGGATTCGGAATCGGCGCGATGATTGCCACCATGAAGTTGCTTAATCTTCATTTGAATTTGCTTAACGTGCTGTCGTTCCGGCTCGTTCTCGCGATCGGCGTGGACTACGGAATTTACGTCGTACTCGTCTGGCAAAAGACGCGCGAGCTCGAGCACGATGTCGCGGGCGTTATCAAACCCGTGATTCTCGCCGGGCTGACGGCAGTCAGTGGCTTCGGTTCGTTAGGCTGGGCGCACAATCCTTCACTCAGTGGACTTGGTATTGCCTGCGCAATTGGGATCTTCTGGAGTCTCGTCGCGACAATCTTCTTTGAACTGCCTGCAATAGCTGCGGCCAAGCCCAAACTATGGCGCGAAGAAACACAGGATCGACAATGATGCGCGCGATTCTCCTCACTTGTTTAAGTCTAATCATCCTCCCGGCGTTGGCGAATGGCCAAACGCTCTCGCCAGGCGAGATTAAAAAGCTTCTCGCGCGCGTTCACGAAAAGCGGGTCGCCTCACCAAACGTGCAGGCTGATTTTCAAGAACTGAAGGCGAGTCATTTTCTAACCAAACCGTTGATGAGCACCGGCAAGGTTTGGTATCAGGCGCCAAATAAATTCCGACGAGAGATGAAAGGCAGCTCTCAAACCGTCGCGGTTAGCAACGGCCATGATTTTTGGATTTATTTCCCGAACAAAAAATCGGCGCAACATTTCAGTTTGGGAAAGAATTCGCCCGTAGAAGCTGCGCTTTCGGCCATGAGCACCGCACTTAACCTGGAGAATGTCGAAAACAGCTATCAAATTGGCGGCACCAGGGCGGACCACGAATATGAATTGCAGCTGCTACCGCGCACTCCGGCGGGAAAACGGATGTTCCAGCGTTTCAATCTCCGGCTGAGCGGTGATCTTTTCGTCGAGCGAACGGAGATGTTGAAACCGAATGGCGACAAGATCGTCACCACGTATTCAAATCAGAGCCGCCCGGCAATTCCAGCGTCGACATTCGAATTCACACCACCCGCCGGCACCGAAATCACAAGTCCGCTCGGCCGCTAATCCGTTGACGCGCAAAAATAGTAAAGCGCTAACGCAAATTTTCGCTCGACTTGGTTTTCGCACACGTGTTAAACATTGGGCGTCGTTCCCCCAATGAGCGCGAAAGTTTCCACGCTGCTTTTAATTCTTTGCTTTTCGCAATTGGCGACGGCCGATCCAACGCTCACCTCGCACATTCCGCGACAACCGGTCGCATCCAAAGGCATTGCGTCGATCGGTTACAGCAAGCGCTTGCACGTTCTTGAAATCGAATTCGTGAAAGGCGCTGTTTATCGCTACACCCAAGTGGCGCCCTCTGTTCATCGCGAGCTGATGGCTGCGGATTCCAAGGCCCGATATTACGACGCAAATATCAAAGGCAATTATCCTTCAACCCGAGTACGTCCCCGTGTGAAGCAGTAATACTTTGAAACCTGGCGATCGTTGGAGTTGGGACGAACTGCGGCACCGGTTTGTTCTCACTCCGGAAGAAAAACGCGTGATTGCTTTTGTAATCGCCGCGCTTTTGCTGGGTCTCGCGACAAAATGTTACCGCGACGAGCATCCGCAACCGCCACCGACGACCGACGAGAAACATCCGACCGGGAGAAAAAATCACCGCTAAAGATACTTTTGCGGAAGCGGATATTGCTTCGATTCGTGCTGCCAATAGATCGACAAGATCCACCAACGTTCGCCGTCGTTGAAAAGTTGGAGGCTGTTGATGCCTCGCATAAACGGCTTCGGATCTTTCGGATCGTGCCGTGACTCATACGTGCTCCAAACGTGCGCGATTCGACCGAACTGTTCGGTGCGACGCGCGACTTCAGTTTCGTAGAATCCTTCCTTCTCAAACAATGGCTCGACTCGCGCGATGTAGCCTTCGACATCCAAAACGAGCGGCGCAAGATCGACATCGGTTTCTCCGGGCACGGTGGCTGTTGGAATTAGTCGAGCTCCCGGATAAAACAGCGAGCGCTCGCGATCCCAATCGCGCTTCTTTCCGGCCGGCCCGGAAATCACATCGTAAGTTGCCGCGATGATCGCGTCGATCGACTCAACGTCACGCGGATCAGGCGGTGGCGGCGACATTCCGGTGTTTCGATTTCGTGTTCGATCGGACAAGTTCGATTACTTTTCTGGCGGCATTGTGGCCGGGAATCCCGCTAACCGCGCCGCCGCGGAGCGCGCTCGAACCGCACAGGAAAACATTTTTCCATTCCGTTTCGACCCCCCATTTGCCGATTTGTTCTTTTTGGATCGCGAACGGCCAGGTCGGTGAATCCTGGAAAATGTTTCCGTGATACATGCCAAGCGAGTTCTCAATATCGACCGGGCTCTTGCTTTCGACGCACAAGCTGCCGTCGCGAGCCACTGCAAGACAATCTTCCAACGGTTCTTCCAGCCATTGGTTCATGCTGGTCAGGAATTTCTTCTCTGCCTCTTTTCGCGTTCTCTCGTTATCTTTCGCGAATAACGAATAGGGCGCGTCGAGTCCGAAGAGCGTGATCGTGTGATAACCTTTTGCGCGCAAGTCAGGCGAAAGAATGCTGTCGTCCGTAAGCGTGTGACAATAAACTTCGCACGGCGTTTTGTCGGGCAACTGTCCTTTCGCTGCTTGCTCGTAGCTGGCGTTCATCTGTTCGTAGCCTTCGTCGCTGTGAAACGTTCCGCACCACGCCTGTTCCGATGGATATTTCTTAGCCTTTAACTGCGGCAGTCGACTCAGCAGCATGTTCATCTTGAACACGCTCCCCTCGTCTACCGCTTCGGGCTGATAAACTTTGCCGGAATATTTCGCGAGCACGTTGCGGCCGAAGTTTACCAACAGAAATCGCGCATCAACGTTTTCATTTTTGCCGTCGGCGTTGAAGGCAACGCTTTTGGTCTCGCTACCAAGATCGACATCGACAAGATCGACATTCGTCCGAAATTCCGCGCCGGCTTTGCGCGCCGCCTGCTCCAGTTCTCGCGCGACTGCGCCCATTCCTCCAACCGGAACTTTCCATTCACCGGTCCGGTTGCCGATCAGGTGATAGAGAAAACAGCGGTTCTGAACGAGCGACGGATCGTGCGGGTGGGTAAAAATCCCGACCTTGGCGTCGGTGAGCACAAGACCGCGAACCAAATCGTTTTGTAAATAGTGTTCGAGCGAGCGGCCAATCGGTTCCTCTGCCATACTACGCCACGCTTCGCGCGAGGTTTCATCGCTATCGAAACGTCGTTTCATTTCTTCTTTAGCGACGAGCGGTTCGAGCATCGAATCCCACGCGCGCTCTGCAAAAACATGGGAGAGATTGTAAAACTTCTTCATTTGCTCGAACTCGGTTTCGCTCCCGGTAAGATCGACAATCGATCTCCGGCTCACCGCTTCGTCGACGTTACTCATCAACAGGCCGTCGTGGGTGCCGCTCTTAATATAAGGAGTGAACGATCCGGTCGCCCGCCGGCGCAGCTCCAAGTTCAATCCGAGATCGCGAATGATCTTTTCGGGGAACAAGCTGACCAGGTAGGAGTAGCGCGAAAGCCGTGCGTCGTAATCGGGGAACACCTTCTGAGAGGTGGACGCGCCCCCGATGTAATCGTTTTTCTCTAATAATAGTACGCTCAATCCCGCGCGGCCGAGGTAACTGGCCGCGACCAGGCCATTGTGGCCGGCGCCAAGGATCACCACGTCGTACCTACTTTTTAGGTTTGATGTTTGATATGCGATGTTTGATGTAAGCACGAAATCTCGATCTGGGAAATCCGAGACATGAATTCTGAAAATCGGACGCGGTGTGTGGTCGCCGGCGGCGGTCCGGCGGGAATGATGGGCGGGTATTTATTGGCGCGTGCAGGCGTCGACGTCATTGTGCTGGAGAAGCACGCCGATTTCTTTCGCGATTTCCGCGGCGACACGATTCATCCGTCAACGCTCGAATTGATGTATGAGCTCGGATTACTCGACGAATTTCTCAAACTGCCGCACCAGGAACTGCGCGAGATTCGGGGAATCTTTAATGGCCATCCCGTTCCCATCGCCGATTTCTCGCGCTTGCCGACACATTGCAAATTCATCGCCTTCATGCCGCAATGGGATTTCCTGAACTTTCTCGCCGAGAAGGCGAAGCGGTTTCCAAGTTTCGTGCTGCGAATGGAGCATGAAGTTGTCGATCTTCTGTTTGACAACGATCGCGTGGTCGGCGTGCGCGCGAAGACGCCGAATGGTGAGCGAGAGATTCGCGCTGATCTAGTGATCGGTGCGGACGGCCGGCACGCTGTCACGCATGAGCGGGCGAATCTCGAGATCCAGGAATACGGCGCGCCGATCGACGCTCTCTGGATGCGTCTCTCCAAGCGCGCTTCTGATCCGCCGCGATCACTCGGATTCTTTCAACACGGCAAGTTGCTCGTACTGCTCGATCGTGGCGATTATTTCCAGGTTGGGTTCGTGATTCCAAAAGGAGGGCTCGACGAAATCAAAAAGCGCGGCCTGTCCGAATTGCATCGTGAGATCGTTCGGCTTGGCCCGTTCCTTCAGGATAGAATCGGAGAGCTCGATGACTGGGAAAAAATCAAATTGCTCACGGTACAGATCAATCGTCTAAAAAAATGGTGCCGGGAAGGTCTGCTCTGCATCGGCGACAATGCTCATGCGATGTCGCCGGCCGGCGGCGTCGGGATCAATCTTGCGTTGCAGGACGCAGTGGCGACCGCGAATTTGCTGGCGGCGAAGTTACGAGATCGCGCAGTGACAGTCGCCGAATTAGAGGAAGTGCAGAAACGTCGGGAATGGCCGACCCGTTTGATCCAGGGAATGCAAAGCTTTGTCCATCGTCGCGTGGTCACCGGTCGAGAATCCAGAACGGGAGACAAGGTCCCGTTCCCGCTTCGATTGTTCCTTTGGTTTCCGTTTCTGCGCGCGTTGCCGGCGCGTCTAATCGGCCTAGGGCCACGTCCCGAGCACATTCGCTCGCCGGACGCTTCAATGCGGCGTTGAGAGTTGGACGTTCTGAGTTGAAAGTCTTCGACAGATGAAGACGGTTTCGTTTCCCGATGGCGCCAAAGTTCCTGCTCTTGGCCAGGGAACCTGGCGCATGGGCGAAAGCCAAGGCGCGCGCAAGGATGAAGTCGAAGCGGTGCGACTCGGAATTGAGCTCGGCCTGACGTTGATCGACACGGCCGAGATGTACGGAGACGGAGGCGCGGAAGAAGTCGTTGCCGAAGCGATAGCGGGACAGCGCGACCACGTGTTCGTAGTTACGAAAGTTTATCCGTACAACGCGTCGCTGACGAAGATGCCCGAAGCGTGCGAGCGGAGCCTAAAGCGTCTGCGCATCGACGTTATCGATCTTTACCTTGTTCACTGGCGCCAAAAATCGCCGCCGCTCGCGGAGACAGTGGAAGCGTTCGAGAAGTTGCGTTCCGCCGGAAAAATCAAGCGCTGGGGCGTTTCAAACTTTGATGCGAAGGATATGAAAGAACTCTTCGCCATAGCGAAAGGTTCGAACTGCGCCGCCGACCAAGTACTCTACAATCTCGAACATCGCGCCGTCGAAGTGGACCTGATGCCATGGTGCCGAAAGAACAGCATTCCGATCATGGCCTACTCGCCTCTTGGCCATGGTCGGGGCTTCGTGACCGACCCGACCTTGAAGAAAGTTGCGCAACGCCATGATGCGACCGCGGCCCAGATCGCGCTGGCGTGGTTGCTCCATCAGCCAAACGTGATCACGATTCCAAAAGCATCGACTCTCACGCATGTGCGCGACAATGCGCGTTCGATCGACATCGAATTGACCAAAGCTGACCTGGAAGATCTCGAGCGCCAATTTCCAGCGCCACGGTCCAAGCAACCGCTGGCAGTGCTTTGAGGATCTCAGTTGGGAAAGCAGCTCCGCGCGTCCGGAATCAGTAGCGAACCTTATTCCTCGGAGGATTCTTCTTCGTCTTCGTCGGCCTGTTTCTTTGATTTGGGCGCGGCTTTGATTGCGAAGCTAACTTTCGTTGCAAGCTCGTCATTCACGTAAATCTCGACGTGATATTTTCCAGCGGGCCAGCCGTTGGTCGGTTTAATAAACTTGAAGTCGCCCGCATCTGTGTCGCCGTCCATGGCCAACTCTTTCTCGAGAACCTTCGTGTTCGCCGGAGCTGCATCGCCGACATCTTCGGCAATCAGGACTCCATGCAGTTTATCTCCGTCCTTTAATCCTTTAGTCTTAAAAATAACAAAGATGTTCGTTGCGTCGGACGTGAACGATGTGGTCGCCTCATCTTCCGGACCTGTCGTCATGTAGGCTTCGACTTTTACCTTTCCACCTCGCGCCGTCGCAACCGCGATCAGTCCGGCAATAAACAATCCAACTGTTTTTTTCATACGTGTGGCGCGGATGGTAGCAGCTCATGCGCCGATCGCTAACGATTTTTCAGAGCGCGACAGAGAGGCGGTCGCGTCCGACCTCTAGTTAACGTTCAGAAGTTTGGATGCGGTATATGTATAAACTTTACTCACCCAACCATTATTGACCTGGGAGTAGAGGGTCGCATAAACGGTCCGGCCATCGGTAGGAATATTGTTCACGGTGACCGAAAGAGCGTGGATGGCGCCTGAGTTGTAGACGTCGATTGTTCTTGCCGAACTACCCAAAGTTAAAGCGTAAGCAGTGGCGCCACCGGCCGTCCATTGGAAGGTAACGGTCGAGGAGCTGAAGGTTGATCCAGGTGCAGGACTGATCATCACGGCGGGTCCCGAGCCTGGCGTCGGCGTAGCGGTGGAAGTCGGAGTAGGCGTGGCGGTTGGTGTTGGTGTCGGAGTCGCCGTAGGCGTAGCGGTTGGCGTTGGTGTTGGTGTTGATGTTGGCGTCGCAGTAGGAGTTGGTGTAGGACTCGGCGTCGGTGAGGCCGCTCCATTAGAGGCGTGGTAAGTGTATGGCGTACTTACCCAGGAGTTGTTTATTTGAGAGTAAAGGGTCGCATAAACGGTCCGGCCATCAGTAGGAATGTTGTTCACGGTGACCGAAAGGCTGTGGAGAGTACCGGAGTTGTAAATGTCAACGCCTCTTAAGCTACTACTTAGAGTTAAAGCGTAAGCCGTAGCGCTACCGGCGGTCCAC
>DASZJH010000007.1:0-18588 GCA_035948375.1 Chthoniobacterales bacterium
TCTAGCCGATGGTGGCGACGGCCAAATATTTTTCGCCGCAAAGAATGAAGCGATCGGCGCAATGTCACCGCTCGAAGGTAAACCGGCGGCCTACGTGTGCGAAAATTTCACCTGCAAAGCGCCGGTGACGGACCCAAAACAGCTCGCCGACCTGCTTTCGAAATCGAAGCTGTAGGGCAGCACCCAGCGCAGTTTGAGAAGGCCGCCCGGCGAGGCATCCGCTCGTACGGGGTTTTTCGAAAAGAAGAATGTCTATCCCTCGAATGCTCACAGCAACGAAAGGCATGACCATGAAAATAGAATTTCTCCCAGCGAGCATAGGACATCGTCCTACCTCCGTAGAAAGCGTAATATCCTTGTGTACAGCCAAGCCGGTTTGTTAGGCTCGTGAGCTTGTGAAATCGCTCGCGAAATCGCGCTCCGCGGGGACAGAACCACGGCGGGTCGTGGCGGTCGGCGACACGATCATCAGCGAGCAAGGCTTGGTCGCCATTATTGGCCGCGACCCGCGCTACCAGGTTTGCGGTGCTGCACATACTTTTGCCGAGGCAAATAACCTTATTCGAGAACATCGCCCCAATGTTCTTCTGATCGAGCCGTTCCTCGAAAATCGCGACGCCATCCGTTGGATCAAAGATATCGCCATGGAATTTCCGCGCATCCGAATACTTGTCGTTTCGCGACAGTCGGAACGGACTTATGCGGAGCGCGCGCTCAATGCCGGAGCGTCGGGCTACTGGATGAAAAACAGTTCCGTGCCGGAGCTAATGCATGCGATTGAGACAGTGTTAGCGGGTGAAGTTTATGTCAGCCCGCTGATTACGTCGCTGGCCATGCATAAGTTTGCCGGCCATCGCAACGTTCCGCACGGCCTCGATGTCCTGAGTGATCGCGAGATGGCAGTGTTCGCACTTATTGCGGATGGACATGGCACCGGCCAAATCGCGAAAGAGCTGGGCATAAGTCGAAAGACGGTCGAGACGCATTGCGAACACATTAAACTGAAGCTTGGTTACCCTGATGCCGCAGCGTTGAACCGCGGCGCTCGAGAATTGTTAGGCACATCTGAGCGACCAGCGCAAAACCCCTGATCGAGTTATCGGGGATTAGCGGTGCGAATATTTGGGGGTCGATCCCCGATATACCTTCCGGGCGTCTACTCTTATTGTCATAACTATGACAAACACCAAACTCCATACCTCGCGCATCGCACGATACATCACGGCAGCAAGCGCTGCCGTAATCGTCTGCTTTGCTTTCACCGCTGTTTCAGCTCGAGCTGAAGACAGCGAACGACCTCTTCTCATCAGTTTCGATGAGAACTTCACCAGCAACTCTACAATTGATGGCACGACCACGCTGGCCGGAGCATTCAGTGATAAGGGGTCGCGTCACGAAGACTTTACCGTAACCCCCGAGAACGCTAAAGAAGTGATCGTGACAGGGACAGTCCATATCACGACAAGTAAAGGCACACTAACTACTAAGTTTACCGGAGAGATTCCAACAGCTAATAACCCTACACTCATTGAGGGCACTGAATACATTTCAGGCGGCACGGGGATCTATGCGGGTGCTAGCGGAAAGGGTACGTTCGAGGCCACGATCGACTTCAAAACAGGCAATATCGTGGGCGTTGCCGAACTCGCGGTGGAAACCGAGAAATAGACGGATCTAGCGAACACTCAATCGATCCGAGGTCTCAATGGACTAAGTGTCCATGAGGCCTCGGATTCTTTTGCCCGCCCGTCATCGTTACTGCCTAAGCGCCTTCGACGGGAATCATTCTCGTGGGTGGGCATGGCACCGGCCCAAATCGTGAAAGAGCTTGGCGTAAGTCGCAACCAGTTGAGACGTATTGCGAACACATCAAGTTGAAGCTCGGTTACCCTGATGCCGAAGCGTTGTCGACAACAATCAGTAAGTCGCGACTAGACACCTTCGACGACGAGCATGTGAGTGCGCACGGTGCGGTGGTGCATTTTGCGCGGCTCGCGGTATTCCTCGCAATTGAGCCACTCCTTGGCGCGATCCATTGTCGGAAATTCGAGAAGGACGATGCGTTTTGGTTTCCAATCGCCTTCGAGCACTTCGGTCTTGCCGCCGCGCACGAATCTGCGAAAATTTCACCTGCAAGGCGCCGATCAATGACATCAAGGCTTTGAACGCGCTGCTGTCGCGTGAATAATAGGCACTTCGTGAACGGCAATCGCGCAATCGTGTTTTTCGCCTGGGGCACTGACTATGTCGAGCGGGTGGCGGCGTGCATCCGCGAAAGCCGGCTTCCGGATTATCCGATTGTCGTCGTCACCGACACGGAAACGATCGCGAGCGGTTTGCCAAGCAGCGCTGAAGTCGTCCGCCTTGTTTTTGAGCTGTCCGGCAAAGCGAGAAAAGCAGAGTTCTTTGGCAGCGTGCAGGAAAAATTTGGTACCACTTTGTTTCTCGACGCCGACACCCGCGTGATCGACGACGTGTCGCTCGGTTTCGAGAAAGCCGAAAAACACGGCATCGCAATCGCGCCGGCGCCACACTACTCGCTGGCGGATTTTCGAGATTTCCGCCAGATCATGACCGAGGAGGGGGTTCAACCGCTGGGACAGATGGTTTACAATACAGGCGTCATCTTCGCCACGCCGCATCGGCCGGATGTTCGCGCGGTGTTCGATCGAACTCTGGCACTGGCACAGAAATATCGGGACAGGCCGTGGAACGAGCAGCCGTATTTATCGCTAGCGATGGAGTTGCTGAGTTTCAATCCCTATACGCTTTCGCCTAGTTTCAATCACCGCGGCTTCGGCGAGTTAATCAGCGGTTCGATCCGGATCTGGCACTCCTACGAACCGCTGCCGGGCAATGCCGCATCGCTGGAGAAGGGTTACCTTCATCGCCACGAGAAGGGCAAACTGGTTAAGGCGGTAAAAGTTCCATTGTAATGGCGAACCCTTCGCCACGAATTGTTCTTCACATTGGCGCGCCAAAGACGGCGTCCACTTATTTGCAACGCCGGCTACGCGCTAATGCAGAGACGTTGCGGAAGCACGGCATTTACATTCCGGTGGTTCCGGCGGTCTCGGCGATGGCTGGAAACGCAAAACTTTTGGCGACAACGCTCAGTCAACGTCCGTCGTTAACGTTTCAGCGCGGCTTTCCTGAAATCGATGTGGGCAAACTCGATCCCGCGCGAATTGTCACCGAACTTCTCGCTGACTGGCGAGCCGACTCCGAATCGGTGGTTCTATCCGCTGAAAATTTGCGGCCGAATCACGCGACGCGTTTGCGCGAGCTGCTTCCAACATCGGCTCCGTGCTTGGTGGTCTTGTTTGTGCGGCGCCAGGACCGTTGGATCGATTCCTATTTCAACCAAATGGTGAAGACGAACGAAACTGTTGAAGACATCAGCGCATTTGTCGCGCAACTTTGCGAAACCGATGGCGAAAGACTATGCCGGCCGGATTGGTTTGCTCACTATGAAGCGTGGCGCAGTGCGTTCGGGAATTGCCGCGTCCTGTTCTATGACGAAGTCGCATCCGATGTCTTTGGTACGTTCTTGAACGCAGCGGGTCTGCCGCCGCTATCTGATTTGATCGACGTCGAGCGCGCCCAGGTTTCGTTGGACACTTATGAGGTCGCGTATTTACTCGATCTTAAACAGCCGATTGAGTTTTCCGATTTTCTCGCGCGTAAGACCGCCTGCGAAAAGGCATCTCGCCGTCTTGGTCTTCAAAAAACTCAGAGCTTTCTCACCGATGTCGATCTTGAGCGTTTGCACGAGCGCTTCGACGAATCGAATCGGCGTCTGATTGTCGCGCTCGGCCGGCAAAACAATCCGCCGCCTTTGCAACTGGATGTCCGCGCTAACTCAGATTCTTATTGCGATTTGCGCCAACTCCGCGCGTCCGAATCTTATGCTCGGTTTCGCGAAGTTGCCGACGCGATTTATTTGCGGCGAACACGCCGGCGTTGGCTTTCCTTTGGGAGCGCGCGATGAAACCCAATCTTCTCCTGATCATGTGCGATCAGCTTCGCGGCGATGCGCTCGGTTGCACGGGAAGCTGGGTGAAAACTCCGCACATCGATCGGATCGCGCGACGCGGCGTCAGGTTCACAAACTGCGTGACGAATGCGCCGGTCTGTTTGCCGGCGCGCATATCGATGGCGACCGGCCATTATCCGCATAACACCGGCGTTTGGGACAATTGCCCGTACGAGTTGCCGGAAAACACGCCGACCTGGATGTCAGCAATTCGCGACGCCGGTTATCGAACCAGCGTGTTCGGAAAAACGGCGCTGCATCGCGGCGGGCCTGATCTGCGCAAGTTCGAATTCAAATTGAAGTCGTACGGTTTGGACGATGTCGATGAAATCAGAGGGCCGCACGCTACGGTCGACATCGTTTGTCACATGACCGAGCGATGGCGCTCGCTCGGTTTGTTGGAAGCTTTTCAGAAGGACATGAAAGAGCGCGGCGGAAAGAATCGCACGTTGGTTCGACCGTCGGTACTGCCGTTGTCGGAGTACTACGACGTCTATGTCGGCCAACGGGCCAAAGATTATCTTCACAATTACAACCGCCCGCAGCCGTGGTTTTGCTGGGTCAGTTTTGCCGGACCGCACGAACCGTGGGACACGCCCGAACCGTTCGCGACCATGTATCGCCCAGAGGATATGCCGGCGCCGTTCGAACGACCTCCGGGCAGAAAAGGAGCGCCGACCGGTGAATTGGATCGGCGATTCGTCGAAAGCCCGCGCGGCGGAATTCCGAATGCGAAAGAGCTTCGCGCGAGTTACGCCGGAAAAGTTTCACTCATCGACGATCAGGTTGGGCAAATCCTGGGTGACATCGAAGCGCGGGGAGAATTGGATCGCACAGTGGTCCTGTTCACGTCTGACCACGGCGAAATGAACGGCGATTATGATTTAATTCACAAGTCGAACTTCCTGAATCCCGCGGTGCGGGTTCCGTTCATCGTTAGCACGCCGGAAATTAGAGATTCGTCTCAAGCCGGAGCAACGAATGATAGCCCTGCCGAATGGTTTGATGCCGGACCGACATTGGCCGAACTCGCGGGCGCCAAGCTCGATTACGCGCAGTTTGCGCGCGCGCTTGGGCCAACTCTTCGGGATCCAAAGCTCGAACATCGCGACTTCGCCATATCGGAACTACTCCAAGAAATCATGTATCTCGATCGCGATTGGAAGATGATGCTGAATCGAAAAGGCGAACCGTATCGATTGTTCGATGTTAAAAACGATCCGCAGGAAATGGAAGACCTGGTTGGCCGATCTGAGCACGGCGCGCTAATTGAAGGATTGAAGAAGAAGGTGGCCGACCGTCGGAGGCAAACCGGAAAAACATGATGGCAGTGAGCGGCTCCGACACGTTACCCGGTTAAGCGCCTTCGATAACGAGCATGTGCGTCTTGGCGGTGCGGTGGCGCATCTTGCGCGGCTCGCGGTATTCCTCTGAATTGAGCCACTCCTTGGCGCGCTCCATCGTCGGAAATTCGAGAACGACGATGCGTTTGGGCTTCCAATCGCCTTCCAGCACTTCCGTCTTGCCGCCGCGAACGATGTACTTCCCGTCGTATTTTTCAACCGTGTCGCCGGCGATCTTCTTGTATTCTTCGTAGCCGACCGGATCGGTGATTTCTATTTCGACAATGATGTAGGCAGACATATGAAGAATTAACCGCCGTTGTGTCTGGCATCTTTTGCGGCGAGTTCGGGAATTTTTTTCCGGCGGCGGAGTCGGAGCCAGTTGTTCCAGGTTTTGCGCATGCTGTCGCGCGGTGTGAGATAACGTTGGTTGAGCTCGTTACTTTTGACGAGCTGAGCGAGAATGCCTTTCACCGAAAAATCATCCGTATTTAGAATCGTGTAAGCCGTTCCAACCGCCGCGGCGTGGTGAGCATCGCTCGCCGCGGTCATCGGCAGACCACGTTCCAGGGCGTACTTGAACGCGTATTTGTTGTAACGCCGCAAGGTCGTCGCCGCGTTAAAAACTTCGATCGCATCGATCGGTAATGTTTCCAAAACCGAAAACCGGATGCCGGCGCGAAAAAGATCGTAGGGGTGCGGCGGAATGGCGAGCCCGCCGCGTTCGTGAATCAGGTCACAGATGTGGCGAGATGGTTTGCCTTTGAGTTGTGGCGGATTCGGCAATGTCGCGCCGATGCAAAGCAAGTGACCGTCCGCGGTGGTGACTTCAACGCCTGGCAAAACGAGAAAATCATCGACCGGTTGACCGTCGGGGCGCATCAAACCTTTTTCCAGCATATAATTGATTGCGTCGCACGTGTTGTGATCGGTCAGGGCGATGCCGTGCAAACCCTTGGCGCGCGCGGCGGCGATCAAATCTTCCGGGCTCGATACGCCGTCACCGGAGAAGAACGAATGAGTGTGGAGATCAAAGTTGAAAGGCATGTGCGATGTCGATCTTGCGCGTGGCTATACGAGTTCTTCGGCGAGGACGTCCGGTTCGGATTCGGTTTCTGAAACAACCTCACTCGATTGATTAAACTGCATATCGTAAAGCCGGCGATAGTAGCCCGATTTTTCCAGCAGCTCGGCATGGGTCCCGATTTCTTTGATGTTACCGCTCTCGAGCACGACGATTTGGTCGGCCGATAAAATCGTCGAAAGACGGTGGGCGATCGCAATCACGGTGCGACCGGCGGAAAGTTTTTCCAGCGCCTTTTGAATCTGTTTTTCCGATTCGGTATCCAGCGATGAAGTCGCTTCGTCGAGAAGAAGGATCGGCGCGTTCTTGAGGAGGGCGCGGGCAATGGCCAAGCGCTGTTGCTGCCCGCCCGAGATGAGACAGCCTTTGTCGCCGATCACAGTGTCGTAACCGTTTGGCTGTGCCAGGATAAAGTCGTGGGCAAAAGCAGTGCGCGCAGCGGCGTAAACTTCTTCCGGGGTCGCGTTGAGCCGGCCGAACTGAATGTTTTTGAAAATGGTATCGTGAAACAAGAACGTTTCCTGAGTGACCAGACCGATTTGCTCGCGCAAAGATTTTTGAGTCAAGCCGCGCAAATCATGACCGTCGATCTTCACTGTTCCGGATGTCGGGTCGTAGAGGCGTAAGATCAGCGATAGCACCGTGCTCTTTCCGGCGCCGCTGGCGCCGACGAGCGCGTAAGTTTTTCCTGGCTCGATATGGAGATTGACGGTCTGGACCGCATCCGCAACACCGGTCGGGTAACGAAACGTCACGTTGTCGAACTCGATGTCGCCGCGCGACGAAACCAGCTCGGTTGCGTTCGGCGTGTCTTGCACCGTAGGCACGGAGTCGAGAATCGAAAAAATCTGCGAGGTGGCGCCGAGCGAGCGCTGCATCACGATGTGAAGCTTGCTCAAGGTTTTGATCGGTTCGTAGAGGATAAAAATTCCGGAAATCAATCCGAGAAAACGTCCAGCGCCGAGATTCGCGGCGTAAACGTAAAACAGCGCGAGGCCCACCCCGGCCGAGGCGATGATCTCTACGAACGGTCCGACCGCTTCGGTCGCTTTGACCACGCGCATCGTGTTCGAAAACGACAACTGCGAGCTGCGACGAAACGCTTTTTCTTGTTGTTCTTCACGTCCGAACGATTTGATGACGCGAATGCCGGCGAAACTCTCTTGCATAGTGACCGACATCAATCCGGAGCCGCGTTGATCGAGCTGCACCCCTTGTCTCGCGCGCCGGCCGAAAATCCGAATCGGCACGATACAAATCGGAAACAAGATCAAACTCACCAGTGTGAATTTCCAATCCATCAAGAGCAACACAATGACCGCGCCGACGATCGTGACCGGCTGTTTGAAGATGTCACTGCTCACGCTGGACAGAGCTTGTTGCAAACTGCGCGTGTCGTTGGCGACGCGCGACATGAGAAATCCGGTTTGCATTCGATTGAAGAAGTCCATCGAGTGCCGCACAATTTTCGCGAACAATTGGTTCCGAACGTCCTGCACGACTTTGTTGCTCACCCAGTTCATGTAGTAACCGTTGCCGTAGGAGCAAAGACTGCGCACGGTCATCACGAGCGGGATTAGCAAACAGATCCAGACGATCGAATCGACCCGCGGTCCGATGTTCAGTATTTCGCGATGCGCGATGATGGCGCGCGGATTAGGCGCCGCTCCGCGGAAAATGAAATTCGAAACCTGGAGGACGGAAAGCGGCAGAGCTGAAGTGAGGAGACCATAAGCGACGCCAAACGCGAGTCCCAGCGCGAAACGCCATTTGTAGGGACCGGCATAACTGTAAAGGCGCCGGTACGGACCCCATGCCTGTCGAATGGTTTCCCAGAACGAAAGTTTTATTTTGGCGCCTTCTGCCTTGCTCATAACCGTGGCGACGTTGCCGGAGCCGATAACAGCGTCTCCATAGCACCGATCACCCCTTCCGTCGAGATTTGGTTCATCGGAATGCGCGGCTGCTTCGGGACGAATTCGGTGACGGGCGACGTCGATGTTCCATGTAAAATCAACGCCGCGCTTTCGCGCGGTCGCCAATGAAACGGATTAGTCGGACCGAACAGAATGACCTGCGGCGTCCGGGTCGCAGCCGCCAGATGCATCGGTGCAGAATCGACGGTGATCAACAATCGTGCGCGGCCAATCAACGCCGCCAGGGTGAGAAAATCGGTCTTGCCGGAAAGATCGACAACACGACTGCGCACTTTCGATTTGATGTCGTCAATGTGGGTTTGCTCGAGCGAAGAAGTTCCACCGGTCAAGACAAGGTCGACATCGTGCTTGTCGCCGGTGTGGTTGATGACCTCAGCCCATCGTTGCGCGTTCCAAAATTTTTCAGGCCGGGCTGAACCGGGGTGAAAAACGATCAATGGTTTCCTAACATCTGCTCGTTCCAATAAACTTGCGGCGGCGTCACGCGCGCGCGCAGGCAATTCCAACTGAATCGCGCCCGATCCATTCGATATCCCAAGCGGTTCAAGAAGCGCGAGATGATAATCGACTGTGTGCATGTCGCGCATTCGGTGCGGGACGAACTCGTTGTAAAATCGCGTCCGAAATTTCGAGCGCACTTTGATCCGGAACGAAACGATCCGCTTTTTCGCCCGCGAAAGCAGCACCAGTAATGCCGAGCGATCGTTCCGCGTGAAGTCGACGCAGTAATCGAATTTGCCGCGCGCAATCGCGGCCACCGTTCCGAGTCCGGCGAGACCGCGAGGCATGACTAAAAGCTTGTTCACACCAGCAATAGCCGGCGCCAGCGCTTTGCATTCCGCGGAAATGACGAGCGTCAATTTCGCGGCCGGAAATTTTTGGCGCACCGCCGCGATGGCGGGCGTCGTCAAAATCAAATCGCCGATGCGTTTGAGCTGGATGAAGAGAATGTTCAATTCGACATTTGGATCGCACGCTCGTACGCGCCTAACAAACGTGTTCGATAATGGTCCCACGTAAAATTGTCCACGACTCGTTGCCGCGCCGCAGTGCCCATGCTCGCGACGATTTCGGGATGACGATACAAATGCTCAATCGCGGCAGCGATTGCATCGACATCTCCCGGTTGAACGATGATTCCTTCGACGCCATCGCGGACGACGTCGCCGGCTTCGCGCGTGGTGATCATCGGCAACCCGCAGGCAGCCGCTTCGTAAATTGTTTTGGCGCTGCCTTCGAGTCGCGAAGGAAAAACGTAAACTGATCCCTGGTTCAGATAATTTTCGAGATCGCGTTTGAAACCAAGCACTCGAACGTTCTCGCGCCCGAACTTCTTCAAATGGTGTTTCGCTTCTTCATGAACACTGCCAAGCAGCCACAATTCGGCATCGCGCAGATTCAACCGATGCCACGCTTCCAGAAGATGATGTATGCCTTTGCGCTCGATCAGCGCTCCGGAAAAGATCGCTCGAAAGATCGGCGGCCGCTTCCGCCCGTCCGGCTCGGACCCGGGTTTGAAACGATCGACATCGACGCCGCGCGGCAAATAGAACAATTTCTCGTCCGGGAAACTTGCCGCCCGAAAAGACTCAGCGGCCTTTTCGGATAGAACGACCACCAGCGTCGCGAGATCGTATTCCTCGAGAAATCGTTCGCGTTCGAGCAGCAAACGCGACTTAAAACTCTTCCTGACTTCCGACGGCTGACCGCTGATCTCTGGTTTCTGGCTTCCTCGATGCCACGTCGGAATCTCTATCAGTGACGGAATTTTCTTCTTCTTCGCGACTCGCAACGTTTCCAAACAATCGCCGGACCAGCTATGGAAGAAATCGTAGCGGCCGGTCTCGAGATGCCGTGAAGCGATCCGATCGAGATATTTTTTCTTTGCGCCATAGTAATAAGGCCGACCAATGAAGGAGATCAGCCGCACCGGATGCCAGCGCAGGGATTGAATGAGGCGGGTCGGGATTTCGGTTTGCCGATTGTCATAGGCGACGGCTTTGCCCAGAAACTTGCCGCGATATGACGCGCGCAGGGCTTCGAACGAATCGGTATCCAGCCCGTGACCGCCGATACGGGCGAAGATCGAGTAGAGCAATCTCTTCGGCAGAACGTGCGGCGTTCCGACTGAGCTTTCCGAGAAGTCTGCATTTAACGTTTCGCCTAACATCGGGTTGGAATTATTCTCGCGAATAGTTTTGATGTCGAACGGCAAACTCAAGATCGCTTTCGTCCGCCGCGGCTACTCGCCGAGCGGGGGAGCGGAAGCTTATGTAAAACGCCTGGCCAGGGGGATTGTCGATCTTGGCCACGACGCGCAGCTGATTGCGACGAGCGATTGGCCGGATAATGAATGGACGCTTGGGTCGATCACACGTTTAAACGCGACTTCGCCGATCGGGTTTGCCGACGAGCTCGAAAATATCCGGTCACAGATGCGCTGCGATGTTCTGATAAGTCTCGAACGGGTATGGCGTTGCGATGTCTATCGCGCGGGGGACGGCGTCCATCAGGCCTGGCTCAATCGTCGGCGAAAATTCGAGATGCCGCTGCAGCGATTTGTTCGCGGGGTTAACCGCAAGCATCAGGACATTTTGAAACTCGAGGAATCGCTCTTCGCCAAAGGCGGCGCCGCGCGCGTGATCGCCAATTCACAAATGGTGAAGACCGAGATTGTCGACCTTTACAGATATTCCGCCGACAAGATCGACATCGTGCGGACTGGGGTGCCACTGGAGAAGTTTCGGTTTGATCCCGGGTTCCGTGAGCGGGCGAGAAGTGATTTGAAACTGAAACCAGACGAGATAGCGCTGCTGTTCGTAGGCTCGGGTTGGGAGCGAAAAGGATTGAGGTTTGCGATTGAAGCTTTTGAACTTTGTGGTGATCGAAAGTTGCGTTTGCTCGTCGCCGGTCGCGGAGACGCGCGCGCCTACAAGCCGAAACGATTCTTCACCCGCGAGCCGGTGCGCTTTCTGGGCGAAGTCGTCGATCTGCTACCGATTTACGCGGCTGCTGATATTTTCATTTTGCCGAGCATCTACGATCCATTTTCAAACGCGTGTCTGGAAGCGCTTGCTTCGGGATTGCCGGTCGTCACCACGCGCGACAACGGCTTCAGCGAAATCATCGAAGACGGCGTTCACGGATCGATCGTCGATCTTCCAAACCACGTCATGGCGTTGCGCGACGCGATTCGGTTTTGGTCCGACGAATCCCGGCGCGGCACCGCAAGATCAGCAATTGTCGATCGCGCATCGCAATTCGACATTTTGAAGAACGTCGAACAAACATTGGCGGTTTTGCTTCGGGCCGCGTAAAGCGTTCGACCTATTTCGCAGCGAGTGCAGCGTCGACGTCGGGAAAGATTTGGAAGACTTGGTCGAGCCGGACGATGTCGAAGATTTGTTTGACGCTTTCCTGAACGCCGGCCAGCGCGAATCGGCCACCGTATTTCTGGACGTTCTGCATCGCCTCAATGAGAACGGCGAGACCGGAGCTGTCGAGATAGGTGACCTTGGCAAGATCGACAATCAACTCGCGCGGCTTTTTCGCGACCATACGGCGCAGCGATTCACCGACCTCCGGTGAAACGTGAAGGTCGATCTCGCCTTCAAGAGGCAAAACATTTGGTCGATCTTTCTTTGGCATTGGTCGAGTAATTGGAGCGGCCTGTTTCATCTTCACCCAAGATCGCCGGTCGTTTACCAACCGAGCGTATCAATTAGACGGTTAACGTCGGAAAAATCATCAATCAAAACATCCGGAGCATGTCGTGCGAGTTTTTCGCGGCTCCAACTGCCGGTCGCGACTGCAATTGTGCGCGCGCCAAGTGCCTTTCCGCAGGCGATATCTCGTGGCGTATCGCCGATGACGTCGATCTCATCCGTGGAAAATTCGCGGCCGTGCTTTTCCTTTGCGCGGGCGCGGGCGAATGAGCCGAGCTGATTGCGGTCGTGATGATCGTCGGCGAACGCGCCAAACTCAAAGAAATGCCAGACCCCGTAATGTCCGAGCTTCAATTGAGCGCCACGCGAAACGTTGCCGGTCAAAAGTCCGAGTACGACGTGTTTACGCGTTTTCAATTTTTTAAGCAACTCGAGCACTCCCGGAAGCAGGTTCCCTTTGCGAAGCGGCAGCTCGAACGAAAGAAAATGGACGTAACTGTCGAGAAAGGCTGCGATGTTTTCGGCGCTCGCCGGAATTTTGTGTTTGTTCAAGATGCTGGTCACGATCCCGGAATCGGTCATCCCAGCGAATTCGATGTCGTGAAGATCGTCCTCGATACTGAAACGTTCCTTAAGCGCGCGCTTCAGGGCTTCCACGCCGGCGCCGCCGGAATGAATCAGCGTGCCGTCGATGTCGAAAAGAAGTAAACGTTTATGTTTCTCTGTCATGTCGAGCGGAGTCGAGACATCTCTGACCATTTGATTTTTCAGATCGATTGAACCGTTCGTCTCCCGACTCTCTCGCCGCTACCCTCGCGGCGCAACCGTTCATGTCGCTCGTCCCACTCGCTCCATTCCTCGACTTCGCTCGGAATGACAAAGGGCGAATCAGGGCGCGTGCATGAAAAGCACTGCGATCATGCCGCCAAGAAATGTAAGGGCCGCAATTGCGGCGATGCCTAAGACCGCCAGCTGTATCTGGTCACGCGATGTCGATCTTCGCCGAAACGGCGAAGCATTTCCGAAACCGGACGGCGCCGCGCTCATTTCGGCGGGCTTCACTTCGATCGATTCCAGCTCGGGTAGCGGCTGCGAACCGCGCACGTCCGGTTCGTAGCGCGCTTCGATCGCGCCGAAGCGGATACGGTCTTCGAACCGCAAAACCGTTTCGGTGATCGGGACGCCGTTCACTTTAGTGCCCTTAGTCGACTCAAGATCTTTGAGTCGATAAGTTTCGCCGACTAACTCCATTTGCGCGTGGCGGCTCGAAGCCGACGGATCGTCGATCACGATCATGTTATCAGGCGCGCGACCGATGGTGATCGAACGCTCGGCAAATTCGTAAGCGACTTTACCCTGCGATTCCGTAGTGAGAATCAACTTCGGCACGACGTAATTTGCTATGTCATACCACGCGGGATGACAAGAGAAGAAAGGGCCTGCATAGTGCGGCTTTCATGGGAATCGAACTAACGCGCAATTTTTGCATCATCGCGCACATCGATCACGGCAAGACGACATTGTCGGACCGATTGCTCGAGACGACGGGCACGATTCACGAACGCGACAAGCAGGACCAACTGCTCGATTCGATGGACCTCGAGCGCGAGCGCGGTATCACGATTAAGGCGCATCCGGTGACGATGAAATATCGAGCGAAGGACGGACAGACTTATCAACTGAACCTCCTCGACACGCCGGGCCACGTTGATTTCGCTTACGAAGTTTCGCGATCGCTCGCGGCGTGTGAAGGCGCGCTGCTAATTGTCGATGCAGCGCAAGGTGTGGAAGCGCAAACTGTCGCGAACGTTCATCTCGCTCACAAACAAGGACTGACAATTGTCCCGGTGATCAACAAGATCGATCTCCCGAACGCCGATGTGCCGTCGGTGAAGCGTCAACTCGAGGAAATTCTCGCGATTCCAGCTGAGGAAGCGATCGCCGCGAGCGCAAAAGTGGGAACTGGGGTCGACGAAATTTTGGAATCGATCGTGCATCGGATTCCGGCGCCGGAAAAACCGAAAGACGAAACTTTACGCGCGCTGGTGTTCGATTCCGTCTTCGATGTCTATCGCGGAGTAATTGGTCACGTTCGCGTGGTGTCGGGAAAGATGGAACCGGGCCAGGCGATCCGGATGATGAGCAATGATGGACGCTACGAGATCAAGGAAGTGGGCGTGTTTACACCCAAGATGTTTGTGCAGTCGAAGCTGAGCGGCGGCGATGTCGGTTACTTTATCGCAAACGTTAAAACCGTTAGCGATATGAAGATCGGCGACACCATCACCGACCAGCGAAATCCAGCGCGCGAACCGTTGCCGGGATTTCAGGAAATTCACCCAATGGTTTTCAGCGGAATTTATCCGATCAACACCGGCGACTTCGAGCATTTGAAAACCGCGATTGGCAAACTGCGGCTGAACGATTCCGCGTTCGTTTACACACCGGAAAGTTCGGTCGCGCTCGGGTTTGGATTTCGCTGCGGATTTCTTGGACTTCTCCACATGGAAATCATCCAGGAACGGTTGCGTCGCGAATACAACATGGACATCATCGCGACGAGCCCGAGCGTCGTTTACGAAGTCGAGACAACGCGCGGCGAAACGCTCTTGATCGACAATCCCGCGCACTTGCCAGATCCAAGCCAGATCGAGGAAATCCGCGAGCCGATTGTGAAAGCGTATGTACTTTGTCCCAACGAAAATATCGGCGACTTGCTGCAACTCATTTTGGAAAAGCGCGGCACGATGGATCATACCGAGACGCTCGATACGAGGCGGGTGATGCTGCATTGCGAATTGCCGCTGAATGAGATCCTTGTCGATTTCAACGACAAGATTAAGTCGATCACGCGCGGCTACGGCTCGATGGATTACGAGCATGCTGGTTATCGCGCTTCGAAATTAGTGAAGCTCGATCTGCTGGTGAATGGCGAACCTGTCGATGCATTCTCGACCATCGTTCACAAAGATCGCGCGGAGGGCAGGGGACGCCAGCTGGCCGCGAAATTGAAGGAAGTTATTCCTCGCCAGCTTTATCAGGTGGCGATCCAGGCGGCGATCGGCGGGAAAATTATTGCCCGCGAGAGCGTTTCCGCCTTGCGAAAAAATGTCACCGCGAAATGCTACGGCGGCGATATTACCCGGAAACGCAAACTGCTAGAGAAACAAAAAGAAGGAAAGAAACGAATGAAGAGCATTGGCAAGATCAACATTCCGCAGGAAGCGTTCATCGAAGTGCTCAAGGCACAGTAAGATCGACATGTTTACGCCGCGCTACGTCAAACACAGCAAACTCTTGGTGCGTCATGCCCAGAAGTTTCTGCGCTACAAGCGCGATATTCTCGATCCGGAAAGTTACGACCTGGTCGCTGCGGACATTCGCCGCCTTCGAGCCGCATTAAAACAACGCGATCGAAAACAAATCGAGAGCCGTGCCGAAGAACTCGACGCCAAGTTACATGAGCTCACGCCGGTTACTTGGGAGTCGCACTGGCGGGAGAATGTTGAGGTGATTTTGGTTGCGATTGTCGTCGCGGTCGGAATCCGATCTTATTTTTTGCAGCCGTTCAAAATTCCGACCGGCTCGATGCAACCGACGCTCAACGGCATCATCGGTCGCCCGATGACGGCGCCGCCTCCGAATCTGTTTCGGCAAGTTGCCGAATTCATTCTTCGCGGCCGCAACTACATCAACGTAGTTTCTGAACAGGACGACCAGGTGCTGCAAATCGAACAGAAGAAGTTCTTCTTTTTCTTCACCTGGTCGCGAGTCACGTTTCAAAATCAAAAGCCTCGTTTGGTTTATTGTCCGCCTGATCAACTGAGGGCCGATTTCAAAGTCTCTCCCGGTGTTCGCTATCGACGCAACGAAGTCATTGCGCGGGGCGCGGTCGACACGGGCGACCAGGTTTTCGTCGACAAGTTCAGCTATAATTTCGTGAAACCGCATCGCGGGGACGTTTTCGTGTTTCGGACCAAGCACATTCCACTGATTCCGGAAGATCCCGAGACGGGCGCGCCGTTCTATATCAAACGACTCGCGGGATTGCCGGACGATACGCTTCGGATTCAGCCGCCGTTGCTGTACGCAAATGGCAAGGTTGCGGAAGGCTTTGGTTTCGGGCGGGTGATGAGCGCGAAAAACGGTTACCGCGGTTACGGCCCTGGGCACGAATACCTTTCCGATCCGGCGAAGACGTTCCAGATCCCGGAGCACAGCTATTTTGCGATGGGGGACAACAGTTACAACAGCTACGACAGCCGCTATTGGGGACCGGTGCCGGAGAAAAACCTGGTGGGACGCGGATTGTTTGTTTACTGGCCATTCATTCCGCACTGGGGCTTGATCAGATGAAGATGATCAATGAACAGTGGTCGGTGATTAGATGAACGGTTCATTGATCACCGTTCACTGATCGCAAGCATGCCCCGGCTTTATCCCGTTCTTGGATTTTTGAGCGGCTACGTCATTTTGCTGCTCTTTAATCCAGTGCGACTCGCGTTGCGCGACGGGTTTCGCTGTTTGCTTCGTTACAAGCGGATTTGGCTGACGTTCGTGTTGCTCGGGTTCGCTTACTTCATTTTTCAGTTCTCAACGTTCACTCCGATTGAGAGCTTCTCCGATGTCGATCTAACGCAGCTCTTGTCTATCGCGAACTGGCATTGGCCGACGTTCATGGATATTTGGAGCGAAGCTCCGTTGCCCGCTGTCGAAGGCGTCGCAGGGATTTTCGACAACGCGACGACAACGTATCCGCTTTCGGCGATCGCGGCGGTGATGATATTGATCAACTGGCGTGGGTTGCATGGCGCGATGGTCAACGCTTTGCATAAGCGATTCCGTTTTGGCGGTTACATTTTCTATTTGATTTTGTTGTTCAGCGCCATTGCGGCCTTGTTGAAACCGATCATCTACTGGGCGCTGCCGATTTGGGGCGGACTTTTACCGGAAGCAGATGTGTTACAGGTATCGGCCAGTATCGATGCAGCAGCCTTCATTTTTGAATATCTTTTCGGCGTTTACATCCAGGTTTATCTCATCGCGGTCTGCTTCGCCTGGATCCGCGGATTGAGTTTTGAAGAAGGCGAGCTTTTTCGATTTGCCATGCGCCGGTTCAGTTACGTTTTGGAGTGGGCGGGCATTGTTGTCCTGTTGAGCATCTTGATTCTAAGGCTTCCGCTGTTGCTCGCTTACTTCACGAACATTCCTGACGTGCTCGATTATCTCCCGATCGAGCGCGGGGTGATGTGCGGATTGATCATTGCTTTTAGTTCGGTCCAAATTTCGCTCGCGCTGCATAATGAAACGTTACGCGAAGCGATTCGAGCGCACCGTGAATTCATTCGGAACAATCTCAGCCGTTTCGGCTGGTTCCTGCTCATTTGCGGGATCCATTTCTTCTTTCTCACAACGGCAGATGCGATTGTGCGCGGTGCGATCGCCGATCGTGCGCTCGCGATGATTATTTGGAAATCGCTCTTTGTGGTCGTCCGCGGCTTTATTACCGGGTGGTTGCTCGCGTCGTGGGTCTGTCTCTTTCGGCAGGGCGAAACGGGCCATGTTTATCAACAGGCGTGGATCGAATATTAGATGGCGAGTGTGAACGCGGCTAAAATCACTAAGGCCAGCAAATCGAATCTCGCCCTAGCGTTTGTTTCGCTCGGGCGCGAGCGCCGGCGCGACATAACCACGTTTTATGCCTTCTGTCGGGTGATCGATGACATTGCCGATGATATCGATGTTGCCAGCGACAAAAAAAGGCGACGCTTGAGCGAATGGCGCGAATGGCTGCGGGCGCCCCAGCCTAACGAGTCCCAATTGGCGGCCGATCTGCGCAGCCTGATGAAAAAGTACGCGATTATTCCGGAAATGCTGGAGGAGATTGTCGCCGGGGTGGAAATGGACCTGACGATCCAGCGTTACCAAACCTTCGACGAGCTGCGGATCTATTGTTATCGCGTGGCCAGCGCGGTGGGCTTGGTGAGCATTGAAATTTTCGGTTATCGCAACCCGGCCTGCAAAGAATACGCGATTCAGCTCGGCCTGGCCCTGCAAACGACGAATATTATTCGAGATGTTGCGAAGGACCTGGTGGCCGGCCGAATCTATCTGCCCCTGGAAGATCTCGCGCGCTTCAGCTATTCGGAAAAGGAATTGCAAGATCGACAATACAACGACCGATTTGTGCGATTAATGCAATTTGAAGCGGACCGTGCGCGTCAATTTTTCTCGCGAGCTGCCGAAGCTTTACCTCGGGAGGATCGTAGATCGATGGTCGCAGCCGAAATAATGGCGTCGATCTATCGAAGTTTGCTGCAACGAATGGAGCTGGACAAGTTCAGAGTATTCGAAAAAGAATACAAACTAAACAAACTTGAGAAGGCTGGGAGGATCATGGGACAACTCTTCAAACTTCGTTGAATGAGCAGATAACCGAGTCCGTCTGAGCCTTCAAAACCGTAATTGTTAATATGAAAAAATACTTATCCTTCATTTCCGCTCTAATGATTGGTTGCATCAC
>DASZJH010000008.1:0-57968 GCA_035948375.1 Chthoniobacterales bacterium
GGATTCATCAACATGCTTTCCTGGTCCACCGAGTCATTGATCCAAGATGGACGATCGCAGAGCGAGCTGCGACAGGGCGTGACGACCGAGATCATGGGCGAAGGCGAATCGATGGGCCCGGTGAACGATCGACTTCGCGAATATGCGTTGAAGCAACAGAGCGACATCAAGTACGACATTAAATGGAACACGCTCGCCGAATATCTTCAATATCTGGAGAAGCGCGGCATTTCCTGTAACGTCGCGTCGTTCCTCGGCGCGACGACGGTCCGTGCGTACGTGATTGGTTTTGACGATCGCGCTCCGACGCCGGCCGAGATGGATCAGATGCGCGAGCTTGTGCGGAAGGAAATGGAAGCGGGCGCGCTCGGCATCGGTACCTCACTGATTTATCCGCCGGCGTTTTACGCAAAGACCGAGGAACTGATCGAGATGTGCAAAGTCGCCGCCAAATACAAGGGCAAATACATCTCGCACATGCGTAGCGAAGGGAACCAGCTCTTTGAGGCGTTCGACGAACTGCTGCGCATCGCGCGGGAAGCGAACATTCCGGCGGAGGTTTATCACATCAAAGCCGCCGGCCAGAAAAATTGGCCGAAGCTGGACGAGTTTCTGACGCGAATCGAGAAAGCACGCGCCGAGGGGCTGAAGATTCGCGCCAACATGTACACTTACACCGCCGCCGGCACTGGGCTCGACGCCTGTTTCCCGCCGTGGACTGAGGACGGCGGTTACGAGGCATTGTTCAAACGACTGCGCGATCACGCGACGCGCGAGAAAATCAGAGCCGAAGTCAAGATCGACAGCGACAAATGGGAAAACCTTTATCTTGGCGCCGGTTCGCCGGACAACATCCTGCTCTGCGCGTTTAAATCCGATAAACTGAAGCCGCTTACCGGCAAAACGCTCGCCCAAGTCGCAAAGATGCGCGGCAAAGATCCGATCGAGACCGCGATGGATCTCGTTGCCGAAGACGAATCACGGATCGGCACGGTTTACTTCATCATGTCGGAAGAAAACGTGAAGAAGGAATTAAAGAAACCGTGGATCTCGTTCGGCTCCGATGAATCGTCGCAGGCGCCGGAATCGCCGTTCACCAAATCGAATCCGCATCCGCGCGCTTACGGCTGTTTCGCGCGCGTGCTCGGCAAATATTGTCGCGACGAAAAAGTAATCACGTTGCCGGAAGCGATTCGGCGTTTGAGCGCGCAACCCGCGCAAAATCTCGAGCTCGATCATCGCGGGATGCTGAAGGAAGGAATGTTCGCCGACGTTGTGGTGTTCGATCCGAAAACAATCACTGATCACGCCACGTTCGATAAACCGCATCAATACGCCACCGGGGTGAAACACGTTTTCGTCAACGGCGTGCAAGTGATCAAGGAAGGCGAACATACCGACGCCAAACCCGGCCGCGCCTTGTGGGGTCCGGGGAAAACAAAATGAGAACGGCTGGATGCGAAGGCTAACAACTGGTCAATGGATCGTGCTTCTTTTTGCCGTCGTTTCGACGATAGCATTCGTGACCGGAATTCACGGCTTTGACCGTACCGGCGGACTACTCCGCTACCACGGTTGGAGCGTTGCTACCGCTGGTTGCGGCAGTTTTTTGCTTTGCGTGGCTTCTTGACTTTACAGACGGCTGATTTGGGCGTGGTATATCGGGTATGTTCTTCTGAACATCGTGATCGCTCAGTTATTCATCGTGCAAGGCGTGCTCACATTGCAGGACCGAGCGACATTCTTGGGATGGTGGGCGCTGATTTCTCAAACGCTTGTCGCTTTAGCAGTCTTGTTTATCCTGAAGAAGTGGTGGATTCCGAAGAAGGGTGAGTTCCGTTCATCCCGCGGATTCTAGCGTAACTCGACAGCGGCTTCGGCCGCTTCCCTCGAAAGAGACGCGCATTGAGTCGGCGCTGCGCGTAGCTATTATAGAAAGCGGAGTGGTTTTGTTGAAATGGACCCGATCGACAGCATCAAGTTGCGCTGGCTCCACGGCGCGTTGCACGACGTCACGTACGAGCTGGCGCGGTCGCAGTTTCAGTTCGCGCCCCATACCTGGGAGCCGGCGATCAATGCCTATCGCTGCGAGACCTGCGTCCGAATTTGTGTCGATCTTGCCGGCGTCGAGCGGTCGCGGATCGACCTGACTGTCGAGCCGCAGCGAGTGTTGATTCGGGGCGCGCGCGAGTTGCCCGAGCCATCACACGACGAAGGCCGAGCGGTGAGATTGCTGGCGATGGAGATCGACTACGGTCCGTTCGAACGCGAGGTGATTTTGCCGGTCGAAGTAGAGATCAACCAAGCGCATGCCGAACAGCGCAACGGTCTGCTCTGGATTTCACTCCCGATCAAACAACCATGACAAACGAACAGCCATTTTCTTTGCAGCCGGCCGAACTGGAAATGAAATCCGGCGACGCAACATCGTCGGCTATTGCGGCCGACATTACCGATCAAGGTAAAGCGCCGCGGATTCCGGAGGAATTGTCGATCCTGCCGGTGCGCGGGTTCGTGGTTTTCCCGGGAACGATCATGCCATTGAACGTGCGGCGGCCGGCGTCGATTGAATTACTCGACGACACATTGCCGCGCACAAAAGTAATCGGTCTGGTGACGCAGCGCGATGAAGCGAAGGACGATCCGGCGCCACAGGATCTTTATCCCATCGGGACGGCTGCGCTGGTGCTGAAAATGATCCGCCAGGCGGACGATCACGTCCTCATTATTGCCCAAGGCCTGCGCCGGTTTCGATTGCGAAAGATCGTGGCGACGTCGCCGTTTGTACGGGCGGAAGTCGACTTGCTGGAATCGAAGCTGCCGGCGGAGAGTAAGGAATGGGAAGCCGAGTTTCGAAATTTGCGCGACTCGGCTGCGCACTTGTTCGATCTGACTCCGGAAACGCCGGAGCAGGCGCGCTTGATGATCTTGAATATCAACGATCCCGAGCAGCTCGCGGATTTCCTGGCGCCGAACTTGAACGTCGACGTTGCTCAGAAGCAAGCAATTCTAGAAGAGCTCGATGTTGAAAAGCGCCTGCGCGAGGTACAAAAGCATATTTCGGCGCAGCTCGAGATCGCGCAGATCCAGGAAAAATTGCAGAAGGACGTAGCCTCGCAGTTTTCAGATGCGCAACGGCGCGCGTATCTGCGTTCGCAAATCAAAGCGATCCAGCACGAGCTGGGTGAAGACGAGACCGGCAGCGAAGAACAAATGGCACAGCTACGGACGCGGTTGAAGGAAGCGAACCCGCCGCCCGAAGTAATGAAGCAAGCCGAGCGCGAATTGAAGCGACTCGATTTCATTCCACCGGCCAGTCCGGAATATTCAGTGATCGTCAGTTACATCGAGATCATCGCCGACTTGCCCTGGAACAAATTCAGCGAGGACAATCTCGATCTCGACCAGGCGCAGCAAATTCTCGATCGCGACCATTACGATCTCGAAAAAGTGAAACGCCGGCTGATCGAATTTCTCGCGGTGCGGAAATTGAATCCGAAAGGGCAGGGACCGATCCTTTGTTTCCTCGGGCCGCCGGGCGTCGGCAAAACCAGTCTCGGCCAATCGATCGCCGACGCGCTTGGCCGTAAGTTCGTCCGCATCAGTCTCGGCGGGATGCGCGATGAAGCGGAGATTCGCGGACATCGGCGGACTTACATCGGCTCGATGCCGGGGCGAATCATTCAGGAGCTGCGTCGCGCTGGAACTCGCAATCCGGTTTTCATGTTGGATGAGATCGACAAGATCGGCGCGGATTTTCGGGGCGATCCGGCGAGCGCGATGCTCGAAGTGCTCGACCCCCGCCAGAATAACGCGTTTGTCGATCGTTACCTCGACGTACCGTTCGATTTGTCGCAAATCATTTTCATCGGCACCGCGAACTACATCGAAGGCGTGCCCGAGCCGCTGCGCGATCGGATCGAAGTGATCTCGCTGCCAGGTTATACCGAACGCGAAAAACTCGAGATCGCGAAACGTTATCTGATCGGGCGGCAGCTCGACGAAAACGGTCTCAAACCCGAGCAATGCGAATTCCGGGAAGACGCGATTCGCCAGATCATTAACGATTACACTCATGAAGCCGGCGTGCGCGAACTCGAACGGCAGATCGGCGCGATTTGTCGATCCGTCGCGGCCAAGTGCGCGCGTGGAGAATGCGCGCATCTCGATGTCACGCCGGAGTTTGTCGGGAAAACGCTGGGACCTGCGCGTTATGTGCGCGAGAGCAAATTGAAGACAAGTCAACCGGGCGTTGTGACCGGTCTCGCCTATACACCGTACGGCGGCGAAGTCCTGCACATCGAAGCGACTCGCTATCCCGGCAAAGGCAGCGTCACGTTAACCGGACAAATCGGAAATGTGATGAAAGAATCGGTGCAAGCCGCGCTCAGCCTGGTTCGTAGTCGCAACGGACAGATCGGGATCAGTCCCGAAAACTTCACGGAGATGGACATTCACGTGCACGTTCCAGCCGGCGCGGTCCCGAAAGACGGACCGTCGGCCGGCATCGCCATGTTCACCGCGCTTGCTTCATTGTTCACCAACAAGCCGGTGCGGCCCGATGTCGCGATGACTGGCGAGATCACGTTGCGCGGTTTGGTTTTGCCAATTGGCGGACTAAAAGAAAAGAGTCTGGCTGCGATGAGGGCTGGCATTTCGACCGTGATTATTCCGAAGTTGAATGAGAAGGATTTGGTCGACGTTCCCGACGAGGCGAAACAGAAATTGAAATTCGTCCCGGTGGAAAATGTCGATGAGGTGCTCGCCGTCGCCTTGGAAAAGAACGGTTCCAACCAGCCCTTGCTTCCGTTCGCTGCGAATGGTGGCGACGGAAAGGATTAACTCAGCGCGTCGGCGCGTCGGCGCGTTGCTCGATCTGCTGCATACTCGGATCTGAATTGCGGATCCAGTCGCGGGTCGTGTTAATATCGCCCTGGTTCGCCGGTTCGGCGCGCGCCACGATCTCCTCCCCGACTTTGACCGGCTCGGCTTTCGGCGCTTTCCAATGATGCCCAAATTTTCGTAGCGCGTAATACATCGTGCCGGCTTCGACTGCGCTCACGCCGCTGCAACGCATCGCGTTGTAAAACATACGGTCGCAAACTTCGTGTGGCCGATTCTTCTGGTCGTAGGAGACATCGTGCAACACCGACGCGTTCCGATATTTTCCTTCGAACGGTCCGCCCATGAGCGACCAGAGCGATCGCGGAATAGATGCGCCATCCACTTGCGATCCGGCTGGCGCGATCCAAACCGTGCCGTCGGGGTCGGTGTAGCGCAGCTCGCTTAGGAGCGTCATCGAGCGTCCGTCGTTTTCCCAGCGCGCTTCGACGTAGCCGCTGTAATGGCCCCATTTGTTCTGCTGCTTCAATGCGCCGCGAACCCATGCCGGCGTTTTATCCCCAGCACAGCCGACCAGAAGAGCTGCAGCGAATATGATCGACGAAACCCTCATTGTTCCCGGAAAACGCCCAACCTTTAACGTTCAACCTTCGACGTCAACCCTGACCTACGGTTTTTCTCACCGGCCTAATCGGCAACGAGCCGAGATCAATTAACTTTAAGCTCGTCGCGTTTCGCTTTGGCTCTCGCGCGGTTCGCCTGCAACTCGGCCAGATGTTTCTCCGACCAGCGACAAAGCCCGCGCAACGGTTCGATCAAGGTACGGCCCAAACGCGACAGGGAATATTCGACCCGCGGCGGAACGACCGGATAAACTTTCCGTGCGACCAAACCGTCCCGCTCCAGACTGCGCAAGGTTTGGGTCAACATCTTTTGGGAGATGCCGCCAATCTCGCGATGAAGCTCGGCGTAGCGCATTGTCTTCTTGGACAGCAATTGAATGACCAAGGCCGTCCACTTGTCAGCGATCCGATCGAGCACGAGCCGGGAAGGACACTGCGAATCCATCACTGAAGCCATGCGCTTTTGTAAGCCGCAACCAATCTACGTGCAAGCCCGCAGGTAACGAACCAAGAAGCCTGTATGACCACGTTAGGCTGTTTGACTAGATGCGTCTGTATCCGAGATTTGGATATGTCATTGGAATTGCTTTTAGACGAAACCACCGCTGACAGCCGGGCGATCCCTGCCGATGCCGCCGCGCACCCGAACGATTCGGCTTTGCTCGACGAATATTCACGCACGGTCGTCGCCGCGGTCGCTCGCGTCGCGCCTGCGGTGGTGAAGATCGACATCAAACAACGGATCAACGCGCGTCGCGGTCCGAGCGAGATCGGTGGAAGCGGCTCGGGATTCCTCATCGCACCGGACGGATTCATTTTGACCAACAGCCACGTGGTTCATGATTCGAGTGCGATTACGGTCAATTTGCCAGACGGGCGCGAATATCCAGCTCAGCTTGTCGGCGATGATCCCGACACCGACCTCGCTATTGTGCGAATCGACGCGCCGAATCTCGTCCATGTCCGACTGGCTGACTCGGAGAGTTTGCGGGTCGGACAAATTGTGATCGCGATTGGTAATCCGCTCGGATTCCAGGCAAGCGTGACCGCTGGGGTGATCAGCGCGCTGGGACGTTCGATGCACGCGCAGTCCGGTCGTTTGATTGATAACGTCATTCAAACCGACGCGGCTTTGAATCCGGGCAACTCTGGCGGACCGCTGGTGAATTCGGCAGGCGAAGTGATCGGCGTTAACACGGCGATGATTCGTCCAGCGCAGGGAATTTGTTTCGCCATTGCCAGCAACACCGCGCGGTTTGTCGCGGGTTGGCTGATCAAGGACGGAAGAATCCGGCGCAGCTACATCGGCGTCGCCGGCCAGGACGTGCCGATTCATCGACGAATCGTTCGTTTTTATAATTTGCCGCGCGAGACAGGAGTGCTGGTTGTCTCAGTGGAAAACGAAAGCCCGGCAGTGAAGGCCGGATTACGCGACGGCGACGTGATCGTGGCTTTCAACGGCGAACCGGTAGCCAACATTCACGAACTGCACAAGCTGCTAATGGCGGAGCAGATCGGGGTCGAATCGAAAATGCTGATCGTTCGCCACACCGAGAAGTTGGAATTGTCGATCTCTCCGGCGGAATCGCGTCCCCGCGATTGATCTCGGCTTGCCTTTCATTTTGCGCTGAATCACGCTCACGCCTCTCGTGAAAATTCTCGTCATCGGCGGCGGCGGGCGCGAGCACGCGCTGACTTGGAAATTGAAGCAGTCGCCGGCGGTCGATCGGATTTTTTGCGCCCCGGGAAATGCGGGCACGGCGAGCATCGCGGATAACGTCGCGATTCCGGCGACCGATTTGCTGCAGTTGCGTGATCTTGCCAAACAAAACGATGTCGATCTAACCGTGGTCGGGCCGGACGATCCGCTGGCGATGGGGATCGTCGATCTTTTTACGGCGGAGAAGTTGCGCATTTTCGGCCCCACCAAATCTGCCGCGCGCCTCGAATCGTCCAAGATTTTCGCGAAGGAATTGATGCGCGCGAGAAAAATTCCAACAGCGGACGCGCGGACGTTTTCAGACAGCGAGGAGGCGTTGCGATATTGCGAACAGTTAAAATTTCCGGTCGTGATTAAAGCCGATGGACTCGCGCTCGGAAAGGGCGTGATCATCGCGTCCGATTCCCAGGCAGCCAAGGCGACCATCAGTGCGATGATGAACGAGCGCCGATTCGGTGAAGCTGGCCGCCGCATCGTGATCGAAGAATTCTTGCGCGGAACCGAATGTTCTTTGCACGCACTGGTCGACGGAAAGAATTATCGGCTACTGGAATCGGCCCGCGACCACAAACGCGTGTTCGACGGCGATCAAGGCCCAAACACCGGCGGGATGGGCGCTTTCAGTCCGGCCAATAATTGGAACGCGCAGTTGCAGTCGGAGCTCGAGAAAGAAATCATGCAGCCGCTGTTGGATGGATTGGCCAAGGAAGGCGTCATTTATTGCGGGCTATTGTATCCGGGATTGATGATCACGACCGACGGTTCGCGCGTGCTCGAGTTCAACTGCCGATTCGGCGATCCGGAAACACAGGCGCTTTTACCGCGAATGAAATCCGATTTGGTGCCGCTATTGGAGGCAACGATCGATGGCAAGATCGACAAACATTCAATCGAGTGGGACGAACGCGCTTCCGTCACGGTGGTGCTGGCTTCAGGCGGCTATCCGGGAAACTACGAAACCGGGAAAAAGATTTCGGGTTTGGACGAGGCCGCAAAATTGGAAGACGTTCAGGTTTTTCATGCCGGAACAAAAAAGATTGGTGGTGAGACTGTCACCGCCGGCGGGCGCGTTCTGGCAGTGACCGCTCTCGGACCGACCATCGCGAGTGCGCGGAAGCGCGCTTATGAGGCGGTGCCGCGCATTCATTTCGACGGTTGTCACTACCGGCGCGATATTGCTCTAAACGCGACGAGCAGCTAACAATCAAGTGATGTTCAATTGGGCGAGGATAACGGCGATTTCGGTCTTACTTGCGGTGCAACTCCACGGCCAAGCGCCGGCGCCGTCATCGGCGCCGACAACGAGCAGTCCCGCTTCAGCCAAATCTCCAACACCGTCGCCATCGGCCAATCCGACGAACGAGCAAATCGTCAACTCGTTAGGCGAGGCCGATCTGCAGTCTGCGATCTCGCTTTTAAAAAGCAACTTCACCAGCCCGGACGCGCTCACCGAAGCGGAGTTGAATCGCGCTACGCTCACCGGCTTGCTGGTTCGCATACCCGGCGGATTAAGGCTTCTGCCGAGCCGAGACAGCGCAACGGCTGAGCCTGGCAGTCCGTTCTACAGCGAGATTTTCGAAGGACACATCGGTTATCTGCGAGTGGGCGAGTTCAACAATGCAAATCTCAAGGAGCTCGACAAAAAACTGCAGGAGTTCGCACAAAAAAAGGCCGACGCGATAATCGTCGATCTTCGGGCGAGTAACGCGAGCGACTTCGGCGTCGCGGCCGAGTTCGCGAAACGTTTTTGTCCCAAAGGGAAACCTCTCTTTACTGTGCGCAAACAGGGTGCGCGCCAAGATCGGCAATTTACTTCCGATCGCGATCCGTCTTTTCAGGGTCTGATCGTGGTCCTCGCCGATGGCGACACGGCCGGCGGTGCCGAAGCGCTCGCCGGTGTGCTCAAGCTTTACGATAAGGCGCTGGTTATCGGTCAGCCGAGCGCAGGCCGCGCGGTCGAATATTCCGATCTGCCATTACCGAGCGGCAAAATTTTGCGGGTCGCGGCTGCGGAAGCAGTTCTTCCCGACGGACAGCCATTGTTTCCGGCCGGTGTGAAGCCGGATTTGCCGGTCGAAATGTCCGCCGTCGAAAAGCGCCAGATCTTTCGGCTTAGCGGGGAAAAAGGAATGAGCCCGTTTGTTTACGAAACGGAACGGCCGCACCTGAACGAAGCGGCATTGATTGCAGGAACAAATCCAGAGATCGACATTCCCGACGCCCAACGTCGCAACCGCGCCCGGCAGGGACCCTCGCGCGATTCGGTTCTGCAGCGCGCGCTTGACGTTGTGACGTCGCTCGAGATTTATCAGAAGCACTGAAGTGCACCCGCTGGAAGACCGAATCGGCTACAAATTTCGCAATCCACTCTTACTCGCCGAAGCGCTAACCCATCCGAGCCTCGGCCACGAGACCCAGCAACGGCATTTCGATAATCAACGCCTCGAATTTTTGGGCGACGCGATTCTTCAACTCATCATCACCGAATATCTTTTCGGACATTTTAAAGACCAACCGGAAGGTCAGCTGACGAAATTGCGTTCGCGCCTGGTCTCGCGAGATGCACTGAAAGCCCACGCTGCCGCGCTTGATCTCGGCCAGTTCCTTTTAATGGGGCGGGGCGAAGAAGCCAGCGGCGGCCGCGCCCGAACATCGACACTGGCCGATGCATTTGAAGCACTGATCGGCGCAATCTATCTCGACGGCGGATTGGAAAAGACGAAGAAATTTATTTTGGACCAAGCGAAAGCGGATTTGGCTCAGCTGGCGAAGGAACCGGTCGATATTAATCCCAAGGGACACTTGCAGGAGTTGTTGCAAGGCATTTCACCGCGGAGCCCGGTCTACGAAGTTCTTTCCCAAAGCGGTCCCGAACACGACAAGCGATTCCTCGTGCAAGCAGTCTGGGAAGGAATCGTGCTCGGCAAAGGACGCGGCCGAAGCAAGAAACAGGCGGAAACGGCCGCCGCGGAAGAAGCGATGCAGCTCAAGCGCTGGAAAAAACTAAAGAAAAAACGCCGCTAATGCTTTAATGCGTGAACATCATCCCATCGGAGATGATTTTGAATTGCGCGGGTCACAAATTTTTTCGCGTCGCCGATCGCATCCACTAACGGCAAACCCTTTGCCAATCCCGCGGTGATCGCCGCGGAATAAGTGCAGCCAGTTCCGTGCGTCGCGACATCGCGAACGAACGCCGCAGAAAATTCTGTGATCTTGCCGTCAGCGAATAAAAGATCGACAGCATTGTCGCCCGGCAGATGTCCACCCTTTAGCAAAATTGCAATTTTGAATTTGCGCGCTAACTCGCGGCCGGCGCGCTCCATTGATTCGCGATCTCGAATTTTGTCAGCCCCCAATTGCACGGCCTCATCAAGATTCGGTGTGATCAACGAAGCGATCGGAAACAATTCATTTCGGTAGGCATCGATTGCATCGGGATTGAGAAGCCGATCGCGACTGGTCGCTGTGATTACCGGATCGACCACTAGCGGAATGTCGCGTCCAAGATCGACAATCGTTTGGACAACGGCGGAAATGATCGCGGCCGAATAAAGCAAACCGGTCTTAATCGCCGCGATCGGAAAACTTTTCGCGACAACTTCGATCTGCTCGTGAACCATTTCGGGGCTGATCGGCTCGATTCGCGAAACTTTGCCGGGAATTTCCGCGACCACGCAGGTCACTGCGCTCAATCCGTAAACCTTGAACGCGCTGAACGTTTTGAGATCGGCTTGAATGCCAGCGCCGGCGCTGCTGTCGGAACCGGCAATTGTAAGAGCGATCGGAATTGTAGCGGCGCTTTGTGAGCGCCGAGAGCTTTGATTAGCCATTTGGTTCGGCGGTCACAGACCGCCGCTACAGAGAAAATCTTACGCGCCGTCGTTGCCGATCGCCTCGACGGGGCAGCCTTCCATTGCTTCTTTGCAGAGACCTTCTTCCTCCGGATTTTCCGGCTGTTTGTAGACGTAGGAATGGCCGCCGTCGTCGTTTCGTTTAAAATTCGCCGGACCGGTCTCGCGACACAAATCGCAGTCGATGCATTGCTCGTCGACATAAAATTTTCCGGCAGCGTTTTCCGGATATTTATTTGCGGCGTCGGCCATGTTTTGTCTCGTTGAGTGAGACAAAACCTAAGGACAAACGCATGACGGCGCAACGGAATTTGACCTTTGTGAAAATTCCACCCGACCGTAATTTCGGTTCAAAGCGAAGCATCTGGAACGGATGAAAACGGAAACGATCAAAACCCTGCGCGCATTCTTGATCGAATTGGCCGTCTACGCCGTGCTGGTAATCGCCTATTTTTTTCTGGTGCTGCATTTTCTCGGCAACGGTTTGCGGCAGCTTGAGGTGAACCATCGATACACTTACGCCGGCGTGTCGATCCTGCTCATCATTGGACAAGCTGTTCTGCTCGAGAACGTGACCACATTTCTGCTCCGGTTGCTCCGAGGGCGTTCCGAATAATTATGTTGTTTCCGATTTCCGGCGCACACATCAGCCCGATTTATCTCGCGGTGATCGGGTTCTTGATTGGAATACTCGGCGGGTTCTTCGGCGTGGGGGGAAGTTTTATCGCCGGCCCGGCGTTGCGCGCAGTTGGACTTGATTGGAACTTCGCCGTCGGCACCGATCTGGCGCACATCGTCGGCAAATCCGTGGTTGCGGCCAAGCGCCACCGCGCGTTGGGAAATGTCGATCTTAAGCTCGGGTTGATCATGGCTTTCGGCACGATCGGTGGCGCGGAAGTCGGCGCGCAGCTCATTCAAATGTTGAAACGCGCCGGCAACGTCAATTTGGTGGTGAGCATCGTTTCGATCGCCGTCTACGTGAGCATCTCGAGCTTCATGATTTGGGAAAGTAGGAAAACGCTCGCCTCGAAAAAGCCGTTGCCGCCGGCCTCGGCCAAAGGTGCTAAACAGGATCGCTCCGCCTTCCAACACGTCACTCGCGCGATTCAGCGACTGAAACTCGCGCCCATCATCCATCTGCCGGTCTCTGGCGTGCGGATTTCGCTTTGGATAATTTTGGCGGTCGCGTTTGTTGGCGGATTGTTCAGCGGTTTTCTCGGCGGCGGCGCCGGTTACATCCGGATGCCGTCGATGGTTTACGTGCTCGGAATCCCAACTCATCTCGCGGTCGGCACCGATCTTTTCGAAATCATTATCTCGGCCAGTTATGGAACATTCAGCCACGCGGTCAAAGGCAACGTCGACATTCTCATCGCGCTGGTGATGCACACCGGCGCAGCGATCGGCGCCCAGATCGGCGCGATTTCGACTCAATATTTTGCGGGACCGAAAATCCGGCTGGCGTTCGTCCCATTGCCACTAATCGGTGCGGCCATTGTTATTTACACGCTTTTCACCGGCCACAAATTGTAACCGCGATGAAGATTTTGATTTGCAGCGATGGAATGCCGGCCGCCGACAGCGCGACCAAGCTCGGCTCAATGCTGGCCGCGCCGCTGCAAGCTGAGGCGACCCTTCTCGGCATCGCCGAAAAATCCACGGATGAGCCCGCCTTGCGCTCAGCGTTGGAAAAACAAGCTCAATGGCTCCGCGAGAAAAATGTCTCGCCTCAAATCGTGGTCGGCGCCGGCGATCCCGTTCGCCAGATTGTCGATGAAACGACCAAGTCAAAATACGATCTCGTGATCATCGGTGCGCGCAGAACGGGCTCGACCGGTCCGCATTGGCGCTCCGAGAAGATGTATGAAGTGATCAAATCCATTTCGCCGCCGGTACTCGTGGCAATGGGCGAATGGGCGGAGCTGAAACGTTTCCTGGTTTGCACCGGCGGCAAGGAATTCATTGAAGCAGCGTTGCAATTGACCGGCCAACTTGCGAAGGCCGTTGGAGCGTCGATCACCTTGCTTCATGTTATGGCTGAGCCGCCCGCGATTTACGCCGATCTGGTGCGACTCGAGGAAGATGTGACCCGATTGCTCGAATCAAACTCAGAACTCGGGATCAATCTGCGGGCTCAAAAAGAAGATCTGGAAGAACTCGGCGTGTCTGCAGAAGTGCGCGTTCGGCATGGAATCGTGGTCGAACAGGTTTTCGCCGAAGCGCGCGAGCGAAATTACGAGTTGATCGTTACCGGTTCCTCGCAGGCGCGCGGCATGTTACGGCATTACATTATGGGCGATCTGACTCGGAGCATCCTTAATCACGCTAATTGTCCGGTCCTGGTCGCCCGCGCCGGTGCGAGTGTTAGCCCGCGCGGAATCTGGCGATCAATTCGGCGCGCGTTCGCGACCAAGCCGTCAACACCCGTCGCGTAGTTGTTCGGTTGAAATTTCGCCACGCATCAGGGCTTCGCCGACGAGAACTGCATCCGCCCCGCATGCTCTTACCCTTGCAACATCGGCCGCCGTTTTGATTCCGCTTTCGCTAACGAGCACAACTTCGTCCGGCACTTCGTGGCACAGTTTTTCGGTGACACTAAGATCGACTTCGAACGTGGTCAGGTCGCGATTGTTGATTCCGATCGTTTCCGCTCCGGCTTCCAGCGCGCGTTGTAATTCATCGCCACTGTGGACTTCGACGAGCGGGTCGAGGCGATATTCTTTGGCGGCTTTGAGCGCGCGAACCAGCTGATCCTGGGTCAACGCCGCCACAATTAGGAGAATCGCGTCCGCTCCGTTGGCCGCCGATTCCGCAATTTGCACGCGATCCCAAATGAAATCCTTCCGCAACAATGGAATTGAAACTGCGTCGCGCACTTTTGTCAGATGTTCCAAACTGCCCTGAAAGAACTTCGTGTCGGTTAAAACGGAAATCGCGTTCGCGCCAGCTCGCTCATACTGTCTCGCGATCTCAACTGGTTCGAACGATTCCGCGATCACGCCGGCCGATGGCGACGCTTTTTTGATCTCCGCGATGACCGCAATCCTGTTATCGTTCGATTGAATCGCCGCGCGAAAACCGCGGAAATCGGTTCGCGCTCGCGCTTGTCGATCCAACTCGGCTGCGCGCGGCTTCAACCACTCGATCTCGTTCCGTTTAGCCGCGAGAATTTCTTCCAGCCGATTCATGTTCGTCCGGAACGTAAGCCGCTTGAGTCCGATGCCAACGAATGTAATCTTTGCCGCTCCCGCGCGCCGATGTAGCTCAGCTGGTAGAGCAACGGTTTCGTAAACCGTAGGTCGCCGGTTCAATCCCGGCCATCGGCTCCGCTCTAAATCTTCGGCCGTTGTTTGTGCCAGTCGGTACTTTGCTCGTAAGCGTGCGCGACTTGGAAAATGCGCGCTTCATGGAGAGCTTTGCCCAAAATCTGGAGACCGATCGGTAACTGGCTGCCGTTCACTTTGGCCAAGCCGCACGGCACACTGATCCCGCAAATGCCGGCGAGATTTCCGGTGTTCGTGAAAACATCCGCCAGATACATCGCCAGCGGATCGGCGGTACGCTCGCCGAGTTTGAACGCCGGCACCGGGGAAGTCGGCGAGACGATCGCGTCCACTTTTTCGAACGCCTTGACGAAGTCCTGTCGGATCAGCTCACGGACTTTCTGGGCGCGAACGTAGTAGGCGTCGTAATAACCGGAACTCAGCACATAAGTGCCGAGAATAATGCGCCGTTTCACTTCCTGACCGAAACCTTCCCCGCGCGTGCGCCCGTAATGATCGAGCAAATCTTTGGGATCTTTCGCGCGATAGCCATAACGAACACCGTCGAACCGAGCGAGGTTGGCTGACGCTTCCGCCGTTGCCAGAAAATAATAAACCGCGATCCCGTAATCGGTGTGCGGCAAGGTAACATCGACAATTTCTGCGCCGAGCGATTGCAGTTGTTTGATCGCAGCATCGACAGCCGATCTCACCTGCAGGTCGATCCCTTCGATCATGTACTCCTTTGGCAATCCCAATCGCATTCCCTTCAAATCGCGTCCGAGATTTTTTGTGTAATCAGGAACCGCGTCGGGCAACGACGTCGAATCGTATGGATCGTGACCGGCCATCGCGTTCATGATCATCGCCGAATCGCGCACGGTTTTGGTGAGCGGACCGACCTGATCGAGCGAAGAAGCGAACGCGGTCACACCGAATCGCGACACGCGACCATAGCTTGGTTTCACCCCGACAATGCCGCAAAGCGAAGCCGGTTGCCGAATCGATCCGCCGGTGTCGGTGCCGAGTCCGCCGAATGCCGCATCGGCCGCGACTGCGGCTGCTGAGCCGCCGCTCGACCCGCCGGGCACGCGCGACAAGTCCCAGGGGTTACGCGTCACTTTCACGCTCGAGTTTTCAGTGGACGAGCCCATTGCGAACTCGTCCATGTTGGTTTTGCCAAATGGAATCGCTCCGGCCGCGCGCAGTTTCTTGATCACTGTCGCGTCGTAGGGCGATCGATAATTTCCCAGAATCTTCGAGCCGCAGGTGCACGGCTGGCCGATGACGTTAATGATGTCTTTGACCGCAATCGGCACGCCGCCGAGTGGAAGATCGACATCTGCTTTTTCGGCTTCCTTCAACGCAGCCTCGAAATCGATCGAGAGGTAGGCGTCGATTTTGGATTCGACCGCGTCAATACGCGCGCGGACCGATTCGAGCACATTTCTCGGCGAAATTTCTTTGCGGCGAAGACGGGATTGGAGATCGGCGATGGTCAGCGCCGGCAGATCGGCCCGGCTCATTCGACGACTTTGGTAACGATGAAAAGCTGATTCGCTTTGTGGGGCGCGTTGCTGAGCGCTTCCTCGGCCGTGAACCACGGATGGGGCTCGTCTTCGCGAAAGACGTTGAACATCGGGACGGCGTGAGCGGCTGCTTCGACGCGGCTGACGTCCACCTCGCGCAGCTTCTCCGCGTATTTTAAAACGTCGGCCAGTTGCTTTTGGAAAAGGCGCGTCTCTTCGTCACTCAAATTCAGCCGGGCCAGTTTCGACACGTATCCAACGTCGAGATCGGTTGCTTTGGCCATAAATTAGAAATGGAGGTGATTGAGTAACCAAATGGCCGCCGCCAAAAGTGCAATCACCAGCACAACAAAAACAATTCGGCCTTCGCGCCGCTGTTTTCGAAGCGAACCCCGAGGCCGGGCCACTCCGGCTTCGCCTCGCCGCCAGTCTTGCAAAGTCAATGAGACATCAAGCCGGCTGCCGCCCTGGCTCGCGCGCATGAGTAACTCTTCGCGTTGCCGTTTTTCGGCCTCTTCAGCCACTCGCGGTGCATCGTCGATCATCCGCTGGAGTTTGTCCATCTGGTCGCGCAGTTCGGATTCCTGACGCGCCAAAGCTTCTTTGGTTTGATCGAGCGCGGTTGTCGATCTAGGCGAACGTCGATGCATGCAGCGTCACCGGCCGGTTGACGCCATCCAGAAAAAAAGGAAGAGCGCGATAAACCCGAAAACGATCAAGGGCAAACTGAAGGCGAATCCGATCTTCATCCATTGCACCACCGAACGGCCGGCATTGGAAAAAACCGGTTCTACTTCGGCGAGCGGCTCGGCCTCTTCACCTTCGCCGCTTGCCTGCAACCGGCTGCGCTGTTGAGAGAATTCCACGCGCGCGCCTTCCACCGTACTTAGGGCCCGGCTCAATTCCTTATGCAAGTCCGACGGATTCCAGCTTTTCGGATCGATCGCCTCGATCAACTCTAAGTGTTGTCCGAAGCTTTCCCGCATCGCGCGGAGTTGCTCGAGACGTTTTTGCGCGTCATAGGCTTCGCGTTCCAGGACTACAAGCGAACGCGTGAGCTTGTCGCTCATCTCGGCCCGGCCGCGCTCTAGTTCCTCCTGTTTCCGGCTCAGTTCCTCCAGCTCGCGCTTTTGTTTTTCGATCTGATCCTGTTGCCGTTTGAGCTGAAGGAGTTGGTCCTGCGCCTTCTGCACCTGGGAATCGAGATGTTCCGGGGAAAGCGGCTCCTCTTCACTCAGTTCCAGCATTTGTTCGATCGGTCGAATTTTTTCCGGCATGTCAAACTTCTTCAATCGTTTCTCACCTCTCGAGCGGTTACCGCTGGGCGGATATTAACGACCGGCGAGCGGATTTCCAATTCTTTTCGCAATGTGACAGTGCGGCTCGCACTCGACATCAACGGCCGGGCATCATTTCGAGAAGGAAACCTTTGAAATATTCGGTCTCGGGAATCGTCGGCAACACCGGATGATCAAGCGCTTGTTCGAATCGGCGCAATCGCCGGGCTGAACGTCGCGCATCGACTAAAGCGTCCGTAATCGTCTTTACAAATGAGTCGTCGCTTACGTGATGCGAACAGGAAAACGTGGCGAGCAGACCATCTTTGGAAAGAAGCTTGAAGGCGCGAAGATGCAGTTCGCGATAACCGCGAAGTGCATCGCCAAGACCGCTCTTCGTTCTGGTGAACGATGGCGGATCGAGAACGATCAGATCGTATTCCGCTTCCGCTTTCTCCGCGCCACGGAGAAATGCGAACACATCCTGCTCGATCCATCGCACCTTGAGACCGTTTCGTTCGGCGTTTTGTTTTCCGGCCGCAATGTTCTCGGAATTCTCTTCGACAGCCGCCACGTCGGCGCCGCCGGCGCGCGCACACGCCAGCGCAAATGCTCCCTGGTTCGCGAAACAATCCAAAACGCGGCGATCGTGAGCGAACTTCCCGACCACGGAATAGTTCGCCGCCTGATCGAGATAAAATCCGGTCTTCTGCCCGCGCAAAAGATCGACATCCAACTTCAAACCATCGATTTCGATCGAGATTAGTCCGGTCAGCGCGGTTCCCTCCAAAACGCCGGTACGAAGTTCGAGTCCTTCGGCTTTCCGTGCCGGTGAATCGTTTCGCTCAATAATAGTTTTCCATCCGAAAAGATCGACAATCGCGGCGATGATCAGCGGTTTCTTCAAATCCATCGCCATCGTCAGGGTTTGGAGAACGAAATATTCGCCGTAGCGATCGAGAATCACGCCTGGAAGTCCATCGCTCTCGCTCCAAACGATTCGCCGCAGGTTCGGATCGATCTTTCGCCGATCGCGGTAATCGGAAGCTTGGGCAATTCGGCGTTTGAAGAAATCGAGATCGAGGTCTTGACGTTGCCGGGAAAATCGGCGGGCCACGATCTGGGATTTAGAATTGTAAATTGCGCTGCCGATCAACTTGTCGCGGCCGTCTTTGAGCGAAATCACGTCGCCATCGGCCGGTTTACCGAAAACTTTGAGCACCTCGCTGGAGAAGACCCAGTCGTGGCCGTGTAAAATCCGCGCGCGGGGTTTGACGATTAATCCAGCCATGGCGAAGAATGGTAAATGCAAACCGACGCACAATCGATTGTCGATCTTCCGGGAATCAATAAACTGCGCAGCGGGAAAGTCCGTGAAGTTTTCGACCTCGGCGACACTCTGCTCTTTATCGCGACCGATCGCATCTCGGCCTTCGACGTCATTCTGCCGGACCCGATCCCGAAAAAAGGCGCGGTGCTAAATCAGCTCTCGGCGTTTTGGTTCAACAAGTTTGGCAAGATCGACAACCATTTCGTCACTACCGATTTCAACGTTTTTCCCAAACAATTGCGTCCGTTTCGTGAGCAGGTCGAAGGCCGTTCCATGATCGTGAAAAAAACGAAGCCGCTGGCCGTCGAGTGCGTCGTGCGCGGTTACCTGGCTGGTTCGGGTTGGAAGGAATACCAGCAATCGCAAAGCGTCTGCGGAATCAAACTGCCGGCGGGTTTGAAGCAGGCGTCGAAATTGCCCGAACCGATTTTTACACCGGCAACCAAAGCCGATACCGGACATGACGAAAACATCGACATGAAGCGGTGCGCTGAAATTCTCGGCGAAGATGTTGCCAACCAAGTGAAGGCGCTGAGTCTGGAAATCTATTCCGCCGGCCGCGATCATGCGGAAAAGAAGGGGATCATTCTCGCCGACACAAAATTCGAATTCGGAACCATCGACGACAAATTGCTTTTGATCGATGAGGTGCTAACCCCGGATTCGTCGCGATACTGGCCGGCGGATCATTATGCCGAGGGCCAGAGTCCGCCGAGTTTCGATAAACAATTCGTTCGCGATTATCTCGAGACGCTCGATTGGAACAAGACTGCGCCCGGCCCGAAACTACCCGGCGACGTCATCGCGCGAACAGCGGCGAAATACGTGGAAGCGTTCGAGCGATTGACCGGCGAAAAGCTGAAACTGTAGCGGCGTTCTGCGAGCGCCGACGGCGGTAATAGATCGCCGCTACAACAAATCCGCGACCATCGACTTCTCTTCCTTCAACTCGGCGACTGATTTGTCGATCTTGCCGCGGCTGAAATCGTTGACCGGAAGTTTCTGCACTATCTCTAGTTTCGCGCTCCGCACGCGCAGCGGAAACGACGATATCAAGTCTTTCTCGACGCCGTAACTTCCATCCGAACAAATCCCCACGCTGTGCCAATCATCTTTCGGCGTATCGTTGGTCAGAGAACGAACCGTATCGATGACCGCGTTCGCCGCTGAGGCGGCTGAGGAAAGACCGCGCGCTTTGATGATGGCTGCGCCGCGCTGCTGCACTGCGGCGATGAAGTCCTCTTTTAACCATTTTTCGTCGCCAATGACTTTGTCAGCGGGCTTGTTGTCGATCTTCGCATTGTAGAAGTCCGGATATTGCGTGGACGAATGATTTCCCCAGATCGTCATGTTCGTGACGCGGCTGATTTCGACTCCGGCTTTGTGCGCAAGCTGGGCTCGAGCGCGGTTTTCGTCGAGGCGGGTCATGGCGAACCAGCGGTTCTTCGGAATTTCTTTCGCGTTGTTCATCGCGATCAGGCAATTGGTGTTACAGGGATTGCCGACAACGAGAATGCGAACGTCGGCCGACGCGTTTTTCTCAATCGCTTTTCCTTGTCCGACAAAAATTTTGCCGTTGATGCCAAGCAAGTCTTTGCGCTCCATTCCGGCTTTCCGCGGTACGCTACCGACCAGCAACGCCCAGTTGATGTCCCGAAAACCTTCATCGAGGTCGGCCGCGGGGACGATCGATTGCAAGAGTGGAAACGCGCAGTCGTGCAATTCCATCACGACGCCTTCGAGCGCGTTCAGCGCGGCGGGGATTTCGATGAGATGCAACGCGACCGGCTGGTCCGGTCCAAACACTTGGCCGGAGGCGATCCGAAAAACCAGAGCGTAGCCAATCTGTCCGGCGGCGCCGGTAACAGCGACTTTAATCGGAGACTTCATGCTTTTTAATTAGCGGCGGAAGTGCCGGACGTAAAACAGGGATTTCAGAGCCGTCCTGTTTCCTCTAATAGCGTGCGAATAGATTCCATTCGTTTTCGCTCTTTTGGGCTCCCGCGCAATTGCGAAATGCTTCGTTGCATTCGGCGCGTCCAGTTCGACGTCGCGCTGACTCCGGGCACGTTGAACCGATATTTCCGGGCGAGGAGATCGGTAATCATCACCACCGCGAGCCACGACTCGGATTTGAACAGCGCATGCATGATCGCCGGATAAAAATCGCGCTCAAAATCGAGCTCCTGTCCCGCGCGTTTGAATTCTGCGAAGATCGCGATCTTCTCAAGATCGGAGCGCGCTTGATCGGCGGTGTCACCGCTCCCAGTGAATGCCTCCTCCCACATTGCTCGGAGTGGGGGATGGTCATGAGTTGCGTAGGTCGCTACCGATAAGCGCTCGTATTCCGAGCCGGGCGTTACACGGCCGTTATAGAATTCCCATTGCGGAATTTTGAAACCGGCGATGCCTAACGAGCGCAAACTCGGCCGCACGTAATCCGGGACGGTGCCGAGATCTTCGCCGATTACGCGAGCGTCGCCAGATTCTTCAAGCACGGCGCGAAGATATTCCTCGCCCTGACGTCGGTTCGCTTCAGAATTTTCCGGACCAAAATCTTCGCGCGGGTGGAAATGCGGCGCGCGACCGCCGGTCTTCTCGATCATCTGATTCCAATCCAGTTCCAGAAATTTCCGGTTTTGCTGCGGCCGCCAAGGAAACGCGTAGATCCGATAAAAGCCGAGAACATGGTCGATCCGAAATAGATGAAAACAATGTGCGACCACGCGAACCCGTTGACGCCACCAATCTAAGTTTCGCTCGCGCATAGCGGACCATCGATAAAGCGGAATTCCCCAGTTCTGGCCCCATTTTTGAGTGAACCGATCGTCTTTGAAATGCGTTTCCGCGGGTGCGCCACCGGACCAGTCGAGCGCAAATTGGTCCGGACGGGTGAAAACATCGGCGCTGTAATAGCTGACACCGAATGGAATATCGCCCATCAACGCTACGTTTATCTGTTCAGCATACCGCTTGATTGCCGACCATTGATCGTGCGCGACCCATTGCACGTAACGAAAAAAATCCTCGCGTTCGGTATGTTCTCTTTGTCGCTCGGGCGTTTGTTGGTCCAACCACGCTCGCGCTGATGCGACCGTGCGCTGTTCTTTGGGCCATTGGTCCCACGCTTCATAACCGCCATTCGCGTCGACCAGGGCCCGAAAAAGAACGTAATCATTCACCCAAAGCGATTCGCGATCGCAAAACTTTCGAAAACGCGATTGTCGATCTTCGGACGCGCTACTGCGAAAAGCGGCAAACGCTTTCTCAAGTAAACGACGTTTCAGCTTTCGTACGTCGCCATATCGTACTTTGCTTCGCCGAAGCTTCGAGAGATCGACATTGGCCACGACCGCGTCGAAATCCTCACGGCTCAAGTCTTCGGGCGAGCCAGGCGCGAGATACAACGTCGTCGGCTCAATCGCCATGGCGCTGATCGCGTTGTAGGGACTGTTGTCCGCGCCCATTTCATTGATCGGCAACAGCTGCACGAGTTTGAATCCGATCTCCGCCGCCCAGTCGATGAATTCGCGCAATACGGCGACATCGCCGATTCCAAGATCGTTTTCGCTACGCAACCCAAACAATGGCGTCAGGACACCCGCGATTTTTTTCTCCGGCGAAAGCTGCATTCCCTGAACTGTTAACCCCGTTGCACCTGCCAGTCTTCGACGAGCTTGTTTGGAATTTCTTTTAAGAATCGGGAGGGTCGCTGGAAAATATCGCCATACCCGCCGGTCAAGCGCATGTGCGGATAAGTGAGATAAAGCTCATCCTTTGCTCGCGTAACCGCCACGTAAAAAAGCCGTCGTTCCTCTTCCAAATCTTTCCGGTCGTCCATTGAGCGGCTGCTCGGAAACATTCCGTCAGTCAACCAGATCACGAACACGGTGTGAAACTCAAGCCCTTTGGCTTGATGAACCGTCGACAAGTTCACCGCTTCTCGGTCGGCGGTTTGATTCGGCGCGGCTTCCGCATCCACGTTGCTGATGAGCGCCAGTTGCGAGAGAAAATCGTTCAAGTCTTTGAATTGCCGGGCAAACGCCGCCAGCTGAGTCAGATCTTCCTTTCGCAATTCATAGTTCGTGAAATTCACCTTCGCGTAGTCGTCATAAATCGCTTCTACGACCGACGCGATCATTTCCGACGGCGGGTTCGGCTGACCGCCGGGCGCAATTTCATCCAGAGTGTGCGCGAGCTGCGTCCAATGTTTCTTCGATTTCGCGCTCACGTTCATCGGTAGCAATCGTTCGCTCCATGATGTGACCTCGCCGCGCTCGCTTAGCGATTCATCCCATGCGCTCCAAAGATTATCGGCGCTGCGATTTCCAATGCCGGGCAGCAGTTTCCCCATTCGCTTGAACGCGACCTCGTCCCGCGGGTTCGCCACAAGTCGCAAAAACGAAATCACGTCCTTGATGTGAGCTTGTTCGAAAAAGCGAATCCCGCTGGTGATCTGATACGGAATTCCGCGGCGCGAGAGTTCGAGCTGCAATTCCAGAGCGTGATAATGCGCTCGGTAGAGCACGGCGACCTCGTTCAGATCGACATCTTCGTCCCGCAGCTCGAGAATTCGTTGGGCCACAAACTGCGCCTGCTCATTGCCGTCATTGAGCGCGACGATTCCCGGCTTCGCTGCGCTCGATTCGCGAGTTGACTGGAGGTTCTTTTTGAATTGATCGACGTTGGCCACGATCGCCGCGTTCGCGACTTCCAGGATCTCCGGCACGCTCCGGTAATTCATCTCGATCTTAAATACCTGCGCATCCGGGTAACGCTTCGGGAACTCGAGAATGTTTTGGAAATTAGCGCCGCGCCAGGAATAGATCGACTGCGCGTCGTCGCCCACGACCATGACGTTGCGATGCTCGCTCGCGAGTAAATCGATCAGGTCAGCCTGGATCTTGTTCGTGTCCTGATATTCATCGACCAGGATGAATTGAAACTGCCGACGATAAAATTCCGAGATGTTTTCGTGCTGCTGTAACATCGTGAGCGTTTTCTGGAGCAGATCGTCGAAGTCCATCGAGTTCGTAGCCTTCTTCTTTTTTTCGTAGCGCTCCTGAACGTCTTTGATCTTCTCGAGCAGCGGCAGGAAGTAGGGAAACTTTTCCGCCAGCAACTCCTCCATCGACGTCTCGGTGTTGATGACGAAACTGAAAATCTCCGCGAGGACATCACCTTTTGGAAACCGGATCTCTTTCGGATCGATGCCCGCGTTGACCACGACGGTGTTGATCAGATCCTTCTGATCTTCGCGGTCCATGATGGTGAAACCGCTGTTGTAGCCGATCGCGCTGCCGTGCCGGCGCAGGATCCGATTCCCAACCGAATGAAACGTTCCGCCCCAGATTCCGCTGGCATCGATCGGCAACAGGTTCGTAACTCGATCGAGCATTTGGCGCGCGGCCTTGTTGGTGAAGGTGAGCAGCAAGATGTTTCGGGGATCGATTCCGTTCTCGAGAAGATATGCGACGCGATAGGTCAGGGTGCGCGTTTTGCCAGAGCCAGCGCCAGCGATAATCAGCTGCGGTCCAGGCGGCGCGGTAACCGCGGCGAGTTGCTGTTCATTCAGTTCCGCTGCGTAATCGATGTGGATCGATGTCGACCTTGCGGGGCGATGCAGCGTGTATTGCCGAGACACATTTTACCTGTAGCGGCGGTCTCTTGCAGTCGCAATGCGCTTCGATCAGCGAATATCCACGCGACAGGACCCGGAGCGGCCGTGATCGTCGAGCGCAATCAATTGGTAATTGCCGGGCGGAGATTTCCAGCCCAGAACGTCAGCTGCGCGTGATTTTCCAATAAAGTTTTTGTCCGCAAACCAGTAAATCTCGCGCACGTCCGCATCCGTTTTCGCGCGCAACGGGATTTCATTCGAGGCGCCGAGCAGGGTCGCGTGGGCGTCGGACGGCGAAATAATCTTCGGTGGATTTCCGCTTCTGGCCGCGAATTCGGATTCGGTTCCCGGCAAAAATGGTGGAGGCGCGTTTCGCGGAAGCCCCGCCCTCTCAAAAAGCTTCAAAAGATCGCTCGGCCAGAATTCATAAACTTCACGCCGGAGTTGGCGCGTTCCGTCATCGATCGGCACTCGCAAGCCGGTTGCCATATCGACCAAAATTTCCTGATGCACGTCACAGGTTTTGATCGGCGAGATTCCGGGGATGAACCAGCCTTCGACTCGATGGGTGCAATGTAGTCCCGGCAGATCGCCGGACACCGCGCAGAATTCCACGCGCTTCAAATTCGCGTTCGGCGGCGGAGAGTGCGGCTCGTTCTGTTCGGGCCAGCTCGCGCGAAGGGCATCGATGATTTGAAACAGGAGCGGCGCTGCCGCCGAGCGTCCGATGAACGCCGGATTTGGTTTGCCATCGAAATTGCCGACCCAAACCGCGAGAACGTAATGATTGAAAGCTGCAATCGACCATGCGTCGTGAAAGCCGTGCGAGGTCCCGGTTTTCCAAAACACCGGCGCGACGTTGCTAGAATCTGAAAAACTGATCTCGGGGCGTGGAACGTTCAGCATTTCCAGCGTCAGGAATGCGGCCTCGGGAGTCAGGAGTTGGCGGCCGCGCGTGGGAACCGGGTCGGATTTCGTTCGGCGAAGCGGAAGCAACTCGCCATTGTGAGCGAGCGCGGCGTAAAGCCGGACCAGATCTTCCATTTTTATTTCCACGCCGCCGAGTGGAAGTGCCAGACCGTAAAGCGGCTCGGAGCGAGGCAGTGATACTCCGGCACCGCGCAGAAATTCGTAAAGCGTCGGATTCGTTAACTGCGACGCCAGTTCAACCGCGGGAAGGTTGCGGCTGCGGGCTAGCGCGTCGCAGGCCCGGATTGGCCCGAGAAAATCGCGATCGAAATTTTCCGGATTGTAATCGCCGAAGCTTCGCGGCGCATCGGCCAGAATCGACAACGGATGAATCAGGCCTTGTTCGAGCGCGAGCGCGTAAACAAACGGCTTCAGAGTCGAACCGGGCGAGCGTGGGCTGCGCGTTCCGTCGACTTGTCCCTGGATTTCCGCATTGAAGAAGTCCGCCGAACCGACTTGCGCGAGCACGTCCATGTTTCTTGTGTCGACCAACATCGCAGCCGCGTTCTGAAACCCGCGATTCCGATTTGTTCGGATGTAATCGGCGATTCGTCGCTCGATCAGTTCCTGCCTTTGCAGATCAAGCGTCGTGATCACCGCGGCGCGGCCATTGTTGGTCGCGAGAACCTGCTGAACAAAATGCGGTGCGAAAAAGATTCGGTCTGCTTCGGAGCGTGCGCTGAATTCTCGAGCCGAAGACTTCGGCTCGACCTTGGCTCGATCGTACCAATTTTCCTGGGCAGCGTTGAGCGAACGGTTGTCGCGATCGGCGTGCAACGCGCGCCGAGTTGGGCTTTGCGGAATTACGGACAATGAAATCGATTCCGGTCCAGACAATTGATTGGCGCTTTTCCCAAAATAAATCTGACTGGCCGCGCCGACGCCTTCGATGTTGCGCCCATAAGGCGCGAGATTCAGATACGCCTCCAGAATTTCCGATTTCGAGTAATGCCGCTCTAGTTCGAGAGCTCGCACGATCTGGCGAAATTTTCCGGGCGGTGTCCGCGTTTGGAGATGAAAACGCAAACGTGCGACCTGCATGGTGATGGTCGACGCGCCAGTCCGCGCGCTGCCACGAAGCAATCCAAATCCTGATCGAGCCAGCGCGATTGGGTTCACGCCAGGATGTCGCGCGAAATATTTGTCTTCGTAACGAAGCGTTGCATCGATCAGTTCCGGCGAAATTTCCGACAGCGGCGCCCAAATTCGAAACTTCTGGTCAGACGCCAGCGTCACGCGAAGCAGTTCACCGTTACGATCTCGCACGCATTGCGAGAACGAAACGCCATCGAGCAATGGCGGTTTCGGCAGCGCAAGCCACACCAGCGCGATTAACGCGCAGGTGATCAGGACCGGTCGCAGAAGTTGGCGAACGCGTTTCATTCCGTCACCGTGATTCTGCCGCCAATTCCGCGGCCTTTGATGTTTCGTTCGTACATCGATTCGGCAAACACCGGCGGAACAACGAACTCACCGCGGTTGGTCGACTTAATCTCGTAATTGATCTCGAGAACGTTTTCGGTCGCGGTCGCAAAGAAGATCGCGCGATCCTCGCGAACATCGACGTAATCCACTCCGTTGATCGAAGAGACCCCGGGCTGCAGAGAAGAGCCGATCACTTCAAATCCGCCCGGTAGCAGATCGATCACCGCGACATTGGTCAACGTGTCACTCTTGGTGCTGCGCACGCGCACCCGAACGTGAACCGCCTCCCCAATTTTTGTCTGTGTGACCGGTTTATGGTCCTTGTCGAGCAATTCGCGGAAGACCTCCAAGCCCTCGTTAAGCGGTTTGTCCGGAGTGCGTCGATCGTATCCAGCTTCGACGACCTGATAAAATGCGCCCGGTCCGCTGATTGGCGGCGCGCTCTTGAATCGCAGCCCAGTCGCGTCTTTTGAAAACGGCGCGCGTTGCAACAATTTCGCGGCACTGGCCAGACTGACTTCGCGTTTGTCTTCGTGAACTTCAGCGATTGTCAGTTGCGGAGGATTTTGCGCGATCACGTGCGAATACGCCTTCAACGCCTGAACGGCGTAGGCCGCAGACAGGGTGTTGAATTGGCCGTCGCCGATTGGTTTCAGGATTTGTTCGAACTGATTCGCTGAAATTTTCTTTAGCCGCGCGGGAAATTGGCGCGCGAGAACAGTAATGTATTGCGAATTGGCGCCGAGCGGTTGGCAAAAATCTTCGTAGGTGCGCTCGGCCTTATTGTCGATCTTGAAGTTGTCGATCAAAGCTTCGGCTTCCTTGTCTTTATGAAGAAGCTTGAGCGAGCCGGCGAGGTAAACGCCAGTGAGATCGTTCTCCCATTCGCCGGCGTGCTTCTTATCGAGATAATCACGAAGATTGAGAATGTAATTAGTGGTGATGACGCCTTCGCGGGTGAGGACGTAGATTGCGTAGGCAATTCGACGCGCGTCGATCAGATCGGACGGCGTTTTGGCGACCATTCGTTGCAAACTGCGCAGACCAGTCGCGAACATTTCCGCAGGCGGTGGAAAACCCGCGGCTTTTGCGTCGCTCAGGAAATCCATCACGTAGGCTGAATTGAAACTGATGTGTTCGCCGTTCTCCGGCGCCCAATATCCGAACTGGCCCTGAGCATTCTGCCGCCGGCGGAGAATGTTGAACGTCTTTTCCATTTGCGCGTTCACTTCCGCACGATTCAGCCCGAAGTCGGCCTCGTTCGCCAAGACCAGCCGGCAAAACGCGCCACTGGTCAGCTGTTCGCTGCAACCGTACGGAAAATTTCTCAGATAAGCGTCTAAACCATGCGCCAAACCGAGCGGCACCGCGGAAAGTGCCGCGTCGCGCTTTGCGAATTCCGAATAAATCTGACGTTTGATTGGAAGATCGATGCTCGCCTTTTTGAAACTGCCGCTGCGAACATCGGTCACGTAAGGAACAGCCGGCCGGACACTGAGCGTCGCTCGCCGGTGCGTTTCAATTCGGTTTCGGCTGGCGATGAATTTAATTTCGCCCGAGCCGAGCGCGTCGTTCACGTAGAATCGGAAGGTTACGCTCTTCTCGTACCCCTCCGCGATCTTCAACTTCTGGCTCGCCTGACCTTTGACAGACAATTGTGGCGAAGTTTCGGTGCGCAGCTCGATCTCGGCCTCCGCGCCGGAACCTTCGACGTTGTTGGCGACCGTCACGCCCGCTTCGAACTCGTCACCGGGCACGGCCAACACGGGCACACTTGGCGTGATCACAAACGGTCCGCGAATGAGCGAGTCGCGATCGGACGAACCGATCGTGTCGCTTGAAACCGCGAGCGCCATTATTTTCAAAGTGCCGTCAAAGAAATCCGGCACGTTGTAAACGACTTCACGGCGGGTCGGATCGGCGTCGAGGATCCCCGACCAGAACACGACCGGCTTTTCAGTGATGCGCCGGAAGGGATTCAATCTCTTCTCTTCGCCACCGTCGCCGCCGAATGCGGACAGCGATCGAAGCAGCGAGAATTCCGGAATGATAAGATCGACAATCTGCGCGGTCTCGACACCGAGCGCGCATTTGCGGAAGAAATACGCGAGCGGGTTCGGCGTTTTGTAATCGGTGACCTGCAAAATTCCCTGATCAACCGCGAAGACCACAATCTTTGACGGCCGATCGGTTTTGTAACCGATGTGCAGCGCGTCGCCCGGTTTTACCGTGGCCGCGCTGTCGATGTCGATCTTAAGCCGGCGTTTCTCGACATTGGCGGTGAATGAGACCACGCCATAGCTGAGCGGGCTGACGAAGATTTCTTTGGAATCAAGTCCGCGCACGAACGCGACGTTGATGTAACCGCTGCCTTCAAAATCTTCCGGTAAACGAATGTGCTGGATGCTGCTGGCGGTATTGGTTTGGAACCAGGCGTAGGCGTAAACCTTCTCCCGCTCGATCGTGATCAGGCCGCTGCCGCTGTAGGGCGCGACGATACTGACTGCGATGTCCTCGCCGGGATTGTATTGCTTGCGGTCGAGCTTGATCTGAAGCTCGGCGTTTCTTTCCAGCGATCGCGCGACCTGTCCCTGACCGACTACCGAGAAATTAAGTTTGCTGAGGATACGGTTTTTGTCGTCGCGTAACTCGAGCACGTAATCGCCCGGCTCAGCGGTCGGCAGCGCGTAATGAAGTCCGGTCGCAGCCACCGCGATCTTTTCGGATTTCATCGGCCGTTCGCGCAGAACGGACTCGTAAGCGTAATTGCCGTTCTCTTGCTTCTTGAGCACGGAAACGTATTCCTGCGCGGTGACGTTGAGCATGACGTTTTCGACCGCGATCCGATTGAGCTGCGGATCAACTGCGATCAAATCGACCGCACGCGGCTTGGTCATGTCGATGTAACGAAGATCACCATCGGCCTTGTAACCGATGACGTAAGGCAACGCGGATACGAGCGCGTTGACATAGCCGGTGACGCTGCGGCCGCCTTCGCCTTCGAAACCCTCGGCGATGAATCGCATCGCGTAGGTTGAATCGGCGAAACGTTCGAGCTGCAAATCAAACTCGGCATGTCCGCCGTTGTCAGTCTTCTGTTCACCGAGATCGGTTGTTTGCTCGGAACGCGTTTTCTTTTCGTCGATGAGCGGATCGAAAAATGTGAAATCGCGAAACTCCGGGAATGAAAACGCCGCGGGCTCGAGCTCGACCTTTCCAGTCACGCGCCGCTCTGTCGCGGGCGTTCCGTAAAGATTGGCGAGGATGATGGTGGCATGGACGTCGTTCGGAGTGATCCAGCCGCGCGGCGCGCCTTTGGAAAGCCGCGTCTCGATCTTCATCCGATCGGGCAAGAACTCCTTTACGCTCGCAGTTGTCGATCCGAGCAAGATGTCGCGCTTATTGTTCTTAATCACGTAGACATTGATCGTGTAGGTGCCCGTCGGCGATTCGTTCGCGGTCTGGTAACTCAATTCGATGAAGCCGCTCTCCGGCAGCGTGATTTTTTTCGTCTGCACTTTCAGGTCGCGCGCGTCGACCACTTCAGTTTCAACCGGGAGGCCCTTGAGATTTCCCCGCCAATTACGCTGTTTGACGATCACGCCGGCATGAATCTCGTCGCCCGGCCGGTAAACGCCGCGCTCCGTGAAAACAAACGCGTCGAGTCCTTCCGGTCTAATGTTCTCGGTGCCCTCGATGTCGAACCGCGAGAAATTCAGGACGCGGTCTTCGCTAGCGAACGGCATGAACGCGATGTCGTCGCCGTTGCGAGCAACAAACGCGACAGGCGATTTTTCGCGCTCGGATTTTTCGACGGATGGGAAAGCGCAATGACCGTCCGCCGCGGTTTTGGCGGTTTGAATCGGAAGGCCGTTCTTGCCCAGGATCTCGACCGTTGCGTCGGCGATTGGTTTGCCGGTCTTGACCGAAACCAGAAAAACGTCACTCGCGCCGCCGGTGCTCTTCTTGGTCACGATTCCAATGTCGGTAACGAGCAGGAACCGGCTGTCTTTGATCTCGCTGATCGGTTTCTTCTTATCGGGGTCCCAAGCGCGCGCGATCAAAAAGAACAACCCACGCTCACTTCCGCCGTCCGCCGGTTTACGCAATTGTTCGGCAAGATCGAACGCCGAGTAGTTTGCTTTCCATTTGTTCTCGAGCGCGATCGGTTGATGCTGAACGGCGATGCGAGAAATATTTTCCCGATTGAACAGATGAGGATCCTTGAACTCCGGGTTCTCGAATTTGCCTTCGGTCTGGCTGACGAGGTGATTAATCTGCGTGGTCGCGACGCGCGCGATCTCATATTCAATCGCCGCCAGGCCACGAGAGCGAATCGATAATTTTTTCTCGCCGTTGAGCGCCAGCAATCCGCCCTGACTCTCGATCTGGACCTCACGCGGAAGCTCCGGGACCGCGACGACCGCGTTGAAATCTTCGGCCAGTGGATAATCGCCGAACGCTTTCACGCCTTTGGCTACTCGTACGTAAAGTTCGCCTTCGCTTTCAACGCGAACGCGAAACGCATGTTGTCGATCTTGCGCCTTTTCAGACAGCAGGGCCGTGAATTGAACTGGTTTGGCCCGTTCGAGAATTTCGTCCGGAACGTCGGTTGCGCTTTCCCACTTCGGCTCCGTCTTTTTCGATTCGGTCGTTTGTTCGGATTCTTCCGAATCGCTACTCGCCGTGCTCTCGGTATCGCTTGAATCGGCGCTTTCGGAATCGGACGACTCCTCATCGGATGCTTCAGCTTCTCGCTTCGGCAAGAGCCAAACCTTGATCGCCTTGGACAAATCTTTAGTGCTGATGTCCGCCGTCGTGCTGAGAATCAGGACTTGTTCGGGTTCGCCGTTGTTTTCTCGCGCGATGTTTCCTTCGATCTCCTTGATCTGAAACGCCGTCGCGACCGACGGGATCTGGATTTTCTGTTCGACGGCTTCGCGAGTTTGCGCGCCGCCCTGCGTCGTGCGGATGCCGCTGCCGACTTCGACCTTCATGAAATCTTCTTTTTCCGGAAGCGCGACCTTTGAGCTGCGCAGATACGCCAGCCGATGATGCAATCCATAGGTGAGCGTGAAATGCGGCGGCTGGTCCGACGGCGGAAAAACCGCCGAACCGCCGATCATTGTCAGCTTGATATGTCGATCCAGCTCGCCTGGCTCGACTGCGTGAGTCAGCTCTAGCGTTGCCGTGACCTGGCGTTCCTTGGCATTTGTCGGGTCCTGATAAAGCTCCAACTGCGAGATCGAAATCGAGAACTGAGGAGTCTTCGTTTCATAAACCTGCCGTTCCATCAACACCTGCTCCGGAAAAAATTTCCTGTCGAACGTGATCTGAAATTTGCGATCGGCCGGCCAATCTTCGGTCGGACGAAACACCAGCTCCCGGTCCGAGTTCCACGACCAAGCGCCGGCGATTTGCGGTTCAAGGCGAACTCCCTCCAGTGACGTCTTCTTGAGATCTTCCAAGCGCGCCGCAGGGTCGCTGAATCGAATAACTAACGACGGATATTGCAGGTCCTTGTCCAGTTTAGTGACGGAAATCGTCGCAACCGTCGCGGAAACTCGGTGTGGTTTGGGACGGCTTTGATACCACTTCCAGCTCCAGATCGATCCGCACGTGATCAAGAAGACCGCGATGAGGATCGATGCAGTCGTTCGCGGACGAGCGTCGCTGAAACGCGACCACCCGGAGCGACTTTGTGAAAACCAACCGGGCGGGCTCCAGGAAAAGCGCCCGAAGATGGCGAACCAGATTTTCACAACACCTCTGCCCAGCAAAACCAAGGGGCGAAGAATCAGTTCGGGGAGTTTGGAAAGTGACGCTGGGATTTTCATGTTGTGAATACGCGAGTCGACCGCAAATCTTTCGTGAAATCGATCCTTTCTTCTGCTATCAGGCGGACGTTAACGACCCATGAAAAAGACCGGACTGGTGGCAACGCGTCGCAGCCTCGTCGAGCGTCTGGCCGATTGGAACGATCGAAAACACTGGCAAGAGTTTTTCGATTCGTATTGGAAGCTGATTTATTCCGCCGCGCGGAAGTCCGGCCTGACCGACGCGGAAGCGCAGGAGGTCGTGCAGGAAACAATCATCACCGTCGCCAAGAATGTCGAGAAACTGAAATACGATCCGGCGGTTGGGTCGTTTAAAGGCTGGCTCTTGCAAATCACGCGCTGGCGAATTGTCGATCAATTCCGCAAACGCGAACCTGGAAATGCCAAGCCGCCGCGCGCCGCCGAAGATCGGTTGACGGCGACCATCGAACGTGTTCCCGACTCGCGCGTGGCCGATCTCGACGCGGTTTGGGAAGCGGAGTGGAAAGAAAACTTGTTCGAGGGCGCAATCGCGCGCGTGAAAAAGAAGGTCGATCCGAAACAATTTCAGATTTTTGATTGCTACGTACGCAAAGAATGGCCGGCCCAGAAAGTGGCCGAGCAGCTGCGGGTCAGCGTGGGCCAGGTCTATCTTGCCCGGCACCGCGTCGGCGCTGTCTTAAAGAAGGAGATCCGAGCACTGGAGAAAGCCGGTCGCTGATCTGGGCGATTTCGAGGGAATTGCCTCAGCGGTTGCGCCCGTGTAAAATCGGCGCCATTCCGGATCAAGTTTCTGCTCAGATTCCAGTCGTTCCCGACCACGAACTGTTGCGTGTGGTCGGCCGCGGCGCTTATGGCGAAATCTGGATGGCCCGTACCGTCACCGGCGGGTTGCGTGCAGTAAAAATCGTTTACCGCAGCACATTTGAAAGCGAGCGCGCGTTTCTGCGTGAGTTTGAAGGAATGTCCGCATTCGAGCCTATCTCGCGCGGACACGCCGGTTTCGTGGACATTCTGCACGTCGGTCGCACCGCCGAGCATCTCTATTACAGCATGGAGCTGGCGGACGATCATCGGGACGGACGCAACATCGACATCGTCAATTACGAGCCGCGCACTTTGAAAAGCGATCTCGCGCGCCACAAACGACTCTCCGCCGTCGAATCGATCCAGCTCGGCGTTTCCCTGACCGAAGCATTGGAAGCATTGCATGGCCACGGGCTGACTCATCGCGACATCAAACCGTCGAACATTATTTTCATCGACGGTGTGCCGAAGCTCGCTGACATCGGCCTGGTCGCGGCGAGCGGTCAGCAATCGTTTGTCGGAACGGAGGGTTACGTGCCGCCGGAAGGACCGGGAACGCCGCAGGCCGACGTTTTCAGTCTCGGCAAACTTCTTTACGAAGTCAGCACCGGCAAAGACCGGCTCGATTTCCCGGAGATCGATTCGCAACTGAGCACGCGTCCGGATCGCGAGCAGTTGTTGCAACTAAACGACGTGTTGGTGAAAGCGTGCGCGCACGATCCGAAGAAACGTTATCGCGCGGCGGCGGAGATGAACCGCGATCTGGCCGTGCTTGGAAGCGGCGAGCGTCCAACGCGTCCGAGATCGTCCTGGAAGATTGCAATCGTGGCGATGTTGATCGTAGCGATTGGGGCAGTGGCGTTTTGGTTTTATTCGCAGCGCGCCGGAACGAGTGCCGAGATCCATTTGAAGACGACGATTCAAACCGATCCGCCGGGTGCGCTGGTGATTCTGGGAGATCACGCTGAGAAAAGTCCGGCGACGTTCGAGGAATTGGAGCCGCGCAGGTACCGACTGCGGGTAATGAGCCCCGGTTACGAACCGATCGAGACGATGGTCGATCTGAGCGCGAGACGCGCGCCGCAACTTCCGCCATTTTATCTTGTCCGAAGCAAAGGCGCGCTAGAGTTGCAATCAGATCCGGCGGGCGCGCGGTTTTCGTTGCGAAGCGAAGACGGCCAGATCTCGCGCGACGGCGTCACCCCACAAACGATCGCCGATTTGCCGACGGGAAAATATTCAATCACGGCGCATCGCGGGAATTGGGAAATGCGCGATCAAATCGAAGTGCAGCGCGGCGACACCGCCCGAAAGTCTTTCCGATTCGTTACCGTGCCGACAAAAATCACGAGCGAGCCGGCCGGCGCTGAAATTGCAGTCGACGGAACGCCACGAGGCCGGACGCCGATCGAGATCCAATTGCCCGCGAGCACTCATGTGCTCACGGCGCATCTGGAGGGATGGCCTAACGAAGAAGAAAAGGTCGACATCGGTCCGCAACAACCGAGCATGGCGCACTTTGTTTTTGCAAACGGCAGCGTGAAACTTACCAGCGCGCCCGGTGGCGCGAGTGTGCGCGCCAACGGCAAAGAGCTCGGGCAGACGCCGCTGGTGATCGAAGAAGTGAAACCGGGGCAGGTAATCTACGAACTACATTTGTCGGGCTACAATTCCACGACGGTCACGGGCAAGGTCGATCCGCAGCAACAGACGTTTCTGGCTGCGCGTCTGGAAAAAAGCCTCGGACCTGCGCCCGGACAGCCGTTCACGAATTCGCTCGGCATGAAATTCGTTCCGGTGGCCGACATTCGCGTTTCGATTTGGGAAACCCGGGTGCAGGACTATGCGACATTTTTGCAAGCGACAGGTCGACATTACGACCCGACGGATTTTCAACAAGCGCCGACGCATCCGATCGTGAAAGTCAACTGGTTCGACGCCATCGCGTTCTGCAAATGGCTGACCGAGAAAGAACACGACGAAAATCTGATCGAAGATCGACAATCGTATCGGCTGCCAACCGATAAGGAGTGGAGTCAGGCCGTCGGGCTGCAAAACGAGATCGGCGGCACGCCGCAGGCACGCGACGGAAAAATCAAAAACGAATTTCCGTGGGGCAAACAATGGCCGCCGCCCACAAGCGCGGGGAACTATGGGATCCCTCAAAAGCGTGGAGCGACCGCACCGGTCGGAAGCTTCAAAGCCAACTCGTTAGGCCTCTACGATCTCGGAGGAAATGTTTGGGAATGGTGCGCGGACACTTACAAAGGCGGGAGTGGAGGAACCCGCGATTGGGGAGTGCTTCGCGGAGGTTCGTGGGCAACGACGAACAAGTTGGAAATGCAATCGTCTTACCGCAACGTAGTCGACCGCAACGAGCGCGATGTGATTTACGGATTTCGTTGTGTGCTCGCACCCGAGCCGGGCGATAACCGGTAAGTCATCTTGCGGCGAACGGGCCGCGAAGCTGGTCGAGGAATGCAATCTGAGCAGAATTGATTTTGCGGCGCACGATTTCTTCCGGGAAAAATTCTGCGCGATCAACTTCGGGAAATTTCTTGAATTTTCCAGATCGCGGCGGCCACTCGATCTCAAACGTGTTCGATTTGATTTTGAAAGCAGTCGGCAGGTCTCCCTCAAATGCCCAGGCGTAAACGGTTTTGCCACCTTTTTGTTTGATCGAACCGAGCGGGATAAAATCGCCGGCTGGCTTGAGTCCAAGCTCTTCTTCGAATTCGGTCCGGGCGCGGATCAGAAAATCTTCTTCCGGTTGCGCTTCGCCTTTTGGAATCGTCCAGGCACCATCGTCTTTGTTTTTCCAAAACGGACCGCCGGGATGAACCAGCAAAAACTCAAGCGAGTCATTTTTTCGCCGGAACATGAGCAGTCCGGCGCTGACACGACTGCGTTTTTGTTGCACCGGGGCCACGCCACCTTTCAACCGCAAACTCGCCGCGGTTGCAAATTTAATGAACGATCCCGAGCGATCCGAGAGTTGCCGGGTCGATTCCGTACGAAACCGGGAGGCGCTGGTCGCTTTGATAGCGTCCGATAGCCGCCTTAGTGAGCGGACCCATTGTGCCGTCAATGGCGTAGGCGTAATACCCGCGCTGCTGCAGCGCAGCTTGAACACCGGCGACGACCTGGTCGGGCGTGAGGCCGCTCTGGCCGTAGATCGGCTGGTTGTACTCATAATAAGAATAGGGATCGTAGCCCCACGCCGGGTACCACCAGCCGTCGTACCAGCCCCACCAGCCCCAGTCGATGAAGACGAAGGCGAGACAATGGCGCCGCCACCAATCGTGATCGTGATGATTGTGGCGATGATTCGCGTTGTTCCGCTGCGCTTGAACGGTGCTGGAGACATTGCCGTTCCAATGGCGAAGACGCGCGGAGGTTTGCGGATCGAGTTTCGTTTTAGTTACCAAACCGGTTGGAGATCTCGGGCTCAACTTGCCACTACGTGCCAAGACTTTTCCGGAGTTGCCAGTGTTAAGAGCGTTCAGATTCGACCGGCCCTGGCGGTGAACGGCGGAGTTGCCCACCGCCGGATACACCAACGTGCGGTGTCCGTTTTCGGAAATCGTCACCGGGCGATACGACCTGGAGCCGGACAAATTATTTGAGACGCCACCGCCGACTGGACCGGCGGCGCGACCTGCGTGCACCGCCGGCGCTGGAGCCGGGCCCGGCGCGCGTATACCCGGAGCCGCGGACGTTTGCGATCCACCCCCGCCGCCATTGTTGCCTTTGGCAAAGACGGTGCCGCCGCTCAATCCCAACGCGACAATGACTGCAAAGGAACATCTCATGATCTTAGGTGTCATCCGATGCAACCATTCTACCGTTCTTTGGTTGCGCTTTTCTATCTAGAACTTGGCCGCTCCAAAGAAGTTAACTACTGCCGTTTTCAGAAAACAAACATTCCAATCGCTGCACTAAACATTAGCAGGGTAGCAATCGAAACGACAACCACACTCGGAATCGAGCTGGGTTGGTCTTTCATGAGCTTGCGATCGAGCGCGACGAAAATAATGCCGAGAAGAAGAAATGGCGCGAGCAATCCATTAATCACCGCCGTCCAGTAAAGCGCGCGCACCGGGTTGACATTGAGGAAGTCCATCGCGATACCGATCAGCGTTGACACAATGATGACGAGATAAAACGGACGCGCGCCGCGGAAACGCTGATCGAGTCCTTCGCGCCAGGCTAAAGTTTCGGCGAGGGCATAAGCGGCCGAGCCGGTAAGAGTTGGGATTGCGAGCAAACCGACGCCCACGATGCCGAGGGTGAAAAGCGTCCCGGCAAACTTTCCGGCAAGGGGAGAAAGCGCCTCCGCCGCGTCTTTCGAAGTCTCAATCTGCGTGATTCCGTGTTGATGAAGCGTGAGCGCAGTCGTGAGAATGATGAAAAACATGACCAGATTCGAAAAGAACGTGCCGACGTCGACATCAATCTTGCGCGTGATAATTTCGACCGGTGTAGCTCCGAAACGGCGATACAAGATTCGGCGTCCTTTTGCTTTGTCTTCTTCGACCTCTTGCGACGCCTGCCAGAAAAACAAATAGGGGCTGATCGTGGTACCGAGGATCGCCACCAGCATCCCCCATTGGTCGTGATTCTTGGGCCAGCTCGGAATGAACGCGGCATGCGCAACCATTCCCCAATCCGGGTGAATGATGAAACCAGTGATGACGTAGGCGAACAACGTGAGCGCCAGCCATTTCAAAATCGTCGCTATGGAATGATAGCGAAACCAAATGGTGGCGAATGAAATGCCGACTCCAAAAAAAATCACGAAGAAATGCGAATTAATGCGAGTGAGCATTTCAGCGGCATCCGCCATTCCGGAGAGATCGGCGCCGACGTTGATCGAGTTTGCGGCAAAGAGCGCTAGTGCCGCGACAAGGATTAGTGGCCGTGGATATTTGCGGTGCATAGCGCCGGCGAGCCCGCGGCCACTGACCATGCCGATGCGCGCGCACGTCATTTGCACGAAAGCCATCAGCGGCCAGGTGATTAGTGCCGTCCAAAGCAGCGCGAGCCCGTGTTGCGCGCCGGCAATTGAGTAAGTTGCAATGCCGGACGGATCGTCGTCCGCCGCGCCAGTAATAACTCCCGGTCCGAGCGAACCGAGAAAACGTCGGACAAGACCGGGCTGACGTTCTTTTTCGCTCATGCCGCGTTACGTTTCGATCTTGAAGGCGTCGATGCCGATCTTAGAGTGAGACACCATGGAAGAGGCCGAAGTTCCGCTCGAGAATTTGGAGGAAGAAACGCATCATCGCGCCGAACACAGCGGCGAAAAATGGATTTCTTGGGTCGCACTGAGCACTGCCATTCTCGCCGTTCTAGCTGCCATTACCGGATTGCTGTCTGGAATGCACGCCAACGAAGCGATGATGTGCCAGATCGAATCGTCCGATCAATGGGGTTACTATCAGGCCAAGAGCATCAAAGCGTCGGTGCTCGATGCCAAAATCGCGCTGGCTAATTCGCCAAACGAAGCCGATGCGCAAAAGCGGGATCGCTACGAAAAGGAGCAGGAAGAAATCAAGACCGAGGCCGAAAACAAACAAGCCGAAGCGAAATCACATTTTCATCAGCACGAAATTTTCGCGCGCGGCGTGACCATGTTTCAGATCGCCATCGCGATTGCCGCAATCTCGGCGCTGACCAAGAGACAGCGCTTTTGGATCGTGAGTCTGATCTTTGGAATTGCCGGCTGCGTTTTTCTTGCACTCGGTTTCGTTCACTAAAATGCGCGTGCTCGCCATTGATGCTTCGCTCCGCAACACCGGCGTCGCGATTGTCGATGCAAACAACGGCAAAGCGCGCGCCCTTTATTTCGGGACGATCCACAACGCGCAGTCGCTTCGTTCGTCGTCGTGCTTGGTAGCCATCCGTGATCGGCTCGCTGAATTGATTCACGAGCACGAGCCAGATTGTTGCGCGCTCGAATCGGTCATTTACGTCCAGAGTCACAAGACCGCCATCCTGCTCGGCGCGGCGCGCGGGGCGGCCATTCTGGCTGCGGCTGAAAACGGATTACCGGTTTTCGAATATCCGCCGACCCGAATCAAACAGGCCACTGTCGGCCGGGGCGCTGCCGGCAAGAACCAGGTCGCGTTCATGGTGCGTGCGCTTCTTGGCTTGATCGAAACGCCGGACACGGATGCCGCCGACGCGCTTGCGATTGGTCTGACTCACGTGCGCGCGCAGGAAAGTGTGCGAATGGGAATTTCAGGAGCGAAACAAATATGAACGTCGATCTTCGAATCTCGTGGCTCGGACGGGTGGAATTCAGCGATGCACTCGCGCTTCAAGAAGACATCGTCGCGCGAAAACGGGAAGACTCTGATGCTGCTGACGAAATTCTTTTGCTCGAACACGAGCCGGTTTATACGATCGGCCGGACGCCGGACAAATCGAGCTTGTTAGGTGCCGCGCATCTGCCGCATCCGCTTTTTCAAATTAGTCGCGGCGGACAGGCGACTTATCACGGACCCGGGCAGTTAATGGGTTATCCGATTGTCGATCTTCGTCGCTGCGGACAGGATTTGCACAAGTACTTGCGGTGGCTCGAGCAAACCTTGATCGAATTTCTGGCCGGCTACGAAATTTCGGCGAGCCGGCACGACGGTTTCACCGGCGTCTGGGTTCAGCAACGCAAAATCGCATCAATTGGCGTTGGCGTGCGTCACTGGATCACGATGCACGGTTTCGCGCTCAATGTTTGTGGCGATCTCTCGCCATTCGCGCACATCATTCCTTGCGGCCTTTCAAATGTCGCGATGACTTCCATCGAGAAGGAGATCGGGAAATCCGTGGCGGTCGTCGATGCTGCGCAAAGGTTTGAAGATTTAATCCGTGAAGAAATTCTCGATCTGCGCAGCGGTCGAGAAACGCACGCGCTGTCTGCCTGACAAACAAAGATTATGATCGAACTTGAAGATAATTTCGGAGACGTCATCGGCAAAGCGCAGCGTGGCTTGGGAATTTCCGACAGCGAGCTCGCAAAAAAATCCGGAGCGAGCGCGGATGCAATTCGCAAAGTGCGTGACGGACAATTCGAGGAGAATACGCTCCGCGCAATCGCGCCGGTTTTGGATCTCGAGCCGAACCCGCTTGTCGATCTCGCTGAGGGCAAATGGAAACCGAAGGCTGTGGAAAATTCCCACGGGCTCGCGCAATTCACCACCAACTACAGCGGGGTGCTCGTGAATGCGTATGTCGTGTGGGATCTCGGCTCAAGACACGCGGCCGCGTTCGATACCGGTGCAGATTGCAATGGAATGCTCAAACTCGCGGCCAAAGAAAGTCTCACCATCAAGATGATTTTGCTGACCCACGCCCATCCGGATCACGTAGCGGACTTGCCGCGACTGCGCGAAGAGACCGGCGCACAAGTTTTCGCGCCGTCGCGCGAACCTGTGCCGGGCGCAGAAAAGATTGAAGAAGGAAAACATTTTAGTATCGGCAAGATCGACGTCGAATCGCGGCTGACTTGGGGACATTCGCCAGGCGGAATGACTTTCGTAGTTCGTGGCCTTGCTCGGCCGATTGCGATCGTTGGCGATTCAATGTTTGCCGGATCGATGGGCGGCGGCAGCGTTTCCTACAAAGACGCCGTCAAAAATAATCTCGAGAAGATTCTCACACTCCCCGACGAAACAATTATTTGTCCGGGTCACGGACCAATGACGAGTGTAGGCGAGGAGAAGGAACATAATCCATTTTTCGCTGAGAGATTTCGAAGATGAATATTGGCTTTGTCGGTGTCGGCAGAATGGGCGCGAACATGGCGCGGCGATTGAAGGATCGCGGATTTCACGTTACGTCGGTTTACGACGCGAACCGCAAAGCGGCGACTGAGCTCGCAGGTGAGCTTGGATGCGCGGCGGCGCAGGATTTGTCGGAAGTGACCGCGGAATCGGACGTAATCTTCACCGTCGTGACCGACGACAACGCGATGCGGCAGATTTTTTCCGGCGCGGGCGACAATTTACTGAAAAACGCTCGCGGGAAACTCTTTATCAATTGCGCGACCATTTCGCCCCAGGTGCATGTCGAAGTTGAAAAGCTCGCGGAAAAGGCCGGTGCGGAATCGCTGGAAGCGTGCATGGCCTCAAGCATCGCCCAGGCACGCGAGGGAAAACTTTACCTGATGTGCGGCGGAAACGAGAAAGCCTTCCGGAAAGCCGAGCCGCTGCTCAAGGAACTGGCGGCGAGTGTGCGATTCATCGGGAAAGCAGGCGAGGCCGCAAAAGTCAAAGCGTTGGTCAACATGATAATGAACATCAACACCGCCGGACTAGCCGAGGGACTCGGGCTGGGCGATGCGCTCGGCCTCGATTTAGAAATGTTGCGCGACGTTTTTGCCCAAACCGGCGCGAACTCGCGCGTGCTGGAGACCGACGGCGAAGACATGCAGAAACGCGAGCACAGTTGTTTCTTCTCCGTCGCACACGCCGCAAAGGACAGCGGCATCGCACTCGAACTCGCGCGTCAGCTCGCACTCGATCTTCCCCTCGCGAAGGCGACCAAGGAACAGTACGAACGGATGATCGCGGAAGGTTTGGGCGAGCTCGACAAATCAGGAATTGCCGAGCTGACCTTCAAAGATCGACATAAATCCCGCGGTGGCGGGAGCGATCGGGTGTAAGTTAGCGGAATGGCGGGCTTTCACGGTAATCACGCAGCAGGCTCCGACGATCCTTCGAGTCGCGCGCCCCGGATGAAAACGGTCTGGCGCGTGTTTGCGTATTTGAAGCGTTACCCGCTTTTGGCGACGGGCCTGCTCGCTTGCGCCATTCTAGGCACACTAATGGTCTACGTCTTCCCGTGGGTAACGAAGCAGATACTCGACCTCGTTATCCGAGAAAACCATCCAGAAAAATTGATGCCACTGGTGTTGGTAGCCGTGCTTGCAGCGCTGTTCCAAAATGGACTCAACTCACTGCGCCTGGTGTTGAACAATACTTTTGAGCAGCGCGTGATCTTCGATCTGCGGAGCGATCTTTATTCTCACATCCAATTGCTCCCTCTGCGCTGGTTCGATAATCGGGCCACCGGCGATCTGATGACGAGACTGCTTGAGGACGTGACCTCGATGGAGCGCATGTTGATCGACGGGATCGAACAAGGGCTCATGGCTGTGCTGCAAATGGTGCTCGTGTTCGCTGCGATGTGTTACGTCAGTTTCAAACTGACTCTGTTCGCGCTTAGTCCGGTACCGCTTCTCGCCCTTGGCGCGCTTTGGTACACCCTGACCGCGCACAGGCGCTATCGATTGCAACGGCGCGCCTCCTCCGCCATGAACGCGTTGCTGCACGATAATCTTTCCGGCATTCGGCAAATCCGAAGTTTCGCCCGCGAAGAAGACGAGCACCGGCGGTTCAATCGCGTGAGTGACGATCTGCGCCGCGCCACGCTGGTGGTGATGAAAGTGTGGGCAATGTACAACCCGTCGATGTATTTGATCGGGACGCTTGGAGTCATCGTCACCGTGCTCGTCGGGACGCGTTCCGTGCTCGATGGCACAATCCAATTGGGCGATCTCGGAATGTTCCTGTTGCTGACCGGCCTTCTTTATGAGCCGGTTGGAAAACTGCATCAGCTCAATCAACTGGTCCAGGCCGGCCGCGCCGCCGGTGAGCGCGTATTTGAGATCATGGATGAACCAAGCGAGCCCGGTTGGACCGAAAACTATGTGCCGGTGCGCGTGGCCGGCGATATTCGATACGAGAATGTCAATTTCAGTTATGCTGAAGGTCTCTCCGCATTAAGGAATGTTTCGCTGCACGCGCGACCCGGCGAAACGGTTGCGCTGGTCGGCGCGACCGGTGCCGGCAAATCCACGCTGGCGAGTTTGCTCCCGCGTTTTTACGAATTGAAAGAGAGCGATGGTCAGATCTTTATCGACGGCAAAGAGGTTCGCGAGTTCGGCATTCGGGCGTTGCGCGAGAACATCGGTTTGGTAACGCAGGAAAGTTTTCTCTTCAACGGCTCGATTCGCGAAAATCTTTTAATGGGGAGACCGGGCGCGACCGACCCCGAGTTATGGCGCGCGGTTGACGCAGCGAACGCACGCGAGTTCATCGAGCGTTTGCCCGAAAAATTGGAAAGCGTCGTCGGCGAACGCGGCGTGAAGTTGAGCGTTGGCGAAAAGCAACGACTCTCGATCGCCCGCGCTCTGCTGAAAGATCCGCCGATCCTGATTCTCGACGAAGCGACCGCAAGCGTGGACACGGCGACGGAACGTTTGATCCAGGAAGCGCTTGAACATTTGATGGCGAACCGTACGTCGATTGTGATCGCGCATCGCCTCTCGACCATCGTACACGCCGACCAAATCCTAGTGCTGGATCGCGGCCGCATCATCGAGCGTGGCACGCACGAGGAGCTGATTGCCCACGGCGGAAAATACGCGCGGCTGTGCGAACAAAGCTTGCTCGAGTCGCCCCGGGAGATTCTCGACGCAACCCTGACGGAAGCTTCAGTCAAATCTCCCGACGAAGAGATTGCGATTTAAGGGAGTCGCGGATTTCCCTGATGAGGCGCGTTGCATTTCACTCGCCCGATGAAGATGGCGACGGGACCGGCGATGGCGGAATGAGAAGGGTTTGGCCCGCCTGCAACTTCAGCGGGTTATCGATATGATTGTATTTTTGAAGCTCGCTCACGCTGACGCCGTGCGTTTTTGCAATGGAGGTTAGCGTTTCGCCGCGGGCTACGACGTGACTATTGCCATTGCTATCTTTGGCCAACGCGTCAGGCGTCGCGGTGGATGTCGACGTTGTCGTCGCTGTTGAAGTCGAGGTTGTTGGGGTGCCTTCTCCAATCATGACCCCGGGACGATGGTTGGTGATTTCAAGCTGAAGCTTGAGGATTTGCTGCGAGAGCATGTCGATCTTGGCATTTTGTTCATCGATCTTCCTGCTCAACTCCTGAAGCTGCGCAGCCTGGGTGACTGCCTGGTTCGGCGTCGGTGCCATTGTTTGGGCGAAGCTGTGGGGATGGGCGAGCGCGGCGAGAATCATTGCAGCAAAACCACTCGCGGTCGGCGATTTCATTGGACTCGAATTTTGCCATTAGCCGCTTTCCCTGGCAAGCGAGGTCAAAATCTCCGGCGAGCGCGGCTTGCCTTTACACTATTTCTTCTTAAATTTTTTGCATGCCGGAGCGAGTGCAAAAGCCGTTTGATCCCGCTCCGTGGGGTCCGAAGCAGGGAGACGAAGGCGGTCCGCGCTCACCCGATATTTCACGGCCGGACACCAAGGATCTCCTGAAGAAAATGCGAAAGGTGGATCCCAATCAATCCAAGCGCTACCGCCAGCGCACAGGCCAATAATGGACAAACCTCCTCTGGCTCTTGACCCGAATTTCTCCGGCGGGACGGAAGATTTCCCCGTGCTCTTGCGCCGCAAAGGTTTGCTCCAAGTCGCGCCCGAGCCGGTTGTCGGAAGTGGCAGCCAATCATTTGTTCAGACTGAATCGACCACGATCCTGGCTTTCAAATTTGCCGGCGGCGTTCTGGTCGCGGGTGATCGTCGTGCGACGGCGGGTAACACGGTGGTTTACGATCGCGCGGATAAAGTTTTGGAAATCGATCGTCACTCGATCATGGCAATCGCGGGAGTTCCGGCCACGGCGTGGGAAATGGCGCGCGTGCTGGAACATTCGTTTCAATATTTTCGGCGGACGCAATTGCAGGAAATGAGCGTGGACGGAAAAGTGCGCGCGCTTTCCAAATTACTGCGCGACAACTTTGGGTTCGTGATGCAGGGGGTCGGCGTCGTGGTGCCAATCTTTGCGACTTACGATGGAAATTCAAAACCGGAAGCGCGGCTTTATTTTTACGATGCGATGGGTGCACAATTCGAAGTGACCGATTACGCGGCGACCGGCTCCGGCTCGCCTGCAGTGCGCGGAATTCTCTATTACGAAAATCACTGGGGTTTGAAGAAACTGCAGGACCTGAACGAAGACGAGGCGGTCGCGATCGCGTTGCGCGCGTTGGACACGGCTGCCGAAGCAGACACTGCGACCGGTGGAGTCGATCAAAGCGGCAAGATCTTCCCGCTGATCAAAATTGTTTCGCGCGAAGGAATCACGACCCTGCCTGAGGAAAGGATCGCGCAGGTGTTCAAACACAGCGTCGCATGATCGAAGAACCGTATCGTTGGGTGGAAGCGATCGCGAACCGGCGCGAATACATCGAGACGCAACTCGGGCAGGGCAGCCCAATCGCGGCGGTAGGATATCGTGACGGAATTCTTTTTGTGACGCTCGGGCGCGCGCGCCAAAAGATTTTCGAGATTTACGATCGGATCGCGATGGGCGCAATCGGTCATCCTGGAGACATCGAGCGATTGCGTCTGGCGGCGATTGAACTGGCTAGCACTGAAGGCTTCACCCGCTCCGCGGCGGATGTATCGCTTCGGCGGCTCGCCCATTACTCGCTTAGCCCGGTGATGAAGACCGCGTTCGAGCAGGTTTATGGTCCGCCTTATTTGGCGCGGCTTCTCTTCGCCGAGATCGGCTCCAGCCCGAAAGAGGATTTGTTTTTGCGAATTGATTACGACGGAGCAATCGCGGCCGACGGCGGACCGACGGTTCAATCGCGGCAACGTTTCTCAGTTTTGGGCGGCACGCGGCAATCCGCCGACTTGATGGAAGCATTTTTGAAAAACGAGCATGTCACGGACGCGGAGTTGCCGGACGCGCTCAATCAGGCGCTGGAGGCCTGGAGTGTCGGCCGGATGTCGATGGGCGAAAATGCGATCAAGGATCTCCCTGAGCGCGCCGCGATCCGCAAATATCGAGATGAACAACTCGGCACCGCAGGAATCGAAGCTGCCGTGTTAGAGCGCGATACCTCGAGCGCGATTCGATATCGAACGTTGCCCGACGCCGAAGTCCGCCAAAGCATTCGCGATTAACAATGCTTGAGAAACGATTGGGCGGGTCGGTGAAAAGCATTCTCGCCTCGCTCGGAGTGCTGCTGATGCTGGCGTCGTTTATCTGGTGGCAGATTCTTTCCACGCCGCGATCAGCGATTTCTACGCGGCGCTCTAGCGCTCCTTCGCCGTTCACACTCGTGGTCCTCGATCCCGGTCATGGTGGCCAGGATTCCGGAGCGATGTGCGGCGCCATTGCGGAGAAGGATTTGACGCTCAATATCGCGCAGCGAGTCGACCGGCTCTTGCAAGCGCAGGGACTCGCCACGCTCATGACTCGAATTGGTGACAGTTACGTTTCACTGCAGGATCGCGCGGCAGTCACAAATCGAGCGCGCAATTGCATCTTCGTGAGCATTCATTTCAACGAGAGTAAGAAAGTCGTCAGCGGCGTCGAAACCTACTACGCCGAGCATCAGGATACTCCGGCACCGCGTTTGGTTTCGTGGATACCATTCTTTCAGGATTCAGCTGCCGAAAATCCAACGCTGGCAAGTCAAAGCCTGGCCCGATTCATTCAGGAAGCGATGGTCGCGCGGACGAGAGCGGTGGATCGCGGCACCAAAGCAGAACAATTTTTTGTGATCGCCCACGTCGACGTGCCGGCGGTGCTAGTGGAAGGGGGATTCCTCAATAAAGAGGACATCGTAAAGCTCGAGAGCAACGATTATCGCGACCAAATGGCGGCCGCGATCAGCGAAGGCATCCTGCGTTACCGCGACGTCTTGAAAGAGCGCCAGCTGAGCCTCGCCGTGACTGATCAGCGTCCTGAATAGGTCGAGAATTTCGGCGTCAAAGGAAACATCCACATGAAACTTCGCACCGCGTTTCTGATCCTCGTCGTTCCAGTTGGGACACTGTTCGCCGATCCCAAGATGGAGAGTGTGCAGCAAGCATTGAAAGACGAAGGGTTTTATTACGGCGAGATTACTGGCAACAAAGACGCTGACACCACCGCGGCCATCCGTCGTTATCAAATCCGCAACGGCTTGCAAATTACCGGCGACCTGAATGACGAAACGCTCAAAGCCCTCGGAGTAGATTCATCCGGCGGCCGGGCGATCGTGAAAGGTTCGCCCACAGCTGCGCCCGATACTTCTGATTTGAAGGTGGAATCGGAACCGCGCGAACCTCAAAGGCAGGCCGAATCTCAAGGACCTACTAATCCGTTGACCGGCCAGCCGTTTCCCGAACCGCGACAGGACCGACAATCGAGCCGGCGGGAGCCGAGCGACATGGACGGGCAAGCCCGAGAGGGTGAGCGAGATGGGAGTCGAGCTTATCAACCGCAGCCGCCCCAAAATTACGATGCCATTCCGCGGCGGCCATCAGGAAATTTTGCCGGCACGCCTTACGAATCGTCGTCGCCGGGGATTCAACACGACGTAATCCTTTCAGCCGAAACGATTCTGGCGGGCCGCGGACTTTATCGCGGCCCGATTGATGGCCAGTTTGGATCCGACTTGGAATTTTCGTTGCGCGCGTATCAGTCGCGCGCGCATTTGCCGGTCACCGGCAGGCTCGACCTGGATACTCTGGCGGCTCTTCAATTGTTGCCGGGCGCAAACGCGCCTGTTTACGTTCCTCACCGTCGCGCGTTCCAACAACCACCGGTACGCGGCCAGTGGATTCGTGAACCTTGATTTCAGCCTTTGTCGATATCGATCTTTCGATGGATCGACAACATGTCGTTAATTTTTTTCCGGCTCGAAATGCGATGCGTAAAGTTCGGCGAAAACAGTGCCGACAAAAATCTGTGCTTCAATTCTTAGCGGGATGCGGTTTGCATCGTCCGAGATCCAAATCGTTGCGCGGTGAAATTTCCGGTGCGGTTCCAGTTCAAAGTTCTTGCCCACGCGCTTGAGTTGAAGATCGAGCTTGATTGCGGTGAACGTGCCGGCATGGACGGAAACGCGTTCATGGCTGAGCACGGTAACAGTTGTCAGATAAGCCGAGGTGGCCGGATAAACCACAATCCGATAAACGCCGTGATCGGTCAGTGATTGGCTGCGCAAATAAAGTATCGCGCTGTGGAGATCGAACAAACCCCGGAAACTGAACGGTTTTGCCGTGGTGGATCCTGATCCGTCGGTGCGCGTTCGAGTCACTCCGGAATCGGTGAACTTCAGTTCGGTGATTATTTTCTTTCTGCGATATGCTTCGACTTGTTTGCTCTCGATCGGCCGAAGGGTCTCGGCGTTCGCCAGCCCCCAATAGGTAGCGTCCAATTTCCACAGAGCCCGAACCAGTCCGGTCGTGCCGCCGCTCGCATAGAGCTGAAAACGCTGACCGACTTTGCTGAATTGGATGTCGCCCGTGCCGGCTGTAAATCCGGACCAGCCAAAATGATAAGTCGTCCGAACTGGGCTCGGTTCCGGAAAGTTACCGGGCGGATCCTTGGTTACGGTCGCTTCCCAGTTCGGTGCGGCGCAAATCTCTGGGCCGAATCCAAAGATCAAAGCGCCGGTGCCGGCTATGAGAAGAAGATATCGGTCTTTCACGTTATCGATGAACCGGAATCTAATTCAGATTTCAGCCGGTACACAAAAAACACACGCGAGCTTGCTCCCGCGTGTGTTTTTTTGGTTAACGAAAGCCGTTAAGGTTTTTTCGGAGTTGGACTGGTGGCGCTGCTCGGACTGATCGCAGTCGAGACACTGCTCTGGCGGCCGGGCTTATTTAGGACCGCGATCACGTCGTTGGTAAAATCAACGCTGTCCCGGGAATACATCAGCACCGGGACACCATTCAGGCTGTTGCCGGATTTATCGAAAACCAGGTCGAGGTTGCCCGATTTGACCTTTTCCATGACAACGTCGCTAATCTCTTTGACAATGCCCTCACGCATGCGCAGCGCCTGTTCCTGGAGCTGACGCTCGCGGGTTTGGCGGAATTCGGTGATCTCGCGTTCCATGTTCTTGATGTTGGAAATCTTGTCGTCGCGCTCTTTCGCTTTTTGAGCTTTGGCGTCCGCGCTCAAGGCCGGCGCTTCCAGCTGCTTGTTGAGATTATTGACGTCATCAAGAGCCTTCTTGTAGGCGTCGGCGCGCTCGTCGTATTCTTTTTTCGCCTGGTTCTTGGCGTCGTTAATCTTGGCCTCGGCGTCCTTTGTTTTGTTGTATTCTCGGAAGGTCTTGTTCATGTCGACCGTTCCGATTTTCAACCCCTGCGCCCGCACCGCGATCGGCAGGACGAGCAGGGAAGCAAGCGTTAAAAAGAGCATTTTTTTCATAAGAGGGGTAAACAAGTCGTCGGAAACCGGTCAGACCGCAAGTACCAAATGTTCGAGATTAAAACTGGTAGCCGACACTGAAATTAAGGTGTCCGTGTTTCGCGTTGCCAGCGGTATTAAGGGGGTAGCCGTAATCAAGTCGTAACGGCCCGATGGGCAGGTCGAGGCGAAGGCCGACACCAACGTCCGAAGCGAAACTGTTGTATGTCCGCTTTGGGCTGGCCAGCGATGCAGGCAATGCTGCATTGGGATCGTGGAATTGATTGTAAAGCGAAGTTGCAATCCCGTTGTTACCACGCGGCACTTGGATTGTTTGCGGACTAAAATCCCAGGCATCCGGATTGACGAAACCGCAATCATAGAAAATCGCGCCCCGCGCCTTTTCGATAATTGGAAAACTTGCCTCAACTGTAGCCCGGACCATCGACTGGCCGCCGATTGGCTGGTTATTGGCATCTTTTATACTGACGTCCCGAAACCTGAAGCCGCGAAGGTTGTTCGATCCGCCCAAGTATAACCGGTCGTAAATCGGAACATTTGAAATGTTGTCGGTGAACTTTTGGAAAACGGGAGCGCAACCCGCGTTCGGAAGCGTGCAAGGGTTTCCTAGCGAGTCTAGACCGAGTGGCGTGTGGGGCGCCGAAGTGACCGAGCCACTGTTTGGGAATATCGTTGTTTCCGGCTGGTCCCAGACATCGACTGTGGAAGCCTCAAAATCGGCCAACACAATGATATCTTTCCAAACCCGCACGTATTTCGTTGCCCCCAAATCGAAGCCGTAGATTTGGACGTCGCCACCAATCGGACCTCCGGCAACGTAGGAAGTCAGCGAGACCTTCTCACCGCGGCGGGTCAAGAATGGATTATCGCGCCGATCCCAAACCAATGAGCCGGTAACCATGCTCTGCGTCGTTGTTCCCTGTTCGGCAAGGATCTGGTTCGAAACCCCGCCTGCGAGATTATAGATCTCATAGTTCGACAAACCGTATCCGAGCGTTGCGTAAACCCACGAAAAAAGTGGCTTCCGCATCTCAGTCGAAAAGCCGTAGTTACGTTGGGCGTATACCGAACTCAGATAAGTTGCATCGGAATAGAATGCCTGTCCGCCAAGAGACAGCCGCCGGTCGAGAAAATACGGTTCAGTCAGTGAAAGGGTGAAATCTTTTCGCTGGCTCCCGATTTGCGCTTTGGCCTGGAACCTTTCGCCGCCACCGGTTAATCCGGGCCAGTTTGTGATATCGAAATTGCTTTGGGTCAGCTCCACGAACCCAATCAATTGGTCGACCGTGCTGTAACCCGCGCCGAAATTAAGCGAACCAGTGCGCTTCTCTTCCAGCTGCACGACCAGGTCCTTGCGTCCTTCGACCCCGGTGTCCTCCGGATACGCTTCCACTTTGGTGAAGTAACCCAGATTTTCGATTCGCTTCTTAGTCCTCTCGACTCGAACCGTGTCGAACACGTCGCCCGGCTGAACGAGGACTTCGCGGCGAATCACTTTGTCCTTTGTGCGACTGTTGCCGACGATGTCGATTCGCTCGACGAAGGAGCGATTACCCTCTTCGATTTTGTAATGAACATCGATTAACCCCGGGCCCGCCGGCGTGCCTTGCGGCAGAACTACAAGATCGACATATCCGCCGCTGCCGTAGCCATCGGCCACCGCCTTGGCGTCGTCGTGCAACTCTTTGGGCGAATAAATGCTGCCCTCCTTCATCTTGATTGTCGCCCGCAACTTCTGTTCGGTTGTCTGTTTGTAACCCGAGAATGTGAGCTTGTTGACGTGGTATTGAGTTCCTTCCTTGATGCCGATCGTGATCAAGAGCGGCCCCTTTTTGCGCTCTCGTCGCAGCTCCTGCACTTCCACATCGATGTAGCCCTTGTCTTGGTAAAATTCTTTGATCTTGTCGAGGTCCTGCTGGAGCTGCGCTTCATCCAGCCGTCCGGACTTATCAACGAAGGCGATCAACGTCTTCCCGCGAGTCTTCATTTGCTTTTTCAAAACGCGGTCGCTGAAATGTTCGTTGCCTTCGAACTCAAATCCTTTGACTGCCCCCTTTACACCCTCCTTTACCGTGTAAATGACGCGGGCCGTACCCTTGCTCTCATCAATGGGTTCAATCCGAAAATCGACCGCCACGTCGGTGAACCCCTTGCTTTGATAAGTCTCAATGATCTTCTGCTGTGCTTTCTGAAGAGCATCTTCGTTCACCGGGGCATTGAGTTTTACGGCGATCTCCTTACGCAACTTTTTTGCGCTCAATCGCTGCGTACCGTCGATTACAAGTTCGCGGATCACCGGTCGCGTTTGCACAGCAACGATCACTTTGACCCCATCACTCTCAGGTTGGGCGAAGATTCGAACGTTTTGAATCGTTCCCGCCTTATAAAGGGTGCGAATGTCTTCTTCGACGGTCGAATCCGAATACGGTTGACCAACCGCAGTTCGCATTTGGGCGAGGATCCGCTCCTTCGACACCGTGGCCGGGCCGGAATATTGCACATCAATTGAGCGGATAGTCGGCGCGCCCTGTGCATGGGCCGTCGAGGCTGTGCCAAACCACGTCGCACAGAGAGCAAAAAGCACGGCTAACGTCCCGTCCCTCACCGATCCCCGAAAATTTCTCATACCAGTCAAGATGCCAAATCCCGCGCAGCCCTAAAACTGGCGCGGGACAGGCGGCAAATAGAGGAGAAGCTGGGAATCGTCAAGGCAGGAATTTCTTCGAGGTGGCTAAGGCGTTTCACATAGACAGCGGCAGACATTGATCAGTTCAACAATTCGTAAGAGTTATTTCGCCGGTGCGGTTCGTAACCGGCATCGCGGATCAATGATTCGATTTCCGCGGCATTTAATCGAAACGTTGTTCCCGCCGCGCTCACCACGTTCTCTTCCATCATCACCGAGCCAAAGTCATTTGCCCCATATTTGAGCGCGACCTGTCCGATGCTAGGCCCCTGGGTCACCCAGGAGCTCTGGATGTTGTCGACGTTGTCCAAAAAAATCCGGGCCAGCGCCTGCATCCGCAGATATTCCGCCACGCTGGTCGGTTGTTTCACTTTCAAGACCGTGTGTTGCGGCTGGAACGTCCAGCAAATAAACGCGGTGAATCCGCCGCTGCGCTCCTGTTGATCGCGAATGCGCTGTAGATGCTCGATCCGTTCTTCGACTGTCTCGACGTGACCGAACATCATGGTCGCGCTCGATTTCAAACCAAGCTCGTGCGCGACCTGCATCACTTCCAGCCATTGGTCGGTGTTGATTTTCAATGGTGAAATTTTTTTGCGCACCCGGTCGACCAGAATTTCGCCACCGCCGCCCGGCATCGACCCAAGTCCTGCTTTTTTGAATTCGGAAATCACTTCACGCAGCGGCATCCGAAATGTTTGTGCGAAATGTTGGAACTCCGGTGGGCTGAATCCGTGAATGTTGATGTGCGGATATTTTTTCCGGATGTGCTGCAAAAGATCGACATACCACTGAAACGGCAATTTCGGATGATGTCCGCCCTGCATCAGGATTTGAACTCCACCCGCCGACGAAAGTTCGTCCAATTTTCGATCGATTTGTGCGAGCGAGAGGACGTAATGGTCTTCGTCGCGCTCAGTCCGGTAGAACGCGCAGAATTTGCAGTAAACGTTGCAAACGTTTGTGTAATTGATGTTCCGGTCAGCGATGTAGGTCACGATCTCCCGGCCGCGTCCGCCGTAACTCTTTTCCTTGGCCAGGTTTCGTCGCGCATTCGCGAGCGCCCCGAGCTCCTCCAACGGCAAACGATAGAGCGCCATCGCCTCCTCCGGCGAAATCCGTTTGCCGTCGAGGACCTTGTCGCTGAGTCCGTTTCGATTCAGTGAAACCATCCCTAAATCTTAACCGAATCGACGGCGCTTACGAGCGATTTAGCTGGCAGGCGGTGGGCTTGCTCTACAACTTTCTTACATGGCGAAATCCGTCGCAATCATCGGTGCCGGCGTCTCCGGTCTGACTTGCGGCGTCGTTTTTGCCGAGCGCGGATTTCGCACCTCGATCTTTGCTGAACAGATCGGCACCCACACGACTTCCGGCGCCGCGGCTGCGCTTTGGTTTCCTTACGACGCCGAACCGGCTAAGAAAGTGATCCCCTGGGCTCTCGCGACTTATCAAGTGCTTGTCGATCTTTCGAAGGATTCAGAGAGCGGCGTTTCAATGATCGAGCTCCGGCAATTTTGCCGCACGGGCAAGATTCAAATTCCCGATTGGGCTCAGCCTTATGTCATCCCGAGCGAAGTCGGGGGATCTCTAGATATTTCTGTTTTTGAAAGTGGTTTCGCTCTCCGCGTCCCCTTAATGGACACGACCATCTATCTCGATTACCTCGCCAATCGTTTCCAAAAAGCCGGCGGCGCGATTCAAGAAAAGGTTCGCCTCGAGAAAGTCGACGATGTCGATCCAAAATTCGACCTCGTGATTAATTGTGCCGGCATCGGTGCGCGCGAACTGGCACGCGATGTCGATCTTGAACCGCATCGCGGTCAGGTCGCGATCGTTCCGAAGATCGACAATCTCAACAGTGCGATTGTCTGTGACGACGCGCCGCTGATGTACGCGGTCCCGCGCACGAACGACTGCGTCTTCGGCGGTACCAATGAGGTTAGCGATAATCTCGCGCCCGATCCGGCAACAACAGACTCGATCGTGACCGAATGTAGCCGCCTTTTGAGGATCAAGAAGCCGCGCGTTCTCCGCGAACGCGTTGGCCTTCGCCCATTTCGAAAATCAGGCGTGCGTCTCGAAAAGGAAAAATTGAGCGACGGCCGAACCGTCATTCACAATTACGGCCACGGCGGCTCCGGCTTGACCCTTTCCTGGGGCTGCGCCCGAAACGTCCTTCACCTCTGTTCGTCGGCGGAGTGAATGGAGCGACTGATTTTACTCGAGTTGTGTCCAGCCCTTGTTCTCTTTGTCGATGTGAAGCACCCCAAAGAGAACAGCCACACCAACGAGACCAAGAATGGCCGACGTGATATTGAGACCGACGGCGAGATTTACCGCGAACACGATGAGGCTCGAGAGTGCAAATCCCCATTTCTTCCACCTAAACAGGGCAAACGCACAGATCACATTGATTATCGCGATAGCGATGAGAACAGGGAACCCCAGTTCGGCATGGTAGGAAGCCTCTGTTTGATCGGGTCAGCGCCAAAAAGGTAGAGCAGGCCCGTTAACGAGTTCGCAATAATCATGACGATCAGGTAGGCCGTTAGACATCCGTGACGGTTCTTCCCAGCGGCGACTACGTCTTCTGTCCTACTTCGCCGTTAAACGGTCCCGCATGAGACTAGGTGAGCGCGATGCACTGAAGCGAGCTGACGACATCGTCGGGGCCTTTGGCGGCGAAGAAACTTTCGTAGTAACCGGGGCCGAGATCCCAGTAAGGTCCTTTGTAATATTCGTCCCGATAAAATCGCCACACCCCACTTACCACGATGACGCAGCTCATCCGGTCGTTCCAGTAATCGCCGATGTAGTGAAAACTGAGATTAGTCCGGGCGTAGGCGCCTTTGAAACCGGTGTGATCGTACAGCACGAGCTCAGGCAACCGAACAATTTCCTTGGAGGGCTCCGCGTCCGTCTTGCCCGCGCCGCTCGCATGGTAACCGAGCGACCCGAGTTTCCATTTCATGTCGATGATACAGCCGTTGTCCGGCGACAATTCGGTTTTCGGTATTTGTCTCATAGGCGGCGAGGTTCGGACCTAATTTGAGCTAATCCAACGGGTGCTGTCGAGCAGACTTTCCGGTTTCGTCAGATCAGGTGCTCTCTGTTATCCGAACGCAACCGGATGGTCTTGTTCTGCAAATTGTGAAGAGCGCGAATCAGCCGCACGGTCTTGCTCTTGGCGCGCATTAAAATTGAATTCGTAATCGCGGTGGTGCCTTTTGGTTTGACCCCACGAAGCAACGCACTGTCGCTGATCCCGGTCGCGCAAAAAATGATGTTTTCGCCGTGGGCGAGATCGTCGGCAATAAAAACGCGACCGAGCTCTTTCTCCCAACCGTCGGCCACCAGTTGTTTCTTTTCCTTTTCATCACGCGGCCACATTTTGGCCTGCATTTCGCCGCCCAGACATTTGATTCCCGCTGACGCGAGCACCGCTTCGGGTGAACCACCGATGCCCATGTAAAGATCGATATCGGACTCCGGCAACGACGGAGCCATAGCTGCGGCAATGTCGCCATCGCCGATCATGCGCAGCGACGCGCCGCATCCGCGAATTTGTTCGACGATCTCTTTGTGTCGGGGACGGTCGAGCATCATCACCGACACGTCCTGGACGCGTTTATCGGTGGCGCGGGCGACGATTGCTAGCATTTCGGGAATCGGCATGTCGATGTGAAGCGAGTCGCCGCGCTTTTTCATGTAATCAATCACACGCGGGCCGTAAGCGAGCTTGGACATGTAAAACGATGGGATGTCGCGAAGCGCAACGCCCACGCCTTCTTCCGGACTCGCCGCTGCGATACAACTGATCGAGTTCGGCGCGCCTTTGGAAATGTTGGTCGTCCCGTCAATCGGGTCGATCGCAATATGAAACGGCGGGGCGCCGGGTACCCAGGTTCCAAGTTGTTCGCCTTTAAAAATTCCGGGCGCATTGTCCTTGATCCCTTCGCCGATGACCACTTCGCCGCAGATGTTCATAAGATCGAACATGCCGCGCATCGCGTCGCAAGCGGCGGCATCGGCGGCTTCCTTGTCACCGCGTCCGAGCCAGCGCAGCGAATTCAGCGCGGCAGCTTCAGTCGCGCGGACGAAGTCGAACTCAATGATGCGTTCGATGTCGTGGTAACTAACTTTCGGAAGTCGGTGCATCGGAGAGCGCTAATTTTCCCACAGTTCGGAATTTTTGAAAGTTTGGGCTTCGGGCACCGAACTCTAGCCAGTAAATATCGCTTTATGAAATCGATTAAGTCGGTCGCCATGCCCGCCGCCCTGATTGTTTTTGTGATCTGCGTCTATGCCTTTCTGCTCGGGAACAAGGTTTTTGAGGGCAAATTCGAGAACGAAGCGATCGCCTGGTACATTCTGGCCAAGGGAATTTTCTGCTCGGTCGCGCTCGTCGCCTTGAGCCGAATTCTCGACGGGATCATCGCAAAGCTTGGCGGTTAAGCGCGGTCACTTCATCGCGCCGCCGTGCGAATGGAGTGACGGCCGGACGCGCAGGAAGATTTGGAACCCGTAACCGGGCCCGCTGCCGTAGTAGCGGTCGAGTTCGCCCGGCCAGAAATCGAGCGTGACTTGCCCGCCGAGGCCGATGTCGATCTTGTTGCCGTGGGAAAGATCGCGAACATAACCAATTGAAACAGCGTTGACCGAAAAGATTTCATCTACGTCGACGGCATTGAGCACGAGCTCGTGTCCCGATTTTTGGACCCATTCCCATCGCCCATAAACCGTGTCGCGTTCGCGCTGATAATCGGTCTCAATCAGAACGGACTCCGTTTTTCCTTCGTGGGTATCGTCGTTCTGTCCCCAGACCAACGATGTTGCCCAATTCGAGTCAGCCCGGAGCCTCTTATTATATATGATGGATGCGGTTGTTCGGTGCCGATTCACGTCGGGCTCGAGCCCTTCCGGGCCCTTGATGTAGCCGTGCGAAACTTGCAGGGCCAGATCAGGCGTTGGGTTCCATGAAATTCGACCACTGTAAGAATCGAATCGTGGCCGGTCGAAATCGTAACGATCTTCGTCCGGTTCGCGACCGGTGAAAATGCTGCCTTCAATCTTCAGTGTCTTCCATTGCAGGCCGGCAGTCGCAACGCCGAAAGTGATGTGAGTTGAATCCTGCCAGTGATGCCCGATCGGCGCATCGGGATCGTCCATCGCGCTCGGCCGATGCATAAAAGTCGGCGGTCCGATCGCCGGTTCGCCGGGATAACCGAAATACAGATAGCCGCTCAAATCGTCGGCGATCTTTTGCGAGAGCGAAAACGAAAGCTCGTCGAACAAATCGTGCGGATGTTGTCGATCGTGAAGCGGTTGATCGTGCCACGATTCGCCGCTTTGCAGAAGCAACGGATAGCCGCGGCCTTGCTCAGTCAGCAAATCGAGACTCATCATCGCGCGCAATCCGAGCTGAGTGTTTTCGCCTAACGAATGGGAAAACATTGCCATGATCCAGTTCGGCGCGTCGATCCGGTCGTCGCCGCGGCGCGTAGTCACATTGGTGTAACGCGGAAAGATTGCGCCGTGCAACATCAGCATATCGTCTCCAAACATGAACATTCGTCCGTAGATCGGCGACGAATCTGGAATCCAGCTCGTGCCGGAACCTTCGCGACTCATTGGATCGACAACGTTGATCGAGGAATGCATTTCCATCTCATGTTCAGCGTCGGCGCCGTGATGATGTTCCGGCATCGCCATTCCGTCCGCGTTGTGGCCTTCTTCTGAATTCGACATTGGATGTTCGGCGTTGGGCGTTCGGCGTTCTGCTTTTTTTTCTTTCAACGGCACCAGCGTCATTCCGCATTTCGGACATTGCCCTGGCTCATCTCGCACAATTTCGGGGTGCATCGGGCAAGTGTAGAGTTGTCCTTGTCGCGCCGATGGTGAAGCACTCGGCGTCGGAGTTGTCTCAGCTAAAGCAGCGCTTGTAGCGAGCGCTATCGCGCTTGCGACTAACGTTAGAATTTGGTTTTTCATGGATGTTGAATTGACCTCG
>DASZJH010000009.1:0-15775 GCA_035948375.1 Chthoniobacterales bacterium
TTGTTGGATCGACATCGTTCGGTCAGCAACCGGGTCAGCAACAACCGCCGCCTCAACAACGACCCCAACCAAATGGGCCGGTCGGAGACGCTCCCGGACAACCGCAACCTCCCGGACCCGGGGGACCGTTGGGACCAAATCCGCAACCCGCACCGGCGGGACCGTTAGGGCCAAAAGCGGGAACGCCGGCACAGAACGTCGTTGCCGTTCCAGTGCCAATCGCGCCGCCGCGGCCGAATGGACCGGTTCAGAAAAGTTTAGTGCGTATTACCGCGACTGAAGTCGCGCCCGATTATCGCGCGCCGTGGAACGCCGGCATGCTGGGCCGCGGAATCGGCGCCGGATTTGTGATCGAAGGCAATCGCATCATGACCAACGCGCACGTCGTCAGCAACAGCCGCTATCTCACGGTCGAGCGCGACGGCGATCCAAACAAGTATCCGGCCAAAGTTCTCTTCGTGGCGCACGATTGCGACCTCGCGCTCATCACGGTCGATTCGCCGAGCTTCTTTAAGAACATGTTGCCGCTGAAGCTTGGCGGCATCCCCGAATTGGAGTCCACTGTTTCGGCTTATGGCTATCCGATCGGCGGCGAGCGTATGTCCGTGACCACCGGAATTGTTTCGCGAATCGACTTCCAACTTTACACCCACTCGTCGATCGATCAGCACCTGGCGATTCAGATCAGTGCCCAAATCAATCCGGGTAACAGCGGCGGACCAGTGATGCAAAACGCGAAAGTCGTCGGCGTTGCGTTTCAAGGTTACAGCGGCGACGTCGCGCAAGGCGTTGCTTACATGGTCCCGACGCCGGTGATCAATCGATTCCTCAAAGACGTCAGCGACGGCCGTTACGACGGTTATGTCGATCTTGGAATCACGTTCGCCAAACTACAGAATCCAGCGCAGCGAAGATTTCTCGGATTGAAAGATGACGGTCGCGGCGTTTTGGTTGAGACAGTAGTGACCGCTGGTCCGTGCGCCAAGCTCCTCCGGCCCGGCGATGTTTTGCTCTCGATCGACAATCATCCGATTGCGAGTGACGGCAACGTCGAATTGGAAGGCGAGCACGTGGAAATGCCCGAAGTAGTGGAGCGAAAATTCAAAGGCGATCAGGTGAAATTCGACATCTGGCGCGACAAACAATCGATCAGCGGGAGTGTGCAGCTCGAGACCGTGCCGCCGTATTTAATGCAAAGCCACAGGTATGACGTGCGGCCCCGCTACGTAGTTTACGGCGGTCTTCTGTTTCAACCGCTGTCGCTCGACTTATTGGAGGCTTATCAGCCCGGCGATCTGCGTCTTCGTCACTTTTTTGATTTCTACGTAATCGATCAACTCTACCTCGAACATCCCGACGTAATCGTGCTCACGAATATCTTGCCGGACCCGATCAACACGTATCTGGCGCCATACCGCGGCCAGATTGTCGATGATATCAACGGGAAGAAGATTCGAACGCTGGACGAGCTGGCGGAGATGCTCGGCCAACCGGCTGACCGGTTCGTGATCAACATGATCGGTGACGGTCCGCCGCTGGTGCTCGATCCCAAGCAAGTTGAGGCCGCACGAGAGCGAATTAAAACGCGCTACAACGTGGTCCGGGAAGAAAACCTCCAGGAACAACCGAGCGCGAAAACAACGGCAATGCAGACCAAGTTATAAAATGCAAAGGCTGATCCTCAGCGTCGGACTGGTTTCGATTATCGCGGCTGCGGCAGTCGCGAAAAAGGAAGCGCCTTCGCCAGCGCCAAACAAAGACGCTAAGCAAAAGTTGCTTTCGTTGGTGCGAGTAAATGTGACCGGCCAACCCTACGATTATTTTCGGCCGTGGCAAAAGAAAGCGCCGGTATCGAAGCGCGCGCTCGGCGCCGTTCTCTCCAAAGGCCGCGTGCTGGTAACCGCGGACCTGATTTCGAACCAAAATTATGTCGAGCTCGAGCGCGCGGAGTCGGGCGAGAAAACGGCGGCCAGTGTCGACGTAATCGATTACGAAGCGAACCTGGCGTTGCTCGAGCCGAGCGAAAAAAGTTTTCTCGATGGAATCACGCCGCTCGACATTGCGACTGACACGGTAGTCGGCGACCGGATTGCCGCCTGGCAATTGGAACCGACGGGCGCGCTCGTGGCCACCGAAGGGCTAGTCACCACGATCCAGATGACGCGTTACCCGGCGGATATTGGCCAGTTCCTCACCTACCGCATCAGCTTGCCGATGCAGTATCGCGAGAACAGCTACACGATTCCGCTGGTCAAAAACAACAAGCTCGCCGGTTTGCTGTTGCGTTACGATCCGCGCTCGCAGCTCATCGACGCAATCCCGGCCCCGATCATCACGCACTTCCTCAAGGAAGCCGAGGGCCAGCAATACCGCGGATTTCCAGCAGTCGGTTTTTCGTTTTTCCCAACGCGCGATCCGCAGCTGCGCAAGTACGCCGGGGAGACGGGTAAAACTGGCGGCGTTTACATCACGAATGTCGAGCCGAACATGCCGGCGACGAAAGCCGGGATCCAGGCGGGCGACATTGTGACTGCCATCGGAAATCACGAGATCGATCAGAACGGCAATTATGTCGATCCACTTTATGGCAAGATCGAATTCACGAATTTGATCAGCGCGCATGCCTACGCCGGCGATGTTTTGCCGTTTCAAGTTCAGCGGCAGGGAAAGTCGATGGACTTGAAGGTGACGCTCGAGCATCGGCAAGCGAAAGATTACGTGATCCCGCCCTATTCGCTTGACGAAGCGCCGAATTACATTGTGCTTGGCGGGCTTATCTTTCAGGAGCTATCTCGACAGTATTTGAAGGAATGGGGCCCGAACTGGCAGCGCGAAGCTCCGCCGCGGTTCGTTTACTTCGACCGGTTTCAATCCGAGCTTTTTCCAGGCGAGCATCGCCGAATCGTAATTCTTAGCCAGGTCCTTCCCGCCAATAACACGATTGGTTACGACGAATTTTCTTATCTGACCGTGACCAAAGTGAACGGCCAGGAAATTAAGTCGCTGACTGACCTCGCTGCTGCTATCAAAAAACCGATCGAGGGCGGATTCATCAAGATCGAGACCGAGGAAGATCCGAAACAAATCGAACTCGACCCCAAAGATATCGAAGCCGAATCGCCGAGTCTTCAGGAGAACTACGGCATTCCTTCGCTCCAACGCCTCGAATAAGTAGCGGGCGATTGCCTCAATCGCTCGCGACGCCAGTTCCCGGCTCGAACCGATGCGGGGAATCGCCGCTACGCGTTACTTCGGCTGAACGAAGTTTATGTCCTGCACAAAAAGGAATTTCCCCATTGCTGGCAAAATCGCGATGGCTTTCCCGTCCGAACGCGCCCACGCCTTATCGCTGCCTTCGCCCGGCTTCTCGACCCACGTTGTCCCATCGGCGGCGCTCATCCCCAGGATCTTTTGAATCGCTTCGGGGGTGAGCGGCGCATGGTCCGGGTTGGTAAATCCCTCGCGCTGGCTGATCCCATTTACGTAAGAGACCAGAATCAAAAAACCGCCGGACATGTAGCCGACCTCGTGCACGTTTCCCTGTTCGCCCAAGTCTTTTCCGGCTTCCCCGTAACGCGCCTCGATCTGCTTCGGATCTTCGCCGATCCGGGCTAATCCATTCGTGGCCAGAGCGAACCACGCAAAGATTACAAAGATTAACGCTTTCATTGTTGTCCGATTAAGAAACCCAAACTGCCCAACCCCGCCAAATTCGCAAGACGAACAATCGGCAACGCCTGGTTAATCGACCGTGATAATGACTTTTCCTCGAGCGTGGCCTTGTTCGACATAACGAATCGCCTCGGGTGTCTCTGCCAATTTGTAGGTCCTGTCGATGACCGGTTTTAGTTTTCCGGACTGCATCATGTCGGCCAGGGTGGCGAGATCGTTGTGGTTCGCATCCGCCATCATCATGCCCATCTGCTGATCCACAAACTTCGAGAACACCGCCGCCCAAAGCGCTTTGCTCAGTCCGCCAAGAAAACCTTGCTCGCTCACTCCTCCGCCGCCGATCAACACGTATTTGCCTTTCGGAGTTAAGACTCCTCTGCATTCCGAAAGTGAACGGTTGCCAACGTTATCGAGCATCACGTCGTAGCGGTCGGCGCTTTTGGTGAAATCTTCTTTTGTATAATCAATCACCCGATCTGCCCCGATCGATTTAACAAGATCGACATTGCGCGTGCTGCACACGCCTGTGACGTCTGCGCCTAACGACTTGGCGATTTGGACCGCAAACGTACCGACCCCGCCGGACGCGCCGTTGATCAGAACTTTTTGCCCGGGCTGAATTTTTCCTTTGTCGCGAAGACCCTGCAATGCAGTGAGACCCGCAATGTTCACCGCAGCCGCTTCCTCGAACGGAACACTGGCCGGTTTCAACGCGACTGCGCGGTTCGCGCGCGGGCAAACATACTCGGCGAACGCGCCACCTTTCCCGCCGAATACTTCATCGCCGACTTTGAATTGCGTAACGTTTTTGCCAATCGCTTCAACAGTGCCCGCAAAATCGACCCCAAGTCGCGTGTCCTTTGGCTTGCGCAGGCCAACACCCATTGCGCGCATGAAGTAAGGCGTTCCCTCAACGAAATGCCAGTCGTATGGATTGACCGAAGCGGCGCGAACCTTGACCAGGATTTGATCGTCGGCGGGCGTCGGTTTTTCCACATCTTCGACTTTGAGGTTCGCGACACCGTAATCGCAGTAGACGATTGCCTTCATCGAATTGGTGGGCGCAGCGGTTTTGCCGCAGTCGTTAGTCGAACGCCAATAGGCGACGAAGACAAACAGGAAGGCGACGATCAGCAGGATAAGAACAATGCGGACAATCCATTTGAAAAATCGTTTCATAAGGTTTGGAGATTTGGGTGACGGTGGTTGTCGATCTTGAATTAAAAGCTCAAACGACGCCAGCCTGCGCTTGCTCGGACGCGGCTGGTTTTAAACCCTTAACGAGCAGCCAGACACTTACGACGAGTTCGAACAAGGCCATGGGCAAATCGAAGATATAGTCGTTCACGATTTTGTTGAAGTGCGGAAAGATCAGGAAAATGAAAGCGCAGAGTACACACCAGGCGGACGCGATCACACCGAAGATCGACAATCCTCTCGGGATATAGGCTGACTTGAGCCATAACCACGCGCAGACCGTTGCCGCCAATCCGAAGAACGGAAGGCCGACGTAGTAATCATCGAAGCTTCCGGCGATTTGCACGCGCGCGAGTGCCTGCAAGCGGTCGGGTTCAAAAATTTGCAGGTAACTCGCGTCGCCCAGAAGCCGAAACGCCGCCAGGCTGTTGAGCGGCGCAATGAGCCACAACATCGCAAAGACAAGGCGAAACAATGCGCCGGCGAAAGCGAGTCCGCGATTCACCGGCGCGAGCACGACATATAACGCGGTGAGTAGAACGATCGCGCCGATGCCGTAGGTGATGAAGCAGATCAGCGCAACGCGAAATTGCGTTTCGTGCGCGAGAATGTTTCGAGCGGTGTCGGCCGCGTCGCGCGGAACAATGAGCGGATCGAGCAAAACGTAATTGCCGAACACAACGAGCGCGAACGCCAGAAGGCCCGCAAATCCCGCCACTTTCGCCGCCGTGCGTTGTGAATTGTCGATGTTAGTTGTTGTCATTTCATTTCTCCGCGCCATCAGTGCTGGTTAATCGACCGTGATCACGATTTTTCCGCGCGCGTGGCCGGTTGCGAGATATTTGTAGGCGGCGGCGCTTTCAGTAAGCGAATAGGTCTTGGTGATAGCGGGCACGACCTTTCCGCTCTCTGTTAGATGACGAAGAATGCCGAGGTCTTTCGTATTAAAACTAACCCCAAAGGTGACAAACTTTTCGTGCACAAACCTCGAACGAAATGAGGCGCTGAACACGCCCATTACCCGCGACAACGTCTCTTCGTGCATCCCTGAACCACCGATGCCGGCCAACACGCAGATGCCGCCCGCCTTTAAGACACGACGGCGTTCCGCAAAAGAATGGTTATTGACGAGATCGTAGATCACGTCGTAACGCTGCTCGCCCTTCGTGTAGTCCTCTTTCGTGTAATCAATCGCGTGATCAGCACCGATCGATCGGACCAGGTCAATGTTATTCGTGCTGCAGACGCCGGTTACCTCTGCGCCAAATGCCTTGGCGATCTGCACGGCAAATGTCCCGACGCCTCCGGAGGCGCCATTGATCAGGACCTTGTACCCTGCTTTGACATGGCCTGTGTCGCGCAGGCCTTGCAAAGCAACAAGTGCGGTAGGGACCGACGCAGCTTGTTCGAAACTGAGGTTGCTCGGTTTGGAAACCACTGCTCCGTCCCGCCTGACGCAGATGTATTGGGCGAGAGCGCCTGCCCTCACTCCAAAAACTTCCTCGCCCCGCACAAACTCGGTCACGTTCACGCCAACGGCTTCAACCGTTCCGGAAAAGTCAGATCCCGGGATAGTGTTTCTCGGTTTACGAAGTCCGAAGATGAGCCTGCCGAAACCGCCTTGCAGCATGCCCCCGTCGAAAAATCTGAGGGAAACGGCGCGAACACGGACGAGAATCTGGTTGTCGTTGGGGACCGGCTTTTCGACTTCGTCGAGTTTTAGGACGTCATCGGGCGAACCGTATTCGCAGTAGCGAATAGCTTTCATTGGATGAACCGGAGCGCCGGTTTTACGATCGCAATCGTTCGTCGAAGTCCAGTAGGCGAACTCGAACCAAACGAAGAGAATGAGAAGAATGGAAAGCGCGCTCCACTTCAGAATTCGTTTCCACTTCATGGGCGTCGGCCTAATCGATCGTGACTACGACTTTTCCCCGAGCGTGGCCTTCTTCCATGTACCGCACCGCATCCGCCGTCTGATTCAATTTGTAAGTCCGATCGATAACCGGGGTCACTTTTCCGGACCGCATCAGATCGCGTAGAACAATCAGATCATCTTTCGTCAGTGTCGCGATGTAGAAGACGAATTTTTGTTTGGTGAAGTTTGATAAGAAAGCGTCCGAGAAGTTTCCGCCGATGCGGCCTAACATTCCCGGGTGGACTCCGGCACCTCCAACTCCGGCGAGGACACAAATGCCGTTCGGCGTCAGAATCCTCCGGCGCTCAGAAAAGGAATGATTCCCGACCAAATCGTAGATCATGTCGTAACGACGATCAGTCTTGGTGAAATCTTCCTTGGTGTAATCAATGACGCGGTCTGCTCCGATCGATTTCACAAGATCGACATTGCGGGTGCTGCAAACAGCAGTGACCTCCGCACCGAACGCTTTAGCAATTTGGACAGCGAACGTGCCGACTCCGCCGGATGCGCCGTTGATCAGAACTTTTTGGCCGTTCTGAATGCGGCCCTTGTCCCGCAGACCTTGTAACGCGGTAACCCCAGCGACGCCGACCGAGCCGGCTTGATCGAATGTGATGTTGCCGGGTTTCATCACGATCGCGCGATCCGCCTTGACGCAAACGTAATTGGCCACGGCCCCGTTCTTGGCGCCGAAGACTTCGTCGCTTGGTTGAAAATTCGTTACGCTTTTTCCAACCGCTTCAACGACGCCGGCAAAGTCGGTCCCAAAACGCGTGTTTTCCGGTTTGCGCATTCCGCTCATCGGGCGCATCAGCCATCCGCCCCTGATTGTGTGTCCGTCCACGGGATTGACTGAAGCAGCCTGGACACGAACAAGAACTTCATTGTCAGCCGGAGTCGGCTTTTCGATCTCCGTAAGCTTGAGATTGTCTACCCCGTACTCACAACTAATGATTGCCTTCATCGGATCATTTGGAGCAGCGGTGATCTGCTGGCAGTCGTTTGTTGACCTCCAGTAGGCAATGAAGATCCACGCTCCGACCGCGACCAGGATCAGGACGAAACTCCACTTGATGATTCGTTTTATTTTCATGCCTAGCGAGTTACACAGCTTCGGCTGGCAACGCTTTCACGTTTGCGCCGCGAATCAGCAGGTAAAGCATGATCGCCATTTCGGCGAAGAATGCCGGCTGCAACCAGCCAAAAGCGGCGCTGTAATTAGTGGGGAAGAACTGCGCCGTGATGCTGAGCGCGACCCAGGCGAAACAGGCGATAATTAACCAAATGCCCAAGATGCGCGGCAGGAATCCAGAGCGATAAACAAGTAATCCGAATGGAAAGAGCCAAACGCCCCAGAAAATCTCGCTGATGAACTCTCCCTGATTGTGCAATCGCACGAATAACATCCCGAATGCGTCGCGCTGCGATTTGTCGATGACGTCGAGAAATTCGCCGCCACGAAACAGGATAACGGCCGCGATATTGTTTAAGGTGTTGAGAAATCCGACCGCGGCGGAAACCAAAACGAAGCTCACCATCAGCAACGCCCAAATCTTGTTGACGCTGCTGAGCAAGCGATACAGCGCGATTCCAAGACAGATGAAAATCACGTGGCCGACGAGATCGCCAAAGATTGCCAGCCGAAACATTGTCTCGTGCGCCAGGATATTGTCGGCGGTGGCAGCGGCGTCGCCGCGAACGATGAGCTTGCCCGGAACATAAATCATGGCGAATGGCGCCACCACAACGAGCGCCAGATAGACGGCGCCGGCGATGTGTGCGGCCTTTTTAGTCGGATGCATGGGGTTCTCCTTTTCTGGTTATGCTGGGAATCAAAGTGGTCCGCGATAGCGGCGAAGCCGAATCGCCGCGACGATAAATGCGGCGGCGAACACCAAACCAATCCAGAGTCCCGGCGTCGAAAGAAATCTCCCCGGGGTCAGTTGCGACAGCGAATCGATCGAGATCGAACGGTGTAGTTGAAAGTCGAACGCGGTATCGCCTGCGCCCAACAGTCGATTCTTCAGCATGGAGAAGAAATACGTCGTGTTGAAGGTGATCTTTTCGAAAATGCTAATCGCAATAAACGGCATTACGCCCCAAAGAAACGTCGCGCGCCGTGCAATACCGGAAATCAGGAGCGCCCAGCCGTAGATCGGCGCGTGCCAAAGCGCGATGACAATTAGGCTGTAAAGCAAGATCACCGACTGCTGAACTGGATTGAAATTCGCCCAGCTCGTTCCGGACAGACCGCTCGGCAGCAACACCGCGCTGCTGATCAGCAGCATGAAAAGATGCGTTACCACGACGATCGCAAAAATGATCGGCGGCAGGACAACGAGCGGAATGCTCGCCTTCGAAAGCACTGTCGTGAGGTCCGAGACCGGCAACGATTTCCAAAATAGAATGCTGCGCTCGCGCCGTTCGCCGTGCAGCGCGTCGAGACAATAAAACAAACCAACGATGAAGGCTGTGATGATGATCACCATTGCCGCGATATCGTATGGTAGCTCGATCGCCGCCCGTTGGTGCGCCGGATCGAGCAACAGTGCCATGCGTCTCCGCTCCGGGAGATGCCCCGAGCTGATCAGCGTTCCGAACAAAATCACTCCAGCGACGACGAGGGGCGCGATATAAATCGATTTATTCTCCCAAACCTCCCGTTTTACCGACCAATAGAACGTCGGCGTGTTAGCAGTCTTTGATTCAGCGCTCATTTAGTTTCTTCACTTGTGAGTTGCTCATCACGGCCACGAACAAATCGGCGATGCTCGGCGTCCGCACTTCGCCCATTGCGCTCAGTTGATTGCGATCGGCGCCATCGAACAGCATGACACTGCGACCGAACACCTGTCGCTCGTGCATCGGTTTGAGCGAGCGCGCTCCATCGACATGGTCTGGATGCAACATCACTTCGACATAGCGCGACTCGAATTCTTCCATGCTACACTCGAGCACGATGCGGCCGTGATTAATGAACACGAGATCGGTCAGCACATCCTGGATCTCTTCGACCTGGTGCGTGGTGACCACGATCGTGCGCTTGTCGTCGAAATAATCGTTCAACAGCGAATCGTAGAATTGTTTCCGATACAGGATGTCGAGCCCGAGCGTCGGCTCGTCTAGCACGAGCAACTTCGCGTCGATCGCCATCACCAGCGCAAGATGCAATTGCGCCACCATCCCCTTCGACAGTTGCCGCACTTTGCTGGTGCGCTTGATGTCAGTCTTCGCCAGAAAACTTTCCGCCTTCGCGCGATCGAATTTCGGATGCACGCCGGCGACGTAATCGAGCAATTGCGTGACTCGAATCCAACGCGGCAACACTGCGACGTCGGCGATGAATGAAACATCGCGCATGAGCTGCTCGCGCGCGGCCCAAGGGTCGCGCCCCAGCACTCTTAGTTCTCCCTGGTATGCGGTGAGGCCGAGAATCGCATTGAGCGCGGTCGTCTTGCCTGCGCCGTTCGGTCCGATCAGCCCGAGAATGCGACCTTCTTCAACGCGAAGATCGACATTATCCAACGCGATGGTTGTGCCGAAGACTTTGCGCAGACCGCGTGCTTCAATCGTAGCCATTAACGCTCCTTCTTTTTGTTGTACCTACCGCCGTCTCTAGCGGCAGACCTGCGCTCTACGAAGCTTTGTCTGACCGACCACCAGCCAAGTCCAAGCCCCATCTTTCCCTCAGGGAGAGACGACGGCCTAGCCGCGAGTGAGGCCTTCCTGTTTGAGAAATCCAATCGCCTCATCTGTTCGCCTTTCCAGATCTGGCACGCTTCGAGGCAGCGGCATCGAGTTCTTTTTGCGTCAGGCCAAGTCGCAGAATTTTTTCCGCGACCCTGGGCCATTCATCGTTGAGAAACTTTTGGCGTTCGCCTTTGAGCAAGAGATTGCGCGCCCCTGGTTTCACGAACATGCCGAGTCCGCGCTTCATCTCGACCAGATCCTCATCGACCAGTTGCTGATAAGCTTTCAGCACCGTGAGGGGATTCACGCGATATTCGGCCGCAACATTGCGCACCGACGGCAGCGGATCGCCTTCCTTGAGCACGCCGTCGAGAATCATATGCACGCCTCGGTCTCGCAGCTGGCGATAAATCGGCTGATCATGGTGCCATTCACGGTTCATCCTTGTGTTCTCGCCGCCCCTTCCCCGCGAAGATTTCCGCCGCCCTTAGTTCGTTGCCGTTCATGATGTGTTATAGTGAACTATAACACTATCTCACAGGCAAGCTTTTTCTTTACGCTGCTACTTCGCTTCGAGATTCTGACCGTGCTCGCTCGTCTTACCGCGCATGTCGAAGTAGTGAAACGCTTCCAGCGCGATCCGCGTCGTCGCACTTCGACTGGCCCGGAATGTTCTCGGTCAGCGGTAACGCCAATAAAACGGATAACGCGCTAACACAGACCGTCGGCCTCATCAGCTGCGAATCGGATTAGATCGAGTTCGAATGAAACTGGACCATTACTCTGGCTACATGTGATGGTGCGGCATTACGTGCTTCTGCGGCACCTGCACCTTCTTTACCGCCGCCTCACCAGACGGTGGCTTGGGCGTCGTGCCTTGGATGTTGTTGAACGGCACTGTGTCCGCAAGCGTCGGCAGATTGTGCGCTCGGACCTGCGTGAACGCTTCAAAGCCGGAGGCGAGTTTAATCAAGGTCGGCTCGCTAAACGCCGTTCCGAAAAAGCTCATCCCGAGCGGCACGCCGAATACGATACCCGCGGGCACCTGGACGATGGGATACCCTCCCGCCGCGGCGATGCTGGAAGTGCCGAAGATGAAGTGATCGCCGTAGAGCAAGTCGGTGGCCCAGGCCGGGTTGTCGGTGGCGCTGACGATGGCGTCGAGATGCTGCGCGTTGAGCGCCGCATCGACGTTGTTCTGCGTGAAGGCCTGGTCTGACGCCAGCGCCTGGTTGTAGGTCTCCCCGCCGAAGGCGGGCTGCGGATCGTCGGGCCCCGGCGCCATGGAATTGCACAGGTCGAAGATGTCCTGATTGAAGAAGGGCATCTCCTCAGCGGCGTGCGCGTTGTTGAAATCGATGGCCGTCTGCAGCGTTCCCCCGGCTACCGGCACGCCGACGCGAGTGGCGAAGTACTTCGCCACGTCATTGCGGAACTCAAAGCAGAGGACCTCGAACTCGCCGGGGCCTCCGGCGAAGTTGTACCCGAGCGCGTCCAGGTCCACCACCGTCGCGCCCGCGTCGGTCAACGCCTGGAAGGCGGCCTCGAGGGCGTTCGCGACCGGCACCGGCGTGGTCACATTGGTGAACCCGTTCAGCCCCTGCCGGGTGACGCCCAGCCTTGCGCCCTGAAGCCCGTGTGCATTCACGAACTGCGTGTAATCCGTTGGAATGTTTGTCGGACGCGTCTTACCTGTTCCCTGCAATCCAAGCGGCACACCTCCAGTCGCTGGATCGCGTCCGTCGAAAGTCCGACTTTGAATAACGCCGAGGGCCGCAGCCGCATCAGCGACCGTTCGTCCATGAGGGCCAACCGTGTCTTGAGTGTGCGAAATCGGAACGACACCGGCGCGGCTCGTTAATCCGACAGTCGGTTTGATCGCCGCGACTCCATTAGCGTTGCCCGGACAAACAATGCTGCCATCGGTCTCCGAGCCAAACGAGACTGCGGCGAAGTTGGCCGATGCAGCCGCTCCCGAACCGGAGCTCGAGCCGCACGGATTACGATCCAATCCGTAGGGATTGTTCGTTTGTCCGCCGCGTCCAGACCAGCCGCTAATCGATTCGAACGAGCGAAAGTTCGCCCATTCTGAGAGATTTGTTTTACCGAGGATCACCGCGCCGCCTTTGCGCAAGTTCGCAGCGACAGTGGAGTCCTGCTTGGCAGGATGACCCACCAGCGCGAACGATCCGGCACTAGTTTGCATCTTGTCGCCAGTGTCGATGTTGTCCTTGATCAAAACAGGAATGCCGTGCAACGGCCCGAGCACTTTGTGCTGTTTGCGCAACTTGTCCGCGTTTTCCGCCATTTCCAACGCATCGGGGTTGAGTTCGATCACGGCGTTGACTCCCTCACGCCTTTGATCGAGCGCCTGAATGCGATCGATGTAATACTGGGTTAGCTGTTCAGACGTTAGCTTGCCAGAAGCCATTTCGGCCTGCAGTTGCGCTATCGTCTTCTCGTTATGTTTGGTCGGAATGTCGTCCTCTTCATCAGCTTTCGCTGGAGTCGTTAGGGTCAAAACCGTTCCGGCAATACTTAGAATGAGAAGAATTTTTTTCATAGTGTGCACCTCCTGCATAGGAGCGGGGATTAGCAAACTTCGAGTCGAAACTCAATCCCGAAACATCGTGCTTTGCGACGTAAGGCCACGCCCGGCTCAGGCTTCTTTTCCGACAAGGCATTTCATGATTCTTTTCGTTGCAAGTTTTGACGACAGAAGATTAGCAACGCGACAGCAAATAAGATGAAAGCCCCCAACTCGATGAAATGCAGAAGAGATTGGATTTCGTCGTAAAAGCGAAACCTCGCCATCGCATCCTCAGGGTTCGAATAAACTCCATCTTTGGGGAAGAGACCCATCCCCACGACTTGACTGAGAACCAGGCGACTTGCGGCCGCAGCTGCCAGCCAAACACCAGCAAGCCATTGCAAAAAGATGGTATGGCGCGTGCGATGTTGGCGGCGAAGAAAAATCATCGCAATCAGGATCAACGCGATTGGTAATAGACCCAAGACTATTCTTACGAACTCGTTGAAGTAGTATGCGCCCATCGCGGGAATTGTAGGACAAGCGCTGCGCTTGCCGAATCTTAAAATGCGATGGCGACCAGAACCGGTGCGATTGTCTTCATCAGCACGGTGAATTCGTATCGGCCAGTCAACTCGCGCCTCTTGCTAAGAACGCTTCTGTCCCATCGCGCAGATCCAACCTTTGTCGAGCTCCTCAAAAACCTGAACGTTGGAAAAACCGGCGTTCGTGAAAAGATTGCGATGCTCTTCCGGCGTCAGAAGGTTCATATTTGTAGCGAGGTGTTTCTCGAAAATCTTTTTCCGCACGCCTTCAAGGTGTTTTCCGCCTTTGTAAATCTCGGCGACGATCAACAACGATCCGCCGGGTTTTAGGACGCGAGAGATTTCACGAAAATCATTCGGCAAATCCGGCCAGAACAAATGCGTCTCGATTGCAGTGACCAGATCGAAAGTGTCATTGGCGAACGGCAATTGAGAAACCGTCCCGTGTCGGATACAGACCCGGCCGATGTCGATCCAGCGTCTATTGTTTCGGTGTGCTGCGGCCACACTTTCTTCCGAGTAATCGATGCCGTGGACTTTTCCGCCGCTCGCCATCTCAGCCAGTTTGCTGATCGTCCGCCCGCCGCCACAACCGATATCGAGAATCGTGTCGTTCTTCTTGATCGACACATGACTGAGTCCCCAATCGGTCAATTTCGAATGATGCCGATTCATGTCCCACAAAATGAACCGGCCAAACAAACCCGACGGCTTTCGACACTGAGCGATGACTTTGTCGGCGGCGCTCATGATGTTGTGTCAATTGCTACCCCGATTTCGTGAGCGCTTCCTTCTCCTCGGCGATGTATTGCCTGAGAATGTTTGGCACATCCACCGGGGCGTTATGCCTGACTTCAGCAGCGACGCCATCGAGGAACGATTTGTATTCGGCTCCCATCGCATTTCTCGCGGCCTTCCAAACGGCCCGGTATGCAGGATTGCTGAGCAAGCGTTTCAAGGTGGCGACGTCCGATGCCCAGCTCTCGGTGTCGAGCGTTCCCGACCGAAACTGCAAGAAGCAGTCTTCATAGCTCCAGAAAACCGACCCTATGTAGCCGTAAACCACGAGATACTCTGAATCAGTGACTGTTTCGCCCCGGAAAACGCGAAGTAATACCTCATTGATTTTAGGATCGGTCAGGCGAGACAGTAGATCGACGTTGCGAGCGCTTCGACCCTGCTGCATCAACGATCTTTGATTGCGATTCGATTGCCGGATCTGGACGCCGAGAAAAAGGAGCGAGACCAGCACGGCAACGCTGCTGAGAAGGCTGGCGATCAATGCGAGATCGGCAAGACTCATGGTGGCGCCGGTTTCGCTGAAGCACTCGGCGCGACTGGACCTTTCGGAAACGGCATCTCCGGCACGGATAGCGTGTTTTGAAATGCGGCGATCAGCCACTGGCCGTCTTGTTTCTGCAGCGTGTGCGTTTGAATCCCTTGCTGCGGAACCGGAATTCCTGCTGGCGTTCTCGCGCCAGTCATCGTCCAGCGAACATGCGCGACGGCAGCCTCCAGCGTCAGAAAACGGATGTCCACGCTTGTGATCGTCAGCGTGCTCTCTTTGAAAACATAAACGTATGCATCAGTCAGTTTTTTCTCGATCTCAGCCCGTCCTTTCCACCACCAACCGACAATGTTTACGCAGTCGCCGTTTTCCGTGAACAGACTCGCGTACGCTTTGGCGTCGTGGTTGTTCCAAGCCTCCGGCTGCCGCGCTTCCAACGCGCGGATTGCGGCCTCGTCCGCGGATTGATCCGTTGCGAACACGCGCGCGCTGGAAAATAGGATCAAACAAACGACCAACTCCGGGAATACTCGTTTCATCGCATCCGTTTCGGAAATGCCCGAACGGATGTCAATGTTGGAATGCGCATCTTACTTTTTAATTTCTACTTCCTACTTTTCTTCGAGCTCTTCCGGCTTAATCACAAAATATCCGTCGATCGGTTTCATCATTTATCCATCAGTTCCAATCTTCCCTCGATCAAATATTCCCATATTGCACCAGAGGAAATAGTCTTCCGGACCAGCGCACCACGCTCTATCGCCGGTATTTCGATTTGGAGATCACCGCCACCGTTCCAATAATGTTTCCAAATCTGAGTTGTATCTTCTTCGGTCCACATTCCGCCTTTCTGGGCGCGACGCATTAAGGAGACCACTTCCATGTTGGCTCGCTGTACCCGGTTCAGCGCGTGCGGTAACAATCGAAATTTG
>DASZJH010000010.1:0-5256 GCA_035948375.1 Chthoniobacterales bacterium
CTTCGCTGTTGTAATAACATTCTGCGGTGTCGATCACGTTCAAGCCGGCGTCCAACGCGCGGTTCAATAACTCGGTGACCCCTTCAGCCGACGCGCGTTCGTAGCCGATCTCGGATCCGCCGAATCCGAGAACCGAAACGTCCATGTCAGTCTTACCCAGGCGACGCTTTTCCACTTTCTCTTCTGTAGCGGCGGTCCATGACCGTCGCAAATCTCAGAACACGAGCCGCGTCTTGCACGAACCGCGCTCGATTCGGCCGATTCGTTTCGCTCCCAACATCGACATCGCGCGCTTGGCATCGCGTTCGGCAACGATCGCGACCATGCCGATTCCCATGTTGAATACTTGATACATTTCCGCGCGGCTCACATTGCCGTTTTGCTGCAGGGTTTGGAAAATGCGCGGTACCCGCCACGATTTCGTGTCGATCACGGCGTCGCAATTCTTTGGCAAAACACGTGGCACGTTGTCGATCAAACCGCCGCCGGTGATGTGGGCGAGCCCTCTAATGATACCGTTCGGGGCTTTTGCCAACAGCGGCTGGTAATTCTTGTGCACACGCAAGAGTTCGGGTCCGACGGCTTTCGGATTCAGTTTCATTTTCTCAAAGAGAATTTTTCGGGCGAGCGAATAACCATTCGTGTGCAAACCGTTTGACGGCATTCCGAGGATTGCATCGCCCGGTTTGATTTTGCGGCCGTTGATGATCTTGGCTCTATCGACCACACCAACAACGCAACCAGCCAGGTCGTATTCGCCCTTGCCATACATTCCCGGCATCTGCGCCGTCTCACCGCCGATCAGCGCGCACTTTGCAGCGCGACACGCGCGCGAGAACCCGCGAATGAGTTGGTCGAACACGAGCGGTTCCAGTTTTTCACAGCCGATGTAATCGAGAAAGAACAGCGGCCGCGCGCCGAGCACCGCGATGTCGTTCACACAATGATTTACCAAATCGGCGCCGACCGTGTCGTGCTTGTTCAACGCGAACGCGATTTTTAGTTTTGTTCCGATGCCGTCGATGCTCGCGACCAGCACCGGCTCGCGCATTCGTGAAAAATTTGCGTGGAACAATCCACCGAAACCGCCAATTTTTCCGAGAATCTGTGGGCCGTGGGTCTGCCGGACCAGCGATTGAATCCGGCGCTTCAGCTTATTGCCAAGATCGACATCGACTCCGGCGCGCGCGTAGGCTTTTTTCATTGCTGTAGGGGAAGCTGTCAGCTTCCCCGCGGGAAGGCAACGCCTTCCCCTACAGAAATCATTTCAGATCCGCGAACAGCGTCGGATGCCGTTCCTGATCGACCAGCGCCTTGGCGCGGGCTTCGCGTTTTTCCATGATGAACTTGTCGAGCTTCGGATCGACCGGCAGCGGATAATTGCCGGTGAAACAGGCAAGGCAGAATTCATTCATCGGGCGGCCGGTTGCGCGCACCATTCCTTCGACACTCAAGTAACCGAGGCTGTCGACCCCGAGATATTTCTGGATTTCTTCCATCGACATCTGATTGGCGATCAGCTTCTGCGGATCGGGAAAATCGATTCCGTAATGACAGGCGAACCGGTGCGGCGGACAGCTCACTCGCATGTGAACTTCTTTGGCGCCCGCTTCGCGCAAATTTACCACTCTCGCGCGCGCAGTTGTTCCGCGGACAATTGAATCGTCGATCACCACCACGCGCTTTCCCGACACCATTTCCTTGATCAGGTTCAGCTTTACCCGCACGTCGAAGTCGCGAATCAACTGACTCGGCTGTAAAAACGTGCGGCCGATGTAGTGATTGCGGACAAACGCGTGCCCGAACGGAATCTTCAATTCCTCGGCGAAACCGAGTGCGGCATAGTTTCCTGAGTCCGGCACCGGGACCACGATGTCGGCCTTGACTGGAAATTCCCGCGCCAGCTCGCGACCCATTTGCGTTCGGATTTTGCCGACGTTCACGCCACCAACGATGCTATCCGGTCGCGAAAAATAAACATATTCGAACATGCAGAAAGCGGGCTGCTGTGGCTGAAATGGAAATTCTGAGCGCAATCCGTTTTCATCGATGATGAGCACTTCGCCTGGCTCTACGTCGCGAACGAACTCGGCGTGGATCAAATCGAAAGCGCATGTTTCGGAAGCGAGTACGTAAGCGCCGTCGAGTTTGCCAAGCGAAAGCGGTCGCCAGCCAAACGGATCGCGCACCGCGATTAACTCGCGCTCGCTCATGATCAAAAGCGAAAACGCGCCTTCGATTCGTCGCAACGGCGCGAGCGTGCTGCTGCCGTTGTCGAGCGGTTGGGCAAGCAGATGCAAAATGATTTCGCTGTCGGCAGTCGTCTGGAAAATCGAACCCTTGCGCTCGAGCTCATCGCGCAAGACATCGGCGTTGATCAGATTCCCGTTGTGCGCGATCGCCATTTGCCCGCGGACGCAATCGACCACAAAAGGCTGCGCATTCTTGACTGTGCTCGTTCCGGTCGTGGAATAGCGGGTGTGCCCAATCGAGCGGCTGCCTTTGAGTTGCTCGAGTTCGGCCTGTCCAAACACTTGCGACACCAGGCCCATGTCCTTGTGAACTAGAAACGACGTGCCGGGTCCGCGGCTCGTCACAATTCCGGCGCTCTCCTGGCCACGATGTTGGAGCGCAAACAGACCGTAGTAGGTCAAAACCGCGGCGTTCGGATGCCCGAACACGCCGAACAGCCCGCATTCGTGCTGCGGGTAAATCTCCTTGGCGTCGAGATTGTCCTGAGAGATCACACGAAAACTTCCACGATATCGGGGTTCATTCAAACGCGGGTTATGTTTTCACTGCCTCCCAAACGATGGCTCGCATCGCGCTCTCGACCGGTGCCGCTCCAAAACGCTCGGAAATCCGGTTTGCAATCGCATCGATCAGTTTCTCGGGATCGACGCCGCGCTCTTCAGCTTCGGCGCCAACAGGATTGCCCCGCACCAGGCCGGTTGCGAATTCCATGGCTGAGTTCGCTCGGCAGGGTTTTGATTCGACAAACGATTCAACTTTTCCAAAGCCAGCATTCTGCAAAAGTTCGCGGAGCAGCTTGGAATCATGAAGGCTGAACGGAATCTGGTAAAACTTCGGCGGATCACTTTCGAAAAATGAGGCAATCGTGGTGTGGGCGATTTGAGCGAACGGATTTGCCTCGAAAGAATCCCAGACGTTGAACAGGAAAAGGCCGCCGTTGCGCAGGACCCGATGCGACTCACGCATCGCAGCCGCTTTATCCGGGACGAACATGAAACCAAACTGGCAGACGACCGCGTCAAAGGAAGCGTCCGCAAACGGAAGCGTACTGGCGTCCGCCTGCTGCCAGCGGATACTGCGTCCGCTTCTAAATTTTGCTTTCGCGAATTCGAACATGTCTGGATTGAGATCGGTCGCGATGATTTCCGTCGTGGCCGGCAACGTGTCGCGCAACCGGCGCGTTACGATTCCAGTGCCACATGCAATTTCGAGAACGCGATCGAATTTCTTGCCCTTCAAACGAGAGGCCAAGTCTTCCGCGTACGGCTCGAAAATCACCGGTCCGAGATAGCGATCGTAATTTTCCGGAATGGCTCCCGCGAAGACGACGTTGCGATCGCGCTCCATTTACAAACTCGGAATGCCTTCCGCGCAAGAATCGCTTTCCACCAGGCGGCGGATCGAGTTCCACCATTCGTCGTGAAGATCGGCAATTGGCCAGACGAATTGTTCGTCCGCGATTTGGATCCGCAACTGGTCGCCACCGATTTTGCCGAGCTGTTGAAACGGAACAGCGCGCTCACGCAACATCGACCTCGTCCTTTCGAGATTCTCGGGCGCGACCGAAATCACGATTCGCGACTGCGACTCGTTGAACAAAGCTATGGTGACAGGTACGCCCGTCCGGCTCGGACTCTCGCCCGCAATTCTGATTTCAGCGCCAAACTTTTCCTTCGGATTGAAACAACTCTCCGCAATCGCGACCGCTAGTCCGCCTTCGCTGCAATCGTGCGCGCTTTTCACAACACCGGCGCGAATCAAATCGCGCACCGCGGTTTGAATTTTGATTTCGTGCGCAAGATCGACATGCGGCGGCGGGCCGATTTTTTCCCCACGACAAATTTTAAGGAACCGTGAGCCGCCAAGTTCGTCGCCAATGTTTCCAACCAGAATGATCTCGTCGCCGGCGTTTTTGAACCACTGGGTCGTGATGTGCTCTTCCTGTTCAATCAGCCCGACCATGCCGATGGTGGGCGTGGGATCGACCACGCCCGCGGGGCTCTCATTATATAGAGAGACATTTCCGCCGGTGACCGGCGTTCCGAACGCCCGGCAGGCTTCGGCGGCGCCTTCGACCGCTTCCCGCAGCTGCCAGAAGTTTTCTGGCTTGTAGGGGTTGCCAAAATTCAAATTGTCCGTGACCGCGAGCGGTTTCGCGCCGGAGCAGGTGAGATTTCGTGCTGCTTCCGCAACCGCGATCTTCGCGCCTTCGCGAGGATCGAGAGCGCAGTAGAGCGAATTGCAATCGCTCGTCGCCGCCAAAATTTTGTTGGCGTAACGAACGAAAAAGACTGCGGCGTCAGAGCCCGGCTTTACCATCGTGCCCGTGCGAACGGTGTGATCGTACTGGCGATAGACCCAATTCTTCGACGCGATGGTTGGATCGCGTAGCAATTCACGCAAAGAGGGAACCACGGATTTCACGGATAACTCGGATGTCTTTTTCAGAACATCCGTTTGATCCGTGTAATCCGTGGTTGGTTTCCTGGCCTCTCTGGAATAAAGCGGTGCTTCTTCTGCGAGCAGCTTTGCTGGAATTTCGGCGGCGACGCTCCCGTTGTTGCGCACGCGCATCATTCCGTCATCGGTCACGCGACCGATCTCCGCGCACGCGACGTCCCATTTATCGAAAATTTCGCGGACGAGCTGTTCCTTGCCGCGCTTGGCAATGATCAACATTCGCTCCTGCGATTCGCTTAACAGAACTTCGTATGGCGTCATGCCCGGCTCGCGTTTCGGAACTTTGGCGAGATCGATTTCAATTCCGCTCCCGCCGCGACTTGCGGTCTCGCAGGTCGAACACGTCAGACCGGCCGCGCCCATGTCCTGAATTCCTGCGACCGCATCACGCGCAAGCAACTCAAGGCACGCTTCGAGCAAAAGTTTCTCTTTGAATGGATCGCCCACTTGGACTGCGGGCCGATCTTCTTTCGATTCTTCAGTCAGCTCACGGGACGCGAACGCCGCTCCAGCGAGACCGTCGCGTCCTGTTTCAGCGCCGAC
>DASZJH010000011.1:0-9328 GCA_035948375.1 Chthoniobacterales bacterium
GTAGAAATTTACTGAGCCCGGAGAGTCACTGCGCTTGACCGCTCTCGCGGATTCAACCTATCCTCCGCTCTTCCGGGATCGACATCCGCATGAATAATCGCGCTGAACTTACAATCCGCGGTCTGATTATCGGAATCGTCATCACGTTGGTGTTCACCGCGGCGAATGTTTACTTTGGACTCAAGGCCGGGCTCACATTTTCGACATCGATTCCGGCGGCGGTGATTTCGATGGCGCTATTGCGCGGTTTCAAGAACGCGACGGTCCAGGAAAACAACATCGTGCAAACTGTCGCGTCGGCGGCGGGCACGCTTTCGTCGATCATTTTCGTTCTGCCCGGCTTGATCATGATCGGTTATTGGACCGATTTTCCCTTCTGGACGTCGTTTTGGATCTGCGCGCTCGGTGGAATTCTCGGCGTGATGTATTCGATCCCGCTGCGCCGCGCGTTGGTGACGCAATCCGATTTACCCTATCCCGAAGGCGTCGCGTGCGCGGAAGTTTTGAAGGTCGGCAGTGGCGATGAAGGAAAGCAGGCTTCCGATATCGAACACGGCCGTGCCGGTTTGCTGGCGGTTTTGTGGGGATCGATCGTCTCCGCGGTGTTTGCCGTCATTGTCGCAACGCAAGTCTTCGCAGCGGACGTCGCGCAAACTTTTCGGATCGGCCGGCGCGGCGCGGTGAGCGGTTACGATTTCTTTTTGTCATTCGCGCTTCTCGGGATCGGACATTTGGTAGGTCTTTCGGTTGGCATTGCGATGCTGATCGGCGCGTTCATCGGCTGGGGCTGGGGTGTTCCGCATTTTTCGGCGATGGCCGGTGATCTCACGACAGGTGCGGCCGCGCTCGCTCAAAAAACCTGGAGCACGAAGGTGCGTTTCGTCGGCGCGGGGGCGATCGGCGTTTCCGCGATTTGGACACTGCTCAAGTTGGTAAAGCCAGTTGCGCGCGGCCTCACCAGCGCAATGGCTGCATCGCGCGCGCGCAAAGCGGGTAAGGCCGACACGTTGCCAATTACTGAACGCGACATCCCGATCGGCATTGTCGGCGTCGTAACGTTGGTTTGCATGCTGCCGATCGGTTGGTTGCTCGGCAATTTTGGGACCTCAAGCGGTCTCGGCGCGCATTTGCCGACGCTCATCATTGGCGGTGTGACTTACATCGTGTTGATGAGCTTTTTCGTTTCCGCGGTGTGCGGTTACATGGCCGGGCTGATTGGTTCCTCGAACAGTCCGCTTTCCGGCATCGGAATTTTGGTCGTGATCGGCGCGGCGTTGCTTTTGGTAATGGGCGTAAAACCCTACGTTGGCCCCGATGCGGGCAAAGCGCTGATTGCGTTCGCCCTGTTCACAACGGCTGTGGTCTTCAATGTGGCGGCGATTGCCAACAACAACCTGCAAGACCTGAAGACTGGCCAGCTTGTCGATGCAACGCCATGGAAGCAGCAGGTCGCTCTGATTTTCGGTGTGATCGCAGGCGCTTTGGTCATTCCGCCGGTCCTCGATCTGGTCAATCACGCCTACGGATTCGTTGGCGCACCAGGCGCGGATTTGCGTCCGCATCCACTGCCGGCGCCGCAGGCGGGCTTGATCTCGTCACTCGCCAAAGGTGTGATTTCCGGCGACATCGATTGGAGCCTGATCCGAATCGGCGGCATGATCGGCGTCGGAATTATTCTACTCGACGAGATCCTCCGTCGCACGACGAAACACATGCATGTTCCGCCGTTGGCAGTCGGTTTGGGAATTTATTTGCCAACGCAAAGCACGCTCATGATCGTTGTCGGCGCAATTGTGGGCTGGGTTTTTGATCGCCGCGCCGATCGCACTCCGAAACCAGAGGCAACAAGACAGCTCGGCGTCTTGCTGGCGTCAGGCTTGATAGTCGGCGAGGGCATTCTCGGGGTCGTGATCTCAGCAATCGTGGTATTCTCCGGGAAGGATGCGCCGCTCTCCGTGGTTGGGCCGGCGTATGAAACAGCCGGAATCATCATCGGCGGCGCGGCGTTCGTCACCGTCGCGTTCGTACTTTACCGGTGGATCTTGCGAATGGCGATGGCGAGATCGGCATGAAGCGGAAGTGGAACTGGCCGCTCTGGGTCGGGTTCGTCATCGCCATCGGCGGATTGTTCAGCTACGAATTTTTCGCACAGTTTCCGATCACGCGCGATTTTCCGTGGGCGAACCTTTTGCTGTTTGGTATTGGCGCCACGCTGTCGCTCATTGGCTTGTGCCGCGCGTTTGGCCGGCCGCAACTTTATCGCGGCAAGATTTTTGGTTCGATCTTCGCGTTAGTCAGCGTCCTGCTCTTCGCGTTTTTTTCTTACGAAATTTCCTACGTTCTGAAACAGGTCCCGCTTTCGGCTCAGGCGCCGCGGATTGGCGAGAAAGCGCCGGGGTTCACGCTGCTCGACCAAAACGGAAAACAGATTGCCCTGACTGATCTGCTTTCGCCCAATGGTGCGGTCTTGATTTTTTATCGCGGATACTGGTGACCGCTATGTAACTCCGAGTTGCGGAGTTTTCAGAATCGTCTTGGTGATTTCAAATCTCGCGGAGTCCAGGTTGCCGCCATCAGCGTCGATTCGGTGGAGACTAACCGCAGTCACGCGGAAAAGATGCACTTCGACTTCCCGCTTCTTTCGGACGCGGATGCCGCTGTCATCAAGCGATACGATGTTCTCCATCGCGGAGCCGGTCCGAAAGGCAACGATATCGCCCGGCCGGCCGAATTTTATGTCGATGGCGGCGAGACCGTTCGCTGGGTCAATCTAACCGATAACATCGCCGTGCGGGCGAGGCCGGAACAGGCGCTGAGCGCGATTGATGCGACGAAGTAAGTCGGCGCGATTGACGTCGCGCGGCGGAGTTAATACCTTCATCGGCCCGTGCGTGCCGAACTGGAACAACTCCTCATCCTTCAAGATCGACAGCAGAAGATCCGGCAGATTGAGAACGAAATAAAAAATCTGCCGCTGCAACGGAAGCATCTCGAGTCGCAGCTCGCGGAAAGCGTCACTAGCCTCGACGCGATCAAACAGAGAGCGCGCCAAGTGGAGGTAGATCGCAAGAAGCTGGAGCTCGACGTCGGCACGCGAAACGAAAGCATTAACCGTCTCAAGACGCAGCAGTATCAAACGCGCAAGAACGACGAGTTCCAGGCCATGGGCCATGAAATCCACCGTTACGAAGAGGAGATTCGTAAGCTGGAGGACCAGGAGCTCGAATTGATGGAGCAGGGAGACAAGTTGAAGGTCGAAGTTACCGCGGAGGAAAAGAAATCGGCTGCGACCAAAGACTCTATCGCGCGGCAAATGAACGATCTTGGCGAAAAATCCAAGGTCTTGGAGACGCGGCTACTAGAACTATCCAAAGAGCGAAAAGAGCTCGCCGAAAAGATGGACGAAGATGTGGTGGGTCGATTTGAACGCTTGTTCGTGAGCAAAGGCGACTCAGCGATCGTAGCAATCGAACACGGTGTCTGCACCGGTTGCCACATGAAGCTGACCATTGCGACAGTGAAGGCGGCCGAAGGCGGCAAGGAAATCGTCAACTGCGAGCAATGTGGCCGGATTCTCTACATCCCGGCCTAAGATCGAACATCTACACGTTGAACCGGAACAAAATCACGTCGCCATCTTTTACTTCGTAATCTTTGCCTTCAAGCCGAAGCTTCCCTGATTCACGCGCCTTCGCGAAAGATCCAGTGGCGATGAGATCGTCATAGGCGGTTGTCTCGGCGGCGATGAAGCCGCGCTCGAAATCAGAATGGATCGCGCCTGCCGCGGCTGGCGCTTTTGCCCCGGCGTGAATGGTCCAGGCTCGAGTTTCCTTTTCGCCGGATGTGAAGAACGTCCGCAAACCCAACAAATGATAAACCGCACGAATGAGCGCGTGGACACCGCTGTCCTCCACACCGACCCCGCGCAAGTATTCGAGCCCTTCCTCCTCGCTTAGATCGACAAGCTCGCTTTCGATCTGGGCGCTGATCAGAAACGCTTCGGTTCCGAAATGATGCTGCGCGTAATCCTGGACCAGAGAGACATATCTAGCGGCCGCATTTGATTTATCGCCCTTGGAAATCGCGACCAGATCGGATTCGCCAACGTTGCAAGCGAAGACGGTTGGTTTGGAGGTGAGTAGAAAAAAACCACGGACAATCGCCTTTTCCTCGGGCGACAGCTCGAGAGTCAACGCACGTCGTCCCTTGTCCAGATGCGGCAGTAATTTGTCGATGATCGAGTCTTCGATTTTGGCAGTCTTTGATCCAGCGCGCACTTCCTTCTGCAAACGGTCTTTCCGTTTCTGAAGCGCGGCTAAATCAGCCAGCACGAGTTCGGTGTTAATGACTTCGATATCGCGAACGGGATCGATGGTCGCGTCAACGTGATGAATGTCAGCGTTTTCAAAGCAACGAACAACTTCGACAATCGCATCTACTTCGCGGATATGGCTGAGGAATTGGTTTCCCAAGCCTTCGCCGGTGCTCGCGCCTTTGACCAAACCGGCGATATCGACAAATTCAATCGCCGTCGGCGTGATTTTCTTCGAATTCGAAATCGCTGCGATTTTCTCTAACCGCCGGTCCGGCACGGTAACCACGCCGACATTCGGGTCGATCGTGCAGAACGGGTAATTCTCCGCCGGCGCCTTGTGGGTTCGCGTGACCGCGTTGAACAAGGTTGATTTGCCGACATTCGGCAGTCCAACAATTCCGGCGCTGAGCATCTCTTTCTGTAGCGGCGGTCGCCGGCCGTCGCAAGATTCCTCCGGAAGAATACGAATCGAGAAGACGCCGGCGCGACCCGATGTCTCGGCGTTCTACAGTCCGAACGAGTTCAATACATTTCGACCGGGCCCCGTCTTATAATAGCGTTCCTTGCTAACGGCGTCGGACTTACTCGAAAACACTTCACTCCACACCATTATCCATGGAACGCCGTGTCGCGTCGCGGTTGAATGGCCGGTGTTGTGCCACCGGAGGCCTTCCTCGAGGTTCTCGCAGGATCCAACGAACCGGTTCCCGGTCTTGCTGCTCCGGAGAACGTAGACGTAAAAGGTCTTTGGGAGGACCTTTGATTGTGCAGGTGTAGCCGACTGGTGCATTCGCGGTCGACAAATTTCAAGCGAATCTCGTGCCGCGCACCGGCGCTAAACCGGGGCTGATGGCTTGGAATCAACAGGTGGTGGTTTGGTCGATCGTTTAGCCGTTTCAATTCGCGATTTCTTTTCGATTAGTGAATAGTGCGCCTCGCTAAATCGGGCTGTAGTTCAGCTTGGTAGAACGCTTGAATGGGGTTCAAGAGGTCGTGGGTTCAAATCCCGCCAGCCCGACGCCTAAGCCGCCCAGCTCGTCAAAAAGGCGTCGATTAATTCGGGCAGATCGTCGCTGTAGCCGCCTTCGAGAATCGCGCCGACTGGAACGTCGATCTCGCGCAACCATTGGCCGAGGCTCGCGAAATCTTCACGTTCGAGGGTCATCTGGACCAATGGATCGCGTGCGTAAGCGTCGAAGCCGGCCGACACGAAGATCAAGCTCGGCTTGAATGTGATCAGTCGATCCAAGGCACGTTTGCAAACATCGACATGTTCATTCCGCGGCGTTTGGGGCGCGAGCGGATAGTTGTCAATGTTGGCGAACGATTTTGCGCCGGTACCGGGATAGGCGGAGAATTGATGGATCGATGCGAACCGAATTCGTTCGTTATGGGCGACGATCGCTTCCGTGCCGTTGCCGTGATGTGCGTCGAAATCCCAGATCGCGACGCGCTCTGCGCCGTTTTCCAACGCATCCAGTGCCGCGATCGCGACGTTGCTGAAATAACAAAATCCCATCGCTTGATCGCGAGTGGCATGATGCCCGGGCGGTCGCATCAAACCGAAGGCGCGTTCGCCTTTTAGCGCCGCTCGCGCTGTTTGAATGGCGGCGCCGGCGGATTGGCGTGCAAAGATGTCGATCTTTGGATAGGCCGGCGTATCCATGTCGAAATCGCGAACGGGATTTGCGATGCGTACTAAATGCTCTTTTGTATGCGCCCGCAACAGTTCCTCATTCGACACAGCTCGCGGTTCGCGCCATTGCCATTTTGGATGTCGATCCTTCAAAACTGGAACCGTGCGAGTAATCCGCGCGGGACGCTCGGGATGTCCGGGTGCGGAATACTCGGCGCAATGTGGATCGTGAAAAATGAGCATTGCCGGGAAGGTGCTGAAATCGTGGAGTTATTCAAAGGCAACAGTGTCTTCCAACAGGGTTCAGGATTGACACAAGCCGTCTAAGTAAGGCAAAACCCTACGTTGTCTAGCTATCCCCTGGATGCTGTTTGACCCGAATAAAGAGGAAGATTGCGATGGTTTCGTGAAGTACGAGTCGCCGTGTTTGGCGACAATTAGGAAATTTTCTGGAGTTGGGTCGCCGCTTCGAAGTATTTCGAAGCGGCGATTCTTTTGCCGCGATTCGGGCTTGCTGAATAGAAAGCCAATGCGGATGGTGCGCCACGTTCGATTAACGGAGCGAGATGTTAAGCGGCCAGAAGATCGTTGTCGTGATGCCGGCGTATAACGCCGCGCGCACATTGCAGCGTACTTACCACGAAGTCATGCAACAGGGGATTGTCGATCTTGTCATCGTGGTAGACGATGCGAGTCACGATGAAACTGTCGCCATCGCGCGCACACTGCCGAACGTGCAGGTGGAGGTGCATCCGGAAAATCGCGGTTACGGCGGCAATCAAAAGACGTGTTACCGGCTCGCGCTCGCGGCCGGCGCCGACATCGTGGTTATGATTCACCCTGACTATCAATACACGCCGCAACTTCTTCCCGCGATGGCGTCACTGGTGGCGAGCGGGCTTTATCCGTGCGTGCTGGGCTCGCGTATTCTCGGCGGCGGCGCGCTCGATGGCGGGATGCCATGGTGGAAATACATCTCTAATCGTTTCCTCACTGCCGCGGAAAACTTCATGATTGGCGCCAAGCTCTCCGAATACCACACCGGTTATCGCGCCTTCGCGCGAAGCTTGTTGGAGCGTGTCCCGATTGAGAGAAACTCGGACGACTTCGTGTTCGACAATCAAATGCTTAGCCAGATCGTTTGGCTCGGCTGCAAAATCGGCGAAGTCACCTGCCCGGCGAAATATTTGCCGGAAGGTTCGTCGATTAACTTTCGTCGAAGCGTGCGCTACGGGCTTGGGTGTCTTGGAACGGCATTGCGTTTTCGTCTGGCCCGCTGGCGGCTGGCGCCTCCGCCGGTTTAGCGATGCCGACAGTGCCGGAGCTGACAAACCAGCGAGAAGATCGCCGACTCGCGATCGCGGTGTGTGTCTTTCTTACCATCATCGTCTGGCTGGTGTTCGCGCAAACACTCGGGCACGACTTCATCAACTTCGACGACGACCGATACGTTTATGAAAACAGTGAGGTCAGCCGCGGACTAACACTCGACGGATTCAAGTGGTTGCTAACTCACAGCCACGCGCATCTGTGGCATCCGCTCACGACATTGAGCCACATGATCGATTGCCAGATCTACGGGCTCCGCCCGGCTGGTCACCACTTTACGAACATCCTTCTGCACAACACCGGGACGGTGCTCCTCTTTCTAGTTCTTACTCAAATGACAGGGCGTGTTTGGCCGAGCGCGTTTGTCGCCGCAATTTTCGCCATTCACCCGATGCGGGTTGAATCGGTAGCGTGGGTCGCCGAACGCAAGGACGTGCTGAGCGGCATTTTCTTCATGCTCAGCTTGGGCGCGTACACGCGTTACGCGCGCGCTCCGAACATCGCGCGCTACCTCATGATGTCGATCTTCGTGGTCTGCGGGTTAATGTCGAAGGCGACATTTGTAACGGTACCAATCGTCCTCTTGTTGCTGGATTCCTGGCCGTTGCAACGGGCCGAAAATTTCGGCGCGTGGCGGCGGCTTGTTCTGGAAAAACTTCCGCTGTTCGGATTCGCTGCGGCTGCTTCCGCGGCCACGATCTTCGCTCAGACCGTCACCATCGCTTCACTCGATCAATTGCCACTTTTGCCGCGCCTGAAAAACGCAGCCGTTAGCTTGGTGGTTTATCTCCGCCAAATGTTTTGGCCCACCGACCTGGCGATTTTCTATCCGCATCCACACGATCAGCTTAATATGTCGCTCGTAATTGTCTCTGTCGTGCTTGTCGTTGCGATCACGGCGCTGGCGATTTTTGTGCGACAGAAACGCCCTTACCTCTTCGTCGGCTGGTTTTGGTATTTGGTCCTCGTTGCTCCCGTGCTTGGAATTTTTCAGGCCGGACTGCAAGGCCGGGCCGATCGTTTCACTTATCTGCCTCACATTGGAATAACGATCGCGCTCGCTTGGACAATTGCCGATGTAACGCGGCAATGGCGCGGTCAGCGCGTGCTCCTGACGTCGATCGCAAGCTGTATAATCGTCGCATCGATGGTCTGCAGTTGGAAACAAACCACTTTCTGGCGCGACAGCATTTCGGTCTGGGAACGTGCCCTGGCCGTGACCTCGAACAATCAGACCGCACACCAAAACTTAGCGGCTGCTTTGTGGACACGCGGTCAAATCACCGAATCACGCGTCCACTCGCGTGCCGCGGACATCATTCATGCCCAAACAACTCTCAAAGATTATCCGTTCGATATTTCGACGCGAGATGATCTCGGTGTTCTTCTCATCCGGAGTGGCGACGCGGCCGGCGCCATTCAACAATGGGAAACGACTCTGCAAATTGACCCCAATGACGGCAATGCCCTTAACAATCTCGCGTGGATTCTCGCCACTTATCCCGCGGACAATGTTCGAAATGGAAAACGCGCGGTCGAACTTGCGGAAAAAGCTGTCGCACTTCCCGGTGGGGAGGCACCCATTGTTTTGCGTACACTAGCGGCCGCTTATGCCGAGGTTGGCGATTTTTCCAAGGCGATTGCTACCACACAGCGCGCGACAGAGCGTGCAGCGGCTGCACAGAACACTTCATTAGTCGAGACTCTGCGCCACGAAACGTCTCTTTATGAGACGGGCAAGCCTAATCGTGAAATACCCTCCGACTAAATCCAATCTTTCACCGGGTTGGATTCGATTCGCGATTTGCGCGGCGTTAATCGCGATGATGTGGGCGGTCTTCGGACAAACGCTCGGGCACGATTTCGTCAATTACGACGACAAGACATACGTTTACAGCAATCCCCTGGTTAGCGCGGGTCTGAGCGGACATGGTTTGGCAAAAGCGTTCGTCGATGTTCAAACCAACAACTGGCATCCGCTCACGCTGATTTCCCACATGATCGATTGCCAGCTCTTCCAGCTGAAGCCGGGCGGTCATCATTTCACC
>DASZJH010000012.1:0-5207 GCA_035948375.1 Chthoniobacterales bacterium
GCCGGTTCGAGGAGCGGAGCCCAGGAGTGATAAGCCAAAACAGTTTATCTATGTGCTGCATCTTGTTCCGCGGTTGCACGATGACAAGGCCTGGACCGAACAGGACAAGGCAGCAGTGGAGCGCCATTTCAACCGCTTCAAAACCGCGGTCGAATCAGGTGAGGTAATTCTGGTCGGCCGCACACCGGAGCCTGGCGAGAAAACATTCGGAATTGCGATCTTCGAAGCAGCAGATGAAACGGCGGCTCGCAAATTCATGAACGAGGATCCTGCTGTAGCCGGTGGTCAGATGACAGCCGAGCTGCATCCGTTTCGTGTCGCGCTTGAACGCAAGAATCCGTAGCGCCAGAATCTTAGGCCGGGGGATGGCATTGTGACTGCTTTTTACTCAGGAGCATGAAACCCGAGTCAGCCCCGCTTCCTGCGCATGTCTACGGTCTTGAACTGAAAGCCGTTCTCGTAGTGGACGACGACCAACAGCTTGCTTCCGCGCTGCAGTGGATTCTCGCGGACGAAAATTTCCTGGTCGACGTCGCCTTCGATGGGGAGGAAGCGATGATGAAAGTTAAAGCGCACGAATACGACGCGGTCATCTGCGACTTAAAGATGCCGAAGCTGCGGGGCGACGAATTTTATTTAAAGGCAAAAGGCGTGCGGCCGTCGCTGGCCGACCGGTTTATTTTCATCACCGGATTTGCGGCTGATCCTCACATCGCGCTTTTCTTCAACAAGCACGAAGTCAAATACCTGGTTAAACCGTTTTCGATTTCGGTGCTGATCGATTGCGTTAAAGCCCTGCTTAGATAGCTGCCGAGTCGCTAGCGAAAAATATCCCCAACTCTTGGACGTTGGCGAGGCGCGTTGACCTCTTTATGCTGGCCGCCGATGTCTGGCCGAACGGATTCGCAAGCTACGGACGACAGGAAAGTTTTTGGTTACGAACCCGCGCTAGACGGAATTAGGGCTTTGGCCGTGCTCCTGGTCATGGCCGGGCACTTGAACCTAGTCTATGCCGGTGGACTGGGCGTTGATATTTTTTTCGTTCTAAGCGGTTACCTGATCACTGCCATTCTGGTTGCCGAATTCACGGCCAACGGGCGAATTAGTTTAAAGAAATTTTACGCCCGGCGTGCGCTGAGAATTCTACCGGCGGTAATTCTGTTGCTCCTTGTTCTAAATGTTTTAGTCGCGATGACCCAGCCGCGTGACGACGCGGAGACGTTTCGGTGGGATTCGCTTGGCGCGCTTTTCTACATTGCGAACTGGCTGCGAGCGTTCGGCCGCGATCTTGGAATTCTGGGTCATCTGTGGTCGTTGTCGATCGAGGAGCAATTCTATCTGCTATGGCCGATGACTTTAGCATTTCTGCTGTCGCGCAACTTAAAAGCAAACAAAATTCTCATCTTGATCGGCCTGGCAATTCTTTTAGTGAATGCGGATCGCATTTATCTTTATCACAGCATCGAGTCATTCAACCGCATCTATAACGGTTTGGATACGCGGGCCGACGCATTGCTCATAGGATGCGCGCTCGGTTTGTCGGGCTACCGAATTCTCTCGCCTCGGGTCTTCGCGCTGATTGGGTTAATCGGCGCGGCATTCGTTGTATACGTTTTGTTTCGGGCCTACCCGGCTCCGGCAAATCTTCAGACGCCATTTGGATTGACCGTTGGCGGAACTCTTTTCGCTCTCGGCGTTGCCTTCGCGCTCGCTGCGATTCTTTCGAATCCTCAAAGTGTCTTCGCCAAACTGCTGCGGCTGCCGCCGTTGGTTTGGACCGGACGCCTGTCCTACGGACTTTATCTTTGGCACTTTCCAGTGTTTACTTTTGTAGCTGCGTGGTTGCCAGCACTCCAACCCGCGCGATTGATAGCCCTGAAGCTTTTCGGGACCTTCTTCTTCGCAACGCTATCTTACTATCTCGTCGAACGACCCTGTTTGAATCTGAAAGGGAAGTTCAGTGTGATCAAGACTCGTGTTCCGACGTCGCCGAGCCCGGTGGCGTCGGTCGGTTATTGATGCCGATTCAAAATCTGCGCAAATCTCCAAACCTCGTGAAACGTGTTGTAAAGTGGAGTCGGCGCGACACGAATGACGTTCGGTTCGCGGAAATCGCATTTCACGTCGGCGGCGTGGAGTTCCTGGAGCAGTCCTTTTGGATGTTCTAGTGCCAGGATCGATAACTGGCACCCGCGCGCGTTTGGCTCGCGCGGAGTTATCACCGAGTAGCGCTTCGATCCCGCGCTGCTGATTAGGAATTCGAGATAGCCGGTCAGCTTCAGCGACTTGTCGCGAAGGCGTTGCATCCCGCCGGCTTCGTCGAAGATCGACAACGACTCGCGCAACGGCGCCATCGAGAAAATCGGCGGATTGCTGACTTGCCAGGCGTCGGCCGAAGGAACCGGAATGAATTCTGGTTCGAGCTGCATTCGAAACCGCGTGTTGGGATCGTTTCCGAACCAACCGGCGAGCCGCGCCAGTTTGATATCGGTCGCGTGTCGCTCGTGCAAATACGCGCCGGCGATCGCGCCCGGACCGGCATTCAGATATTTGTAGGAACACCAGACCGCGAAATCGACATTCCAGTCGTGCATCGCAAGCGGAACGTTGCCGACGGCGTGGGCGAGATCGAATCCGACGGTGATCCCCTGTTTCTGCGCCGCTTTCGTGATCGCTGGCATATCGAACAACTGTCCGGTGAAAAAATTCACACCAGCAATCCAAACAATCGCAAGCGAGTCGCGATTCTTTTCGATAAGATCGACAATGCCTTCGGTGCGCACCGTGAACTCATCTTTGCGCGGACTTGCCAGAATGAGCGCGTCTTTCGGATCGAGGCCGTGGTGACGGATTTGGGTTTTGATCGCGTAGGTGTCGGAAGGAAACGCCGGATCTTCCATGAGGATTTTGAACCGCGATTTGGTCGGCCGATAAAACGTCGCCATCATCAGGTGCAGATTCACCGTGAGGCTATTCATGCAAATCACTTCCACGGGTTTGGCGCCGACCATCCGCGCGGTCGGTTCGCGCAATGGCTCGTGGTAGGTGTACCACGGCGTCTTTGCTTCGAGGTGCGCATCGACACCGAGCTTCGCCCAATCGTCCAGTTCTTGATCGACAAGGTCCTTCGCCGACTTCGGCATCAGGCCGAGCGAATTGCCCGCAAAATAAATCAGCGGCTTGCAATCTTTTCCGAGCGGCAGATGAAATTTCTCCCGAAAGGATCGCAAGGGATCGTCAGTATCGAGCTGGTTGGCGAAGCTCTCGTCGGTCGAAAACTGCATCCCCAATTGTTCCTTCTTACTTCGCTGACGGCAACTCCATGAATTCGATGGTCGTGCCATCGGGATCGTGCACGTAGATGACGCGTTTGCCCGCGTTCGGACCGGATTGCAGCGTTTGCGGCTTACCGGCGGCTTTCCAACCAGATGTCGCGATTTTCTCCAATACCGGCTCAAGATTCTCCACCGTAAGCGCGACATGAACGTGGCCGACATCGCATGGTCGACGCTCGGCGCGTTGTTTTCGGTGAGCCGGCGCAAGATACTCGAGCAATTCGATCTTGTGTCCGCCCGGCGTTTTGACAACGGCGAGCTTCAGCTCGGCGCCTTTGACTCCGGTGATTTGTTCCGCAATCTCGCCGCTTTGGTGCGTGCTGTGCGAAAATTCGAAACCGAGAACGTTCTGCCAAAAATCGAGAGACCGCTCCAGGTTTGAAACCGTGATGCCGGTGTGATCGGCGGCAATGATGCGAAACGTCGCGCTCATTTGAGCGCCGCGATCACTTTGAGCTCGATCGCTATCGGTGTGGGCAGCGCGGTTACTTCAACCGTCGTGCGCGTCGGGTTTGGTTTGCCCTCACCAGCGAAAAACTCGGCGTAGAGTTTGTTGTAGGTCGGGAAATCTTCTTTCATGTTCGTGAGGAACACCGTTACATCGACAATGTTATTCCAACTTGCGCCGGCGTCTTCGAGAACGAGCCGGACGTTTTCAAACACCGCCCGGCATTGTATTGCGATGTCGTAATTGTCGATCTTGCCGTCAGGCGTTAGCGTTACTCCCGGAATTTCTTTGCTCCCGCGCACCCGCGGCCCGATTCCCGAGAGAAACAGAAAATCGCCAACGCGCTTGGCGTGCGGAAACGCCCCCACCGGTTCCGCCGCGCGCTTGCTTTCGAATGTCTCGCTCATGGAGAACTGAAGATTAAATGCGCAATCCGCGTTTCCAAGCCGTAGTAAATCATCCAGAGCGCGGTCAAGTCGAACGCCGCGTGCGCGATCATTAACATAAAAATCTGGCCAGTGATGGCAAAGATTGAACCGAAAATCAAACCAGTCACGAGCGCCTGCTCCACGCCGGGAAGTTTTTGATCGGGATAATGCATCGACGCGAACCAAACGGATGTGATCAGAACCATCGCGGCTTTCGCTGGCACGCTTTGCCCGAACAATTTTCCGAAACGCTCGAACATCCAGCCGCGATAGAGCGTTTCCTCGCCGAAACCGGCGACAGCGATCATGGTGTAAACCATCGATGGGATCACCGCAGCGTTACCGGTGACAAAGTGATAAGCCCAATTGATTGGCGGCGCGCCGAAAAGCGGCATCACCAGCGCCTTCATGGTAAACTTCAACGCAACGCCTAAAACGATCCCAACCATAATCGTTCTGACCCAACTGCGTGGACGGACATAACCAATCTCGCGCCAAGGTGTATTGGATATTTTCGTCCAAACCAAAACGAGGATCGCGCTCAGCGGAGCGATGATGAAATTGCCGGCGAGGATAATCAGGATCGCGAGGATTCCGATCGGGCCGAACCTGCGCAGGCGCGCGTCGAAGCGATCGTTCACCAACGTCCCTGGAATTTGATCGGGCATGCGCGGGCTTTCGACCGATTCGTCCATTCTCGTTGGGCGACTAGTGAAAATACTTTTTTAGAAGCGACCAGTAATTTTCTTCCCAGCCTTGCGCGAGATGATCGTGCAAGCCTTCCGGAAAACCGATGTGATCAAAGACAACATGGGTCCCTGATCCTTGCGGTTTCAAATCGAAGCGCGCAATGGAATACGCGCCTTCAGGCCAGGTCACGACGCGCCAGCCTTGAACGATTCGCTGATTCGGAACGAGTTCGAGGTTGCGGCCAATAATGTGGCCTTTGAAAAGCGAAAACGCGCCGCCGACCTCGCGATTGATCTCCGCGGCCCG
>DASZJH010000013.1:0-13958 GCA_035948375.1 Chthoniobacterales bacterium
GACATCGCCAATTCGTAGAACTTTTGCTTAGTCCCAAGCCGACCGACAAAAATTTGCACGAGCAAGGCAACCAATTTCAAATTGCAGAATATCAAAGCTGCGATCATTACTTGCCTTGAGCCAAGCAACCCACGAAGGGCGACATACACCAAAATGACGAGGACCAATGGCAGCGCGTATTTCACGAAGGTGAGAGGGAAAGCAACACCGAACTCTGTTAACCCTGATACCTTTTCAGGGAGATATTTTAGTGCGAAAGAGAAATCGATTTCTTGAATCAAGAAGCCCTGAAATAGCATCCAAAAGGTCATCGCCAGCGCTGCCACCAGGAACAGTCCAGAGCGCTCTGAACTGAGAGCAGATTCGTCTTTCAATGGACCGGGAAGATCCAAAATGGTAGCCCACGCAGCAAAGAAAACCGGTACGATTGAAACAACCGCTAAGATGACGAATGGGAGGTTTCCGAACCAACAGGAATAGAGCGGTAAAATTAACGTCGCCGCCGCTACCATGACTCTGGCATTCGGCAGGCGAACAATCCAAACCAAAAAGGATGCGCACCCCAGGTACAAAATTGCACTCCCTACTGGACCGGCGACCGGATGGCGGCTTACCCAGTCGATGACGATATTATGAATCCTTCCGATGTTCTGGCGTTGACCGCGAAGCAATTTGGCCGCGATCAGCAACGCACCTAAAGCGATCCAAGCCGTGCCCGTGAGATGAATTTGCCGGAACCGGCGAGTCAGAATTACGCCCAGTAAGACAGCGGCAGCTCCCAGCAGCCACGCGTTCAGGAGATTAGGAGCGAGTTGCGCTTTAAAGCCAGTGCTGGGTAGTACGAACAATGAAACAGCGCAAAACGCTGCTGGCCAGCCGTGCAAACCATGTTCATGCACCAACACAATCACTGTTCCGGCGGCAATAAGAACTATTAGTGGGTGATGCCAGAATATCCACTGCGAGCGTTCTGGATAGAAGGCGGTCAATGCTGCGGTCGCGAGCAGCAGAAGAAGAAAGCAAAAACGCTGGAACTCGCGTGCCTTGATTGCCCAAAGAAGCAAAAAAACGCCTATGAGAAATGCAAGTGCCACTCCCAAAGCCGGAGTAGCAAACAGCCAGAGCGCGATCGCGAGAATCGGCATCGCAACCAGTGGCCAAACTGGCTGTCTCGACGAGTTGTTGGCCCGAAATGCTACCGTGATCCAGGCAAGAAAAAGGACCAGCAACGGTAATACGCGTTGAAAAGAAGCCACCAGAACCGAATGGGCCTCTACTCTTCTTTCGGCAATCGCACTCGGAAGATTGTCCGAACTAACATTCAATAAGTTGGCTTGGACGTTTCGGAATGCGGCGAGATGTCGCTGAAGTTCGGGTGTAGCGACGGCAGAATCGACCGGAGTTTCTATTCCGAAGTACCGACCTTCGTAATCGGTTGGCAGTGGCAAGTTTTGAGGCAAAGCCATGAAAAACAGCATGTCGACTTGTCGCAACTGGCCCAGAGAGCCGAGCGCGGGGAACAATTGCGAATACGTACGCCCCGCAAAGATTGCTACCGACCAGGGCGTGTGATTACCGCGCTCATTATGACCGTGGTCCCCCGTGACGATGAGATTGTCGTTTTTCAAATCCAGCTTCTCAATTAGCTCAGATAATTTTGCGTCCACCGCGCGGTAGTGGTGTTCGTACTCGGGATGGCCCGGATGCCAACGGTGGGCCGCGCTGTCGGTTCCTCCGACGTGCAAGATGATCAATCGTACATCTTTGTCCGACAAAGTATCAATTGCCTTGTCAATTGCGGCCAGATCGCAGCCGAGTTCCGTTCGCGCGAGATCAGGACGATTTACAGTGATCTTTGCGTACTGGCCATATAGTCCAAGGATAATGAAGTCTGCTATCAGCGCGGGGTTCAAACCGGCCCGCGCCGCAGCAACTGGTAACCCGTTATTGGAACCGCGTTCGCCGGTAAAATCATGAATGACGCTGGCGTAGGGACTTTCGCGTCCTTCCAGAAGTGTTTGAATGCAAGGCAAGCTCATGTTGCCACTGGCGGTGTGGACATCGAGGTAAGTCGAAGCGCGGTCCTGCGCGAGCGCTTTTAGATTTGGCATCACGTCATCCACTGCCTGGCGCCGCAAACTATCGACAATGATTATTACAAGACGCCCGTCGCCGATTGATTGTGTGGATTCCTTTTGCGGCGCGCCGCTGTCATGTAACCTTGGGCTCGAGCGTGCGGTGAGGAGAAAAAATGTGCTGAGACCCAAGGGTAGCAGCATGACTAAAATTAGAAGAATGGTACGCCGCCGTTCTGCGGACATTGTGCGCGTCGAAGGCTCCTTCATCCTAGTTTATTTATACTGATCCTTTCGTCTCCAACTGAGACATGGAAGCCAAATCAATATGGCGTACCATCGATTGAATGAGCGGCCTGGCTGGGGGCGGAATCGAACCGCCGACACGTGGATTTTCAGTCCACTGCTCTGCCAACTGAGCTACCCAGCCGACGCGAGCCGTCACTAAAGCAGAAAACCCGCCTCCGTCTAGACTACGGCAGGCGTCGAATGAGCAAGGCAAACTTCCCCACGTCCAGATGTTCCACCAACGCGATGAGCTTGGATTTTCGTTACGGCTCAATTATCATCTGAATCTTCAGGCGTTCGAGACGTTGTGGATGCGGATTATGCCCGGACAAATCGACGTAATTAAGGAAGCCGCGGCGCGGAAAATTCTACTGAAACGCGCCGCTTCCTTCATAGCCGTGGGCGTCCTGTTTGCGGTAATCGTTGGGCTTGGAGTTTGGTTCGGCAATCACGCGCCGGTCGGTGGAGTTGCAGAAAGGAGCGTTGCCGTTTTGCCTTTCGAAAGTCTGAGCGCTGATCCAGAGCAGGCGCTCTTTGCGATGGGTGTTCAAGCTGAAATCCGGAATGACCTGGCCAAGATCGCGGATTTGAAAGTCATCAGCCGCAGCTCGGTGATGGAATACAAACCAGGGGTGAAACGCAATCTGAGCGAAATTGCGGATGCTCTCGGAGTGGCTCATGTCGTGGAGGGCAGCGTTGAACGCACGGCCGGCCGTGTCCGGCTGCGGGTGCAACTGACTAGGGCGAGGACAGGCACTCAAATTTGGCAAAAACGTTATGACAGTACGCCGAACGACGTGTTCGCGATTCAAAGCAAAGTCGCTAAAGCTGTCGCAGAAGAGCTTGGGGCGAGAGTGTCGGCGGCGGAAAAAGAGACGATTGAGGAAAAACCCACCGAGCAGCAACTGGCGTATGACCGCTATATTCGCGCGGGAATTCTTCTCGACGGCATCGCATTAGACGCGCGCTCTGCGGAACTTCGGTACGAAGCTGTGCATCTACTCGAGCTTGCTGTAGCTGGCGATTCAAAATTTCTGCTCGCTTATTGTCGCCTCGGCTTTGCCCACCAAGGATTATATTTCAACGGTTATGATCACACGCCGCTGCGACTAACCCGGGCGAAGGAGGCGGTGGACGCCGCACTTCGGCTTGGCCCAGACCGGGGCGAACCGCATCTGGCTGCAGGATTGTTGTCCTACTACTGCTATCGCGATTATGAACGGGCCCGGTCCGAACTGGCAATCGCTCGTCGTCTGCTGCCTAACGAACCGTTGGTTTACGCGACCCTCGGCTGGATCGACAGGCGGCAAGGCAGGTGGCAGGACCACTTGCGCAACGTGAACCGAGCTCTTGAGCTCGATCCGCGTAATGTTTTTATCCTTCACCAGGTCGCCGGGACCTATCAGGTGCTGCGCCGTTACAATAATCTGATGGCAACATTCGACCGGGCGCTGGCGGTCACGCCTAACGATGCCGTTGCCCGGGTAGCCAGGGGTTTGGCTGAACTGGATTCGAACGCAACTGTCCAACCGGCGCAATCGGCCGTTCAGCAAGTGCTCGCTAAAGACCAAAAAGACGGCGTAAAAATCGTCGATCGATGGTTTAACATTGCCCTGTGCGCTCGTGATGCGAAGGACGCAAAGCGGGCTTTGGCTTCGATGCTGCAGGAAGGAATAACATGGGGCGCCAATGTCCGGACCCCGCGCAGCTTTTGCGAAGGCTTGGTCGCTCGCCTGACCGGCGACAACGAGGCGGCGAAAAATGCGTTTGCGGAGGCTCGGGAGGAAATGGAAGCGGTGCTTAAAAAACAGCCCGATTATGCCGAGGCGACGTCTGTAATCGGGATGATCGATGCCGCCCTCGACAGGAAGGAGGACGCAATACGAGAGGGCCGCCGGGCTGTTGAATTATTGCCGGTGACGAAGGATGTGATGACTGGCTCCGAGTTGCTGCGAAACCTCGCGCTCATTTACGCCTGGACCGGAGAGAAAGAACTGGCACTGGATCAAATCGCTGCTGCTTTGCAGGGTCCGGGTCACATCACGTATGGACAGTTACGTTTGCATCCGTGGTGGGACGCAATTCGGGATGATCCGCGGTTTGAGAAACTCGTCGAGGAGGCAAGAGAGCCGGTCAATGTGAAGTAAAGTCACAGTATGTAAATTCGGTGGCGTGGAGAGGTTGTGCGCAGTACGCGACCAAGTCGCCCGTTTCAATGTGCTCGTAATCTACCGACCCCTGTATTACGATTGGGCGCCCTTAAAGGGCAAATTTCAAGTCTATTGATTTCGCAGCGCCATCTCAGACACCTTTGCGCGGCGACGCTCTTCGCTGCCGCCTCCGCCCAAACTGCGCCCGTTCCGGAATATCAGGCCAAAGCGGAGTTCTTGTTCAATTCCGCTCAATTCGTCAGTTGGCCCTCATCCCAAGCTTCGGACACTCCTTTGGTGATCGGAATTTTGGGCGATGATCCGTTCGGCTCTTATTTGGATGAAACAGTGCGCGGCGAGAAAGTGAACAATCGTTCGTTAATTATCCAGCGTTTCCGCCGGGGGTCGCAGCCGCCCAACTGTCAGATGCTTTTCATTAGCCAATCCGAGCGCGATCGAGCTGCTCAGATTGTTTCGAACTTGAAAGGCAGCAGCGTACTGACCGTGAGCGATATCGAAGGCTTTGCCGAGCTGGGCGGGATGATCGAGCTTTTCACAGAGAAGGGTAAGATCCGCATGCGTATTAATTTGGGAGCAGTGAGAGCTGCCAACCTCAAAATCAGTTCAAAGCTACTGCGCGTCGCCAAAGTGACGCATTGATATGGCATTTTCGCTTCGCGACGTCCCAATCAAGCGCAAACTAATGTTGGTGATCCTGCTGACTAGTGGGTTTGCCATTCTTCTGATGGGCAGCGCCCTCATCAGCTACGAGTTAGGTACATTTCGGCGCACGCTGACGAACAACATCGAAGTCCTGGCGCAAATTATCGGTTCCAACAGCACAGGCGCGCTCGCTTTCGATGACCGAGAAAATGCCAACGAAATTCTGAGGGCGCTCGCCGCTGAGAACCAGATCACTGCTGCCGCAATTTATGATCGAACCGGCCGACTGTTCGCCAGCTTTCCCGAATCGATCACGCCAACACAATTACCGCGAGAACCCGGGCCCGACGGTCATCAATTCAACCAATCTCAGCTCGTCATGGTGCAGCCGATTTTCCAGGAAGGCGCACGCCTCGGCACAATTTATCTCCGAGCCGATCTCGGCCAAATGTACCGGCGGCTGACGGTCTACGGTATCTTACTTTTCGTTGTCAGCGTCTGCTCATTTCTGGGCGCCATGGCGTTGTCGGCCGCACTGCAACGCAGAATTTCGGTGCCAATTCTTGAACTGACCAAGGTGGCTACCGCGGTGTCGGATCGTAGAGACTACTCGGTGCGCGCCGCCAAGCACGGCACGGATGAGATTGGACATCTGACAGATTCGTTCAACCACATGCTGGCCCGAATCGGCGAAAGCAACGCCGCCTTAGCGGCGAGTGAAGAGCGGTTGCGATTGGCACTCGAAGCAGCGGAAGCGGCCAACAAAGAGAAGGATCAGTTCCTCGCGATTGTGAGTCACGAGCTTCGCACTCCGCTAACCCCGGCGCTGGCCGCAGCGGCGATGCTCGAAAACGACGAAACAATTTCGTTGCAAGCGCGGAAGGATTTATCGGTCATTCGTCGCAACATCGAGGTGGAGGCACGATTGATCGACGACCTGCTCGACATCACCCGGATTGTCCGCGGCAAATTGGAACTCCGCCGTCAGGTTGTCGATGCTCGCTCTCTCCTCGAACACGCGATGCAGAACTATTGCCTCGACGCTGCCGCGAAGAAAGAAATTCGTGTCTCGATGAAAATAACGGCGGCCGAATCCCACATTTTTGTCGACAGCTCGCGAATGACTCAGGTGTTCTGGAACCTTCTCCAAAACGCCTGCAAGTTTACTCCGGCCGGGGGATCGATCGATGTTCGCGTTTACGACGACTATTTCCGGCTTCGGTCGCCCAATGTCATATCACCTAATGGCGACGACGATCGATCGTGCGAGCTCGTTGTTGAGGTTGCGGACAGTGGAATGGGAATCAGCCCGGAAACCTTGCCGAAAATTTTCGACGCTTTCGAACAAGGCGAGCGGTCGCGCGGTCAGGGTTTTGGTGGACTCGGCCTCGGGCTGGCCATCAGTCGGGCGATTATCGAACTTCATGGCGGATCGATCAGCGCGGCTAGTGAAGGGAAAGGCAAAGGCGCGACGTTTACGGTCCGTTTGCATTGCGTAAAACCGGGGCCCGCCGCGGAAACCGATCGGCCGGTAGTCGCAGCGCCTGAAGCAGTCGGGAGAAGATCAATGCGCGTTCTTGTTGTAGAAGATCATCACGACACCGCCGAACAGTTTGCCAAATTACTGAGACGCGCCGGTCACGAAGTCGTCTGTGTCGGAAGCATCAAGGAAGCGCAGACCTGTGCATTGGTCACGCGGGACCAATCTCGGCCCCGGGCATTCGACATTCTAATTAGCGATTTGGATTTGCCGGATGGCAGCGGACTCGACCTTATGCGAAACCTGACTCAACGCTGTTCGATTCACGGAATTGCGATTAGCGGCCACGGTATGAAAGAGGATATCGATGGAAGCATGCAAGCAGGCTTCTCATACCACATCACGAAACCAGTGAACTGGGCTGAATTGAAAGCGGTAATCGACAACATCAGCGACAAAATCTCTTCCGGAACCTCGCCGTCCCTACCGAAACTCGTTTGATCTTCGCTTGCTCAAACGCAGTCAGAATCTGCGAGGCAGATCCACGGCGCGCTGAAGCAATTTCAAATACTGGGCTCGCGAAATTTCGATGGCGCCGAACTGCTCCAGATGGGGCGTCAGCCATTGGGTATCGAGCAGCGTAAATTTCTTCGCGCGCAAATGCTCTACTAATCGAACGAGGGCAATTTTCGATGCATCGCGAACGCGATGGAACATCGATTCGCCAAAAAATGCGCCGCCCACCGCGACGCCATACAATCCCCCGGCGAGTTTGCTTTTGGTCCAGGTTTCGACGGAATGTGCGTGCCCGAGTTCGTACAATCGCTCGTAGCCGTCGATGATCTCCCGATTGATCCAGGTGTCCTTGCGTTTCGCGCAACCGCGAATCACGTCACCAAAGGAATTGTCGATCTTGATTTCGAAAACCTCCTTTCGGGCGAGACGACGCAAATCGTGAGGGACATGAAAATTTTCCAGCGGAATAATCGCGCGCGGGTCAGGCGAAAACCAGGCGATCGAATCGTCTTCCATTGCCATCGGAAAAACACCGAGCTGATAACCTTGCAACAAGAGCTCCGGGTCAATCACAACGAAAGCCTAACTAGATTTGTTAAACTTGTAGAGACGCTTGTCATTTGCTTTTGCGAAGTTCATTCCTAAAATGAGCGGATGAAGCCCTTGTCGATCCTGATTGTGATCGGCGGCATGCTGATCGCCGGGGGTTGCGCCGATCCGCTCGAAAATAGAACAGGCGAAGAAGTCGGATCGCAACTCCAGCGCGGCTTGACCGGCCAGGGTGAAATCGTACCGCAAGAGCGCGACACCCGCGACCCTGCCGGAGAACACGGCGTGCCGACGACGCATCCATGAAGACCGTTGCACCGCCGAAACACTCAAAGATTCTAATTCTCGATTTCGGTTCGCAGTACACGCAGGTGATCGCGAGACGCATCCGCGAACTGCAGGTTTACTCCGAAGTCGTTCCGTTCAACCTCTCCGCCGCCGAGATCAAAAAGCTTCAGCCGAACGGAATCATTCTCTCCGGCGGGCCGGCCAGCGTTTACGACAAAGGCGCGCCGCAAATCGACAAGAAGATTTTTTCGTTAGGCGTTCCCGTGCTCGGAATTTGTTACGGACTGATGCAAATGGCGCATCATCTCGGCGGTGAAGTCGTCTTTACCGGCCGGCGTGAGTACGGCGCGGGAATGTTGCACATCACCAATGGTTCGCAGTTGTTCGACGGCCTTGGCAAGCAACTCGACGTATGGAACAGCCACGGCGACGAAGTTACGGCCCTGCCGAAGGGTTTTCTCGCCGCCGGGCGGACCGAGAGCTCGGACTTTGCCGCCGTCGAAGATCGACAACGAAAGCTCTACGGATTGCAGTTTCATCCCGAAGTCGCGCACACGCCGCGCGGAAAAGAGATCCTGCAGAACTTCGTCTATCACATCTGCCACTGCGCAATGGATTGGACCATGGGCTCGTTCATCGAGGAAATGTGCGAGCGCGTGCGGGAGCAGGTTGGCTACGAAAAAGTCGTGCTTGGCCTCAGCGGTGGTGTCGATTCCTCAGTCACCGCCGCGCTCCTGCACAAAGCGATTGGCGACCAGCTTACCTGCATTTTCGTCAACAACGGGCTACTGCGCGCGCGCGAAGAAGAAATCGTCCAGCGCGTCTTCGGCGAAAATTTCCACATTCGCCTGAAATATGTCGATGCCAGCAAGCGATTCCTGAAAGCGCTCAAAGGCGTGACTGATCCCGAACACAAACGAAAAATCATCGGCAACGAATTCATCGCCGTGTTTCAACACGCGACCGAGGAACTTCTGGAACACAATCGAAAAAACAAGACGCGTAAACATGGCGGCTACAAGTTTCTCGCGCAGGGAACGCTTTATCCGGACGTGATCGAGAGCGTTTCGATTGGCGGTAACCCCTCGCAGGTCATCAAGACCCATCACAACGTCGGTGGTTTGCCAGAGAAAATGCATTTCAAATTAGTCGAACCGGTGCGGCAATTGTTTAAGGACGAAGTGCGTCAGGTCGGACTGCAACTCGGATTGCCGAAAGAAATTGTTTACCGGCAACCGTTCCCCGGGCCTGGCCTGGCCGTGCGCATCCTGGGCGAAGTCACGCCCGAGCGACTGTCGATCTTGCGCGAAGCCGACACGATCGTGCAAAGCGAGATGGAAGCGGCCGACTGGTATTACAAAGTGTGGCAATCGTTCGCCGTCCTTTTGCCGATCCAAACCGTCGGCGTCATGGGCGATCAGCGCACCTACGAAAACACCGTCGCGCTGCGAATTGTCGAAAGTCAGGACGGCATGACCGCCGACTGGGTGCGAGTTCCCTACGAGATCCTCTCCCGCATCTCTTCGCGCATCAGCAACGAAGTCAAAGGCGTGAACCGCGTCTGTTACGACATCTCCAGCAAACCGCCGAGCACGATCGAGTGGGAGTGAGGTAATTTTCGGTTGCCGATTGCGGGTTTTTAATCGCTAATCAGCAATCGTGAACGCGGAGCAGAAGCGGCTTGGGGAAAATAGGCTGCACGACGAACCGTGGCATTTCTGGGGGCCGTATCTGGCCGAGCGCGCCTGGGGAACTGTACGCGAAGATTACAGCGCCAACGGCGACGCCTGGAGTTATTTCCCGTTCGATCACGCCCGCTCGCGCGCGTATCGCTGGAACGAAGACGGACTCGGCGGTATTTCGGATCACAAAGGCCGGCTGTGTTTTGCGTTCGCTTTTTGGAACGAGCGCGATCCGTTTTTGAAGGAGCGATTGTTCGGCCTGACTCAGCCGCAGGGAAATCACGGCGAGGATGTGAAGGAAGTCTATTGGTACACCGACAGCACACCGGCGCACAGTTTCATGCGAATGGTTTATCGCTATCCGCAGTCGCGTTTTCCATACGAGGAACTGATCGCGCAAAACGGCGCTCGTTCGAAAACGGAAGGCGAATTCGAGATTTGGGATACGAGCGCTTTCGCGGAAAACCGCTTCTTCGACATCGAGATCGATTACGCGAAGGCGGATGCCCACGACATCCTGATTCGTGTCAGCGCAAAAAACTGCGGTCCAGAGCCGGCGCCGCTGCATTTGCTGCCGACGATTTGGTTTCGCAACACGTGGAGCTGGGGCCGCGACCAAGGCAAACCGCAGCTGCGCAAAGCAGCCGAACGCAGCCACATCGCCGTGATCACCGCCAGCCATCCGGCGCTCGGCGATTACGATCTATTTTGCGATTCGGTCGACGATCTCTTCTTCACTGAAAACGAAAACAACGCGGAACGACTCTGGGGAATTCCGAATCGAACGCCGTTTGTGAAGGATTCGATTAACGATCGCGTGGTTCACGACAAGATCCACATCGTGAACCCCGAGCAAGTCGGGACGAAAGCGGCCGCGTATTACAAATTCAATATCCCGCCACAGGAGACGATCTCGATTCGGCTGCGGTTGACGCGCGGCGGAAGCAAGACAAGCACGGAAGCATTCGCCGACTTCGATGCGATCTTCAGATTACGGCGGGCTGAAGCGGACCAATTTTACCTCGAACTCGGGCCAAAAATTCTAACCGAAGAGCACCGCGCGATCCAGCGACAGGCGTTCGCCGGACTGCTTTGGAACAAACAATTTTATCATTACATCGTCGAGCAATGGCTGGAGGGCGATCCTGGACAGCCGGCACCGCCATCGGAGCGTGGGTCCGGGCGAAATCACGATTGGCGACATCTTTACAACGACCGGGTGATGTCGATGCCGGACAAATGGGAATTTCCCTGGTACGCGTCGTGGGACCTTGCGTTTCACTGCATTCCGCTCGCGCTTGTCGATGTCCAATTCGCCAAGACCCAGCTCGAATTAATCGTGCGCGAGTGGTATCTGCATCCGAACGGAAAAATTCCTGCTTACGAATGGAATTTTGACGACGTGAACCCGCCGGTGCTCGCCTGGGCGGCGTGGCGCGTTTATCAGATTGAACGAAAGCAGACCGGCAAAGGTGATCGCGCGTTTCTCGAAACCATTTTCCACAAGATGTTGATTGCATTCACCTGGTGGGTGAATCGCAAAGACTCCGAAGGAAACAACATTTTCCAAGGCGGCTTCCTCGGCCTCGACAACATCGGCGTGTTCGATCGCAGCACCACCTTCGCCGACGGGACGCGTCTCGAGCAAAGCGACGCCACCAGCTGGATGGGAATGTTTTGCTTGAACCTGATGCGGATCGCGATCGAGCTGGCGTTGGAAAATCACGTTTACGAAAACATCGCGACTAAGTTCTTCGAGCATTTCCTCGGCATCGCCGCGGCGATGAATAATCTCGGCGGAAGCGGCGTTGGACTTTGGAACGAAGAAGACGAATTCTACTACGACGTGCTTCACACGCCGGGCGGACGTTATGTGCCGTTGAAAGTGCGCTCCGTCGTTGGATTACTGCCATTGCTCGCAGTCGAGACCATTCAATGGCAGCTCATCGAAGCTTTGCCTGGATTTAAATCGCGACTGGAATGGTATTTGGAATATCGGCCTGATCTCGCAAGTCTGGTTTCGCGGTGGCAGGAACCCGGTATGAAGGAGCGCCGGCTCGTCGCCATCACGCGCGGACATCGCATGAAATGTCTGCTCCGGCGCATGCTCGACCCGAATGAATTCCTGAGCGATTACGGCGTTCGCTCGGTCAGCAGATATCACAAGGATCACCCTTACGTCCTGACCGCGCGGGGCGAGACTAGAATCGTGAATTACGAACCAGCCGAATCGCAGACCGGAATTTTCGGCGGCAACTCCAACTGGCGCGGACCGGTTTGGTTCCCCATCAACTATCTGTTAATCGAATCGCTCCAGCAGTTTCATCATTACTACGGCGACGATTTCAAAGTGGAATGTCCGACCGGTTCCGGCCAGTTCATGCATTTGAAAGAAGTCGCCAACGAACTCTCCAATCGCTTGATCAAGATTTGGCTGCGCGACCAGAACGGCGAATGCGCTTTCGCCGGCGCCCAAGAGCGACAATCAGTTGTTCCGTCTTCTTTTGCTAACCGCCAGTCCAACGCCGGTGCGGCTCGCACCTCGGACCGTTATTTGTTTCACGAATATTTCCACGCCGACACGGGCGCCGGTCTCGGTGCGTCGCATCAAACCGGCTGGACCGCGCTCGTCGCCAAACTTATCCAGCAACAAGGCGAATTCGGAACTATTCAGCGCTGAGTCAGCCGCTTGTCTCTGGCACGGCGCATTTCGATGGGCGTGCCGCGGTTGCAATTGTCGCACCAATGACGCTTGAAGCGATCGAGCCGTTTGCGCACGCCGCAACTGTCACACACAAAAACGTCGGTCTGCTTTTTTTTGTATCCCGGCGGAAGAGCCACGCTTTTTATTCGGAACTTTGAGCTTTAGCGGACGCCTGATAGCACCGTTTTATTGTAGAAACTTCGTTTCTCGCATGCATCATGTGATTGCGAATTTCCAAACCGCCAGGCCAGTGAGCAGACCGAAGACAATTCCAGAAGGCACAACGTAGGGCGCATCCTTAGATTTGAATGCGCCCTTGGCCAGAAAAATCACCAGCGCAAACAGAAATCCGTAAAGGAGACCGAAGCCGAGTGCCTGCAACCACGTGCTTCGAGCCGTCAATGAAAGTGCGGTCGTTACGCTGACAAGAATCCCTTTCAGGATCGCGGCGAAAAGGATCTCGACCTTGTATGGTTCTCTCGGCTCGAAAAAAATCCCGACGCCGTCCAACGCGCCTGCGACGACGCCAATCAGAATGACGAGACCGATGTTCATTCGCTTTGTCGCGGGCGGCGCACAATGTGAATGACCAAAATGCGGGCCTGATGTCGCGCCAGAAGGTAATCAATAAAATCACCGATGATCGAGTTCGGTTTGTGGCCGAGCTTGGTCACGACGCGGCAGATCAAAGTGTTGCTGCGCCCGTGCCATTCGAGATTGATCGCTCCGTGTGCGTCGCTCGCGCTATGAAGTTTGGCCCAGCCGTGCGGCCGGCCCGGTTGTTTCGACCAGACTTTGATGAACTTGAATTTCTTTTCCAGCTTGGGATCGCGCATGATCTGGCTGCGCAACGAGCCGCGCCCAGTCGCGATCACCTGGATCACGGTCTGCATCTATGAATCACGTTAAGCAAATCGGCCTAACCAACAGAAATTCAAATGAATTTTGCAGCGAACGAACTGTAGCGGCGCTCTACACGCGCGCGGTCGAGAGCCGCAGACCATCGCTACAGATCTTGGTACATGACATAAACATCGACATATTCCCGTGTCGGATGCCGGAACGCCCCTGGCAACGTGCCGACGATCTTCATTCCGAGATCCTGCCAAAGTTTCACAGCCGATTCGTTCGTGGAAACCACGAAATTGAATTGCATCGCGCGGAATCCGAGGCGGCGCGCTTCTTTCAGACAATGCTCGCCCATCGCGCGGCCAATCCCCTGCCCGCGCGTTTCTTTCGCGACAATAAACCCGGCATTCGCGACGTGAGAGCCGCCCGCAGCCTGGTTTTCGTGCAAAGTGTAACTGCCAAGGATCTTATTATTGCCCTCGGCAACGTAAACACGCGCGTCGTGTTTGAACCAGTATGCGAGGGCTTGCTCTCGCGGAATTGTTGGCTCAATCGGATACGTGTCGCCGGCCGCGATGACTTCGCGAAAAATCTCCCAGATCGCGCCGCGATCAGACTGGGTTGCGCGCCGGGTCGTTATCTCCATTGATCTGATTTCGGATCCCAAAAAGGGCCGGTTAACCCGATTGAGGCAAAGATCGACACCATTTCATC
>DASZJH010000014.1:0-1956 GCA_035948375.1 Chthoniobacterales bacterium
GCGACCACCGCCGTTTCGCAAGCCATCGCTTCGAGGTTGATGATGCCGAACGGTTCGTAAATGGACGGACAACAAAACACCGCAGCGTGAGAATAGAGCTCGATCACAGCCGGGCGATCGAGCATCTCTTCGATCCAAAAAATGTTCTTCCGCTTCTTTTGCGCAGCGGCGACAGCATCCTTCATTTCCTGACCAATCTCTGGCGTGTCGGGCGCGCCGGCGCAAAGCACGATTGGAAAATCATCGTCCATGAATTGAATCGCACGCACGAGATGAATGATTCCCTTTTGTCGCGTGATCCGGCCGACGAAAAGCAAATACGGCTCCTGGGAATTGATTCCGTGTCGTTCGAGCGAGTGAGTGGCGGCAACCTTGCGATATTCATGCGGGTCGATGCCGTTGTGAATCACGTGAACGCGCTTTGAATCGACATCGAACAATCGCTCGATGTCGAGCTTGGTTTCGTTTGAGACGGCGATGATGGCGTCGGCCATTTCCAGAGCGGTCTTTTCGACCCACAACGAAAAATCGTAACCGCCGGCGAGTTGTTCGCGCTTCCACGGACGCAACGGTTCGAGCGAATGCGTGGTGATCACGAGCGGAACTCCGTAATTCAATTTCGCCAGAATGCCGCCGAAATGGCTGTACCAGGTGTGACAATGAACGAGGTCCGCGTCGATGCTTGTGGTGTTAAAATCGACGCAGCGCTGGACTGCGCCGAACACCGATTGCAACGGCTTCGGGCAAGTGAAGCCGCTAACATCGACATCGTAACCTTTGACCTTGAGCTTGCCCTTTTGGAAATCTTGGTCGCCGAAGCAGCGAACTTCGACATCGATCGTTTTCGCGAGTTCGCCTGACAAATAACCAACGTGCACACCGGCGCCGCCGTAAATGTGAGGCGGATATTCGTTGGTGAAAAAAAGAACCTTCACTATCTCTTTTTAAACGCAGCCTCAATGAAGCGCACGCAGTTTTAGATTGGTTAGGGTTTGCGTGGCCGCCGCACTCTCCGCTCGAGCGAGTCAATCGGCGAAAATACGATACATGCCAGATTCGAACCCTTGCCGAAGAGCGCGGCGGGGATGGACATGAGCTCGCACCCGCCGTCGCCACGTATCGCGGCGAATAACAGGGATATTCCCAAAAACGTACCGGCTGCGAATTCGCCTTCGCCTTTTCCGAAAAGCAATCCCCCCGGGCCGCCGATTAGATACACCGTCACGAGCAGCCCAGTCGCTAAAGCGGCACCTGCCCACTTTTTCAATCCGGCACACCAGCGGGAACCGAGCAAGTGAATAAGACTGTAGGCGGCTGTCAGTGCCGCAACCAAGAGCGCGGTTCGAAGAAGAAACCGCGCATCCACGTGCCGACCAGCAAGGACCAGGATGACGATCAGAATGAGACCGAGCGCCAAGCGAAGTGAACGTCCGATTGGCGGAGCCCGATCCCCGATTTCGGGATGATGCATGACCACTTGCGTCACCAAATTACTTTCCCGCGCGCACCAGCAGCACTGGCACGTGGGCTTTGTGCCGGACTTCGTTGATCGTGCTCCCGAAAAGGAGATCGCCCAACAAGCGGTGGCCGTGCGCGGTCATGGCGATTAAATCGCATTGCCGTTCGTCAGCCGCTTTCAAAATGCCGTGAGCCGGATCGCCGAGGGCGAGATAGGTGTCGACCGTCAGTCCCGCGCCGCGCAAGTTTGCGGCCGCGTTTTCCAGATAAGCGCGGTCGTCCTTCATTTCGTCCGACTCCATCAGATTGAGTTGATTGTAATTGCGGGCAACGAATCCGTCCGCGACATGAACGAGCAACAGTTCCGAGTGATGCAATTTCGCCAGTTCGCTAACGTGGGGCAGCAGCGTTTGGTCGGCGCGACTGTTTTCAAGAGCGACCAGAATTTTCTTATACATAACCAAACGTCCGACTGATAAGGCCAGTTATGCCGAACCA
>DASZJH010000015.1:0-9429 GCA_035948375.1 Chthoniobacterales bacterium
AAGATCGGCATCATGCCGGGTTACATCCACAAGGAAGGAAACGTCGGCGTAATCTCGCGGTCCGGAACACTGACTTATGAAGCGGTCTGGCAGCTCACATCGCGCGGTTACGGCCAATCAACCTGCATCGGCATTGGCGGCGACCCGATTGGCGGGCTCTCGCATCTCGATTGCGCGAAACTGTTCAATGAAGACAAAAATACCAACGCTTTCATCTTGATTGGCGAGATCGGCGGTTCGGCGGAAGAAGAAGCGGCCGCGTGGATCAAAGACAACTGCAAAAAACCGGTCGCTGCGTTTATCGCCGGAATGACTGCACCGCCCGGGCGACGAATGGGTCACGCCGGAGCGATCGTTTCCGGCGGCAAAGGAACCGCTGCCGGAAAAATCGAAGCGCTTAAGGCCGCCGGCATCGCCGTCGCCGAAACCCCGGCGACCATTGCCGATACCCTAATCGCGCGAATTAAGAAGTAGTTAGGTCTCTCGGCCTGCTTGATTCCGCTGGCGTGAAGCGCGCACTGCAGATGAAATAATGAATGCGATGCAGAAGCATAAGAGAAAAAGAGCTGCACTAAATGCAATGGCGAGTCCCGAACGGTACCGAATGGCCATCGGTAGAATGTACCGTGATTGGCGCCGCCGGCGGCCCAATCTGGCGGAATCGCGTGATTTTGCCGGGGCGTCTCGGCAACAAGCCAACTCACCAATGCGAAAAACAAGGAAACATCGCGAGAACGGCCAGGATCTGAAGTTACGAAATGCGTATTTTCAACCTGCTCATTCCGTGACGAGATTTAGCGTAATGGTATCACTCAGTTGCGGGTTCGGTCGCGTCCAAGTTTGGGCAGGGCAAGTGCGCGGCTTTCCAGTCCATTGCCATTTGGATCCGGGCGCGGCCGCTTGGGTGATCGAAGAAAATAAATTCTTCGAGCGGGCTCGGATCGAGTTTGCGATAGGCGCCGAGTTTCAATGCGACTTTCGATTCACCGTCCGGTTCGCGTGAACAATTCATTCCGAATTGATCGGCTTCGCGTTCCGTGACACGCACGATCGAGTTGAGAACCGGCGTCATCAGAAACGCGAAAGTCACGAAGATCAACATCAGCAAGGGAAGACCGGCCGGATCACCGATGCCGCGCACGTCCCAGCGTTCGCCCCATATCCGAAGCGCCCAATCGAAGAAGAATTTCGCGATGGCAAAACCAAACAGCGCGACGATGCCCAAATAAACGGTGAGCTTGGCGCCGTGATTAAGTACATAATGTCCCATCTCGTGTGCCATCACCGCGCGGATTTCGGGAAGCGTGCATTGCTTGAGCAAATTGTCGTTGAGCGCGATGCGCGTTGTTCCGAGAAGGCCGGCCACATTCGCACTGACGCGCGTGGTTTGACGCGACGCGTCGACTTGAAAGACTTGCGTGACTGGAATCTGGTTGGCGCGCGCCATGGCCAGAATCGGATCGCGAATTGTCTCATCGGTCAGCGGTTTGTAAGTGTTGAACAGCGGCTCGACAAAAACGGGTGTGATGAAATTTCCAATGAACGAAAGAACCACCGCGACGAGCGTTCCCCAAATCCACCAACTTCGCGGCGCGTGGCGAAAGACGGCGTACAAGATCGACAACGCAATTATGCCGGCGACCAGGCCGACAAGCAGACCGACCAACTGCTCGACGAACCATGGTCCGAACGTTTGGGTCGCAAAGCCGTATTGATGTTCGCGAATAAAGAATTGGTAAAAAGTGAGCGGAAAACTCAGGACTGCGACGGCAAGAATGTAAACGATCGCGCAGATCACGACTTGAAGCGTTTTCGAACCGGTCACTCTTTCAGCGAAATCGCGCAGCTGCGCCGAGAATCTGGAAGCGAGCAAAAAAATCGCGATCGACGCGGCGAAGAGAAAATTCCAAAGAATCAGCCAATAACCGCCTTCAAAATAAGCGTCCGACTTGGCGCGCTGGTCGGCCGGAAATGAATCGAGCCACGCCCTGGTCGCGACTGCCGGATCGAATGACTTCGTTTGAACGAACGCTGGAGAATCTGCCGGACTCGGAGCGGGGGATTGCGCTTGGACCGGTTTCAGCAGAATCAAACAGGCTGTGAATGCAATGAAGGCCGATCTCAAGGTCATGCTTTCATGCATAACGAATCCGAGGGTCGAAGAAAAGGTCGTAACCACTGCCGGGTCTCGTCCGTCTCATCGCTGTATGAGATCTTTGGTTTGTTGGCTTGGCGCAGTTATTTTGACTTCGAACGCGTTCGCGGCCGAACTGACACCGACCAAATGGACGGTCGATGGCGTTGAACGCGGTGCGTTGGTTTATCTTCCATCGACATCTTCTAAATCGAAGCCGCCGGTAATTTTCGCGTTTCATGGTCACGGCGGAAACATGCGCTTCGCCGCGCGGGGAATGGCCTTTCAAGATTCCTGGCCGGAAGCGATTGTCGTTTACCCGCAAGGACTGCCGACACCGGGAATCATTTTGGATCGTGAAGGCAAGCTGCCTGGCTGGCAAAATCAGGCCGGACAGCAACAGGATCGCGATTTGAAGTTCGTCGACGCGATCCTGTCGACGCTGCGCGAAAAATACTCTGCCGACGAAAATCGCATTTACGCCGCCGGTTTTTCAAACGGCGGGTTGTTCAGTTATTTGCTTTTGTCGCAACGCCCCGATGTTTTCGCGGCGGTTGCGCCGGGCGGCACGGTGTTATTGCCGCAAGTTTCGCTGACGCGGCCGCGGCCAGTGTTCCATTTTGGCGGCCAAAGCGATCGCTTGGCGAGTTTCGAAAAACAGCAGGCAACGATCGATCAGGTTCGAAAGTTCAACGGTTGCTCGGATCATGGCGAGCCGTGCGCCGACAACTGCATCCTTTATTCGTCTTCGAAAGGCGCGCCGGTCGAAACGTTCATTCACCCCTATGGCCACTTTTATCCACCCACGGTCACGCCGTTAATCGTGAAATTTTTCCGGGACCATCCGCGCCGGTCGTGAATTGATTCGGCTGGACTCGCAAATGGTGAGGTGAAAAAATCGCGTCCTGATGAAAGGGCTTGCGTTTTATGGCGCGATATTGTTTTTGGTCGGCAGTCTGCTCGGCCAGGGGCAACAATCTTCGCCGGCAGACGCGGCCTTATACGGTTCGTATCCCAGCAATTACAAAGAAATTGTTATGAAATGGCTTAGCGAGCGATTGGTTGACGCGGCTAGCGCCCGGATCGATTGGCAGGGCGAGCCGCAGCCGGCTGATCTCGGGAAAAACGGGGAACATCTTTACGGCTATTTGGTACAATTTAGAGTCAACGCGCGGAACCAATTTGGCACTTACACAGGCATGCAACAGCACGGCGCGCTCATCAAGAACGGCGAAGTGATCAAAGGATTAGGACTAGGTTATCGATAAAAATTATGAAACTCAGCTCTCGCTCCAAACTGGCAGGCCAAGGTCTTGTTCTGGTCGTCATCGTGCTGGCCATATTAGTCGGCATTTGGTGGTACCTTCATTCGACCAAGACTTCTACCGAACGCGATGCAATCCAATACGGTCACGACGTCATTAATCGGCTGGTGATCAATCATGACCGTTCGGTTTTGGATAACGATCTTGCGCCGCAGGCGAAGATGGAAATGCCTCCATCACAGCGCGATTACCTCATTCAGCGGTTCGCGCAGTTTGGCGCACCATCCCAACCAATCCAAATCGAAGACAGCGTCAGTTTCGATTCTTCCTTTATGGGGCTTATTTCCGCGAACCCGCGCGGCATTTTCACTGCGCACCTGAATTATCCGGCGCAGCCGGTGACCATGCAGCTTGCCATCTCGCAAGGAGCAACGAAGTGGCTGATCGAGAACATCACCATCTCGATGGGAAATGCGCCCCACTAGACGCGCCGGCTCGTCAACTGCTCCAGAGAATCGAGACAGATCTGCGACCACGTCTCGAGTGAGTCGCGACGCGAGAGCAATTCGGCTTTGTTCAGAAACGCGACATTGGTAATCATCGCTTCGCGCTTCTCGACCTTTGGATCGACAAGTTTGAAGACATGAACCACGCCGAGATGGACCTGACCGACTTCAGTGCTCTCGTCGTTGATTAAACCAGCGATTCGGTTTTGGAATTTGCTGAGCAAATGAATTTCCTCGTGGACTTCACGCTCAACCACGCGGTTGTAGTTTTCTTCATCCAGATGAAACAAACCTGCATCGCCTTCGTTCAAATGCCCGCCGATTCCAATCGAACCTTTCGCTACTAACCGTTGTTCGCCAGCGCGCTTGCCACGCACGTAGTAAAAGACTTTGTCGTCAAAGGTCAGTAGCACGTAAGGAATGATTTGTTTATGCGTCGGATCCTTTTCAGCTAATTCGCGTCGCAAGAAAAAATTGTTTTGATGTGAGAGAATCGCGTCCAAATACTTTCGCGGTTCGAAATTCAGTCCCTGGAACGCGCCGAGCTCATCAAACAGCGCCCGTTTGATGACCAGAACATTTTCCTCCGCCGGATTCATTTGCCGATGCTAAAACGAATACGACACGCCGATCTGCGGCCCTATTAGATTCAAACTTGGATTCGGGTCGGTTTGTCCGCCATTCGACAGATGCTGATACAGCACGCCGCCGTCGACCTTCCATCGGTTGTCGATTTGATATGAAAATCCGGCGCCGGTGAGAATGTTGAACGTAAAGTCCTGGCCCTGCGATCCGCGCATGTCCGGATGGCTGTCGATCCACCCGAGGCCCAGGCCGCCTGAAAAGTAAGGGATGATGCGCCAGTTCGGCCGCACAAAATTGTAACGACCGCCAAAGTTGACGCCGAAATAATGATTCTCCACACCGCGCACGATGGGTTCCGCCATCACGGTCAGACAGAATTGGTTGTAACCGCGCGTCCAATTGTCGCTGTCGTTCACGCCCCAACGGACGCGACCGGTAGCAAATTGCGGCGCAATCTCGTAACTGTCGGGGTTTCCAAAGACACCAAGCAAATAGGCGGATTGAAATGCGACTTCGAAACGTGGCGGATTGAGCGTTTCAGTCGTGGTCGTTTCGCCACCGCCCGCAAAAACTGGTCGAATGAGAAGCGCCAATCCCAGTACTGCCGCGCTCAAGAATTTCATGTCGCGCGCTACGATAGAGGCGCGACAACGATTTTCAATCGCTCCTACGGAGCGGGTGGAAGTCTTTTGTCAAAGTGATCGCGCAAGGCTGCGCGCGCGGCGTGATAGCCGCACATTCCGTGGACGCCGCCGCCGGGCGGAGTTGAGGACGAGCACAAATAGACGCCGCGCAACGGCGTTCGATACGGAGTCGGGCTGAAAATTGGCCGCGCGACAAGTTGCGCCAAATTTGCTGCGCCGCCGTTGATATCTCCGCCGGCGAGATTCGGGTTCGATTTTTCGAGATCGGGCGCACTCATTTTGTGTCGCGCCAAAATGCAGTCGCGAAATCCCGGCGCGAATCGTTCGATTTGCGATTCGATTGCGTCCGACATGTCGATCTTGGAGCCGAACGGAACGTGACAATAAGCCCAAAGCGTGTGTTTGCCGCGCGGCGCACGCCTTTCGTCAAAGAGACTCTGCTGCGCTACCAAGGTGAATGGCCGGTCTGGGATTCGTCCTCGCGTGATGTCGCGTTCCGAGTTTGCGATTTCTTCAATCGTTCCGCCGAGATGAATCGTTCCCGCGCGGCGGCACGGCTCCGCTTTCCACGGGATCGGACACGACAGCGCGTAATCAATTTTGAAAATCCCAGGTGCGTGGCGAAAAGTCTCCAAGCATCTTCGATAACGCGCTGGTAACCGATTCCCGGCGATGCGAGTGAACTGCCATACCGTCGTGTCGAACAAAACAATCCGCGACTTGGGCAATTGATCCAAATTGTCGACGCGCCGGTTGGTGTCGATCTTGCCGCCGAACTCGCGGAGATAGCTGACCAGCGCGTTGGCGATCGATTGCGAGCCACCGGGCGGAATCGGCCAGCCGGCCGCGTGTCCGGCTGCTCCCAGCACTAATCCAAATGCTGCCGATGCGAATGCGTCGAGTGGAAGAAAGGAATGCGCCGCGATCCCAGCGAACAAGGCTCGCGCCTGTTGTTCTCGGAAAAATGTTTTCGCGAAGAACTTCGCTGGCGTGATCGCGGCCATTCCAAACCGTCCGAGGGCGATTGGATGTCGCGGCAGATGCAGCATTGGCTGCAAAAACTCTGCCGCCAGTTTTTCCCAATCGCGAGCCAGCGGCTTGAAAACGTTACGATAAACTTCTGCGTCTCGGCCTAACGATTCTGCCGTGACACCGATGTCGCGATACAAACGCGCTGCGGTTCCGTCATCCAGCGGATGGGCGAGCGGAATTTCTGGGTGGATCCATTCCAACCCGAATCGTTCGAGCGGCAACGTCTTGAAAAACGGGGAGGCCGCGGCCAGCGGATGAACCGCCGAACAAACGTCGTGCACAAATCCTGGCAGCGTGAGCTCGGCCGACCGCGTACCGCCACCGATCGTTGAGTTGGCTTCGAGAACAACCACCGACAATCCCGCTCGCGCCAGCGTGATCGCGGCCGCAAGACCGTTTGGTCCTGAGCCAACTACCAGAGCGTCGTACTCATTTGCCATCACGCGACGCAACGAAGTCTAATCAGGCGGACGAAATCCGTATTCGGTTTGCAGTTTTCCCCAGAGCCATTTCGCAAACGGACGTTGTCGATCCTGCGCGAGATTCGCAATCGATTCGGCCTTTTCGACTTCGCGGTTCAAGCAATACAAATAGGCGAGCAAGAAAAAGTCGTCGCGGTTGGCTGCGCCTCGAGCCCGTTTGTCCTCGAGCAGCCGGATCGCGTTAGGATAGCTTCGTTGCGAAAGCGAGGAAGCGATCAAGTCCGGCAAAACATCGGCGGGCGGCGGGTGCAAATCGTCGGCGACTTTTTCGGCAAGTTCGACTCGAAACAAATTCGTGCCGAGCGTTTCTAGCACCGGCTCGCGCAAACGAGAACCGCGAAGATGAATATCCAACTCCTCCAGCCAATTTATCTCGGTCAACCGCGCGTGATAACGCATTTCGCGAATCACAAAAAACGGATCGAGCTGCGCGTTTAAAATCTCGTCCGGCAACATTTCTTCAATGAGTCGCGATGAGCGAAAACGCCGGGCCGCGTCTGCGGCCTGCATGTAGTTGCTCGTAAATTCGTGGATCACCGGATCTTCGGCGGTCACGTCGCCGAGGCGCTTCGGATAAAAATCGGTCAGCGGGTTGGCGTCACTCGCGATTCGATCGATCTCGTGGCCATCCATTACGAACAGCGCGGCGACTTGCTCAGGAACTTCAACGCCGATCCGGGCCAGATCCGAGCGCGTGTTTGCATAATCCCACAGCCTTCGGAGCTGTCGATTGTCGATCTTTCGCGGCGCGCCTTTGATTCCCATCATGATCCATTCCTCATCCGAGCTCGACCAGATGAGCGTGTTCGGAAACGCATCGTGGAAAGCGTGCAGGATCGATTTCGCTTCTCCGACATTCAGTTGATAGACCGGCAGCCAGAACGTCGCGATGCCGCCATCGTTCAATCGATCGCTCATCAGTTGGAAAAACTGTTCGGTGTACAGATTGACCGAACCGAGAACTTTCGGTGGCGGCGGCTCCCCGGTAATGATGTCGTAGCGATTTGGACTTGCTTGCAGAAAAAAACGTCCGTCCTGCACGATTGCGCTCACGCGCGGATCGCGCAGCGCGTTGGAATAGCCGGCGTTGCGATAATCGTCCGCCAGCGCAAACGCTTCTTTCGAAATATCGACCACGTCGACGTGCTTAAGATCGACATCTTGCGTCAGCGCGTCGGCAGTTACGCCACAACCGAACGCAATCAAGAGCGCGTTCTGGGGTTGCGGATTCAACGTGACCGCCAAGTACGCGAACAAACGCATGTAGCGCTGGTTTACCGGATTCGTCGCGGACATCGAAAATCCATCGGTCATCAGGCGGTAGTAGAAGGTTTGACCGAACAATTCCCGCCGTAGCAACTGCCACGTTCCGGTTTCGCCTTCGATTTTTTTGACGAGATGCTGTTCCTCCGATTCGTAAAGTTTTCGCGCATTCGCGAAATGCATTTCGTCGCGATGACGCGGGAAAAAAACGATTGCGACAATGAACACGATAAGCAGCGAGCCTAAAGCGAGGCCTGCGGCCGCAGTCGCATCGCGCTGCTTGTTGCGGGGAACCCTGGCAAAGGCGTATCCAGGCAAAATCACCAGTACTAATCCGAGAATCGCATAAACGATTGCGCAGACGATCAAGCTCGTTTGGAAACCGACTCGTGGCAGCAACAAGAATCCGGCGAGCAGCGGGCCGATCGCTGCGCCAGCGGTGTTGAACAACGTCGTGATGCCGACGCTGTTCATCCGGCTCCCAACGCTTTCCTGCACTCGTGTGGCGATTGCTGGAAATAGAATTCCCGATAAGAACGCGATGGGAAACATCAGTGCGAACGAGACCCGCGCGATCTGTGTCCACGATTCCAAATAGAAATTCTTTTCGCCTTCAGCGAGTTTCGGAATTGGGAAGAAGATGTAGCAAAGCAAGGTTAAGATCGCCGCGATGATGAGAAGAACTGGAAGCGCCGAAGCGCGAACTTTCTTCGCGAGCGTGCCGGATGCGATTCCTCCTAACCCGATTCCCGCCAAGACAACCGCCAGCATCACGCTGAACGCGGTTGCCGACGAAGCGACGTACAATCGCAGAAATCGGAACCAAACCACTTCGAGCGCGAGCAGAACGAAGCCTGTGCCGAAACTGACGATCAGCAATCGCCACGGAAGCTGATAATCAATCTCCAATCGCAATCGCCGCGGTTTCTCATCTGTAGGGGAAGCTGCTAGCGTCCCGTCAGATTTCGCCAGGAACAACGCGATGATCGCCGCGACAACGTTCAACATGCCCGCCGTCAAACTCGTTCCGAACAAACCGAACGCTTTCACGAGAAAAAGCTCGCCGAACAACGCGCCTGCGACCGCGCCGATTGTGTTGAAACCGTAGAGCAAACCAATCGCTTTGCCGAAATCGGCGCCGGCAAGTTCTCGATCTTCCAGAATGAGCGGTAGCGTCAATCCCATTGCGGTCGTCGGGATCAACAAGATCACGAACGAAATCAGAACGCGAAGCGCGAGAAGGATCGTTTGATGCGACCAAAGCGTTTGAAAAAGCGGACGCAACAGTTCGCCGAGAACCGGCAATGCGAAAACGATCGTGCAACCGAGGACTGCAACTGCGATTTCAAGCGCAGCATAAAGTTTCAGCGGGCGACTCCGAAATTTTGCCGACGCCGCAATCGCAGTTCCGAGCGCGAGACCGGCCATGAAACTGGAAAGAATCAGCGCGGCCGCCCAGATCGAATTCCCAAACGCCAGCCCACTCAGCCGCAGCCAGAGCGTCTCAAAAATCAGCGC
>DASZJH010000016.1:0-2542 GCA_035948375.1 Chthoniobacterales bacterium
CCGTCGGGCGAAGATTTTCTTTCGCCCTGTCTCGGCGAAGCCGACGCGATGCGTCGCGTGCTTCCGCAAAAGGAATTCGCAAACTGGTTGAAACAATTCATGCCGCAGATCCCCGTGGGCAGAGAAGGCAGCGAGAGCGCCGATTGGTTGAAGGTCGCGGTCTCGCCTGATCCGAGCGATCCGAAGCTAGCGCATCTCGATGGCTTAAACTTGAGTCGCGCGTGGATGTTGGAGGGAATTTTTTCGGCGCTGCCGAATGACGACCCGCGGCGCGCGGCGTTGCAAGCGGCGGCAGATGCGCATCGACACGCGGGACTGGCGGCGGTGACGGGGGAGCATTATGAAGGGGGACATTGGCTCGGCAGTTTCGCTGTTTATCTGACAACGCAGCGCGGCATTGAGCGTGATGACGAAGAAGGAGGTCAGTGATGGCTGAATCGGATCAAGAAAAGCGAGAGCGCGGGCGATTAAATTTGACGCCGGAACAACGGCGTTTTCTCGGAGGCGCGCCGGCCAAGCAAACCGAAGCGGAACTGGAATCCCCAAAGCCCGAACCGGCAACCCCGACAGCCGAAGTGAAAAGCTCGCCGCCGGAGCCGATTCCTGTCTCGAAGCAGCGCACGCCGCAACGTTTTCGGAAGAAATGGCGAATGTCACGCGTGCTCGAAGTGCAAAATCTGGCGCTTCTGATTGGGGTCTTCGTTTTGCTCGGGGCGACATTTTATGTCGGCAAGAAATTTGAATACTGGAGATACCTTCTGGCGTCGCGCCGAGAGGCAAAGATCGCCGCAAAAGTGACGGGCGACTTCGCGGGCGCATCAGCCGAAGAATTGGTGGAACACGCGGTGATGTCGGAGCGGTTGGGCCAGTGGGACGACGCGGCCAAACGCCTGATTGCCGCGAAATACAAAAACATGTCCCTTGCCGGCGTTCTCTTTCGCGCTGGAAAACTTTATTACGATCATTCCGACTTCGAATCGGCCGATCGTTTGTTCGAAAGCGCGATCGGGTTCGGGGAAAACGTCGACGCTGCAAATTATCTTCGAGGAATGATTGCGGTGAGCCGAAACGATTTTCCGGCAGCCGAGCGTTTCTTCGAAGCGGCAACCAACGCAGCGCCGTTTAACGCGGACTATTATTATTCCCTTGCCGAAACGCTTCGAAAAGATCATCGACCGAAGGACGCGATCCTACGCTACGAACAAGCCGCCCGTCGCGGCACAGAGGAATCGGCGCAGATGATTTGCCGGTTCAAGGCAAGAATGGCCGCGCTGGAAGCAGGCGACGTCGCTCCGGTGAATGCCGAGCTCGAACAAAAGCGAAAGCTGGGAAACTTGTCAGTCGATTGGCTGATGACCGATGCGGCACTGGCGATTCATCAGGGGGACACCAGCGAGGCAGTAAAAATCATCGACCAAGCGCGCGGGGTCGACGAACCGCGACTGTTCGCACAGTTCGCCGCTTGTGTCGGCGACAGGTTTTTCACTCTCGCGTGCGAAAGCAATCAGGAGCTCGCCGAGGCCTGCCGCGTTCATCGGTAGAGGTTACAACTAGGTTACAATAGCGCGAGCGCCTCGGGAATTGTCTTGACAAATAACGGTCTAATCGGTGCAATACGATCTAAGAAATAGCCGGATAATGCCTACGAGAACGGCATAGAACGACGAGGCAAATGAAGAAATCATTTTTGATCACATTGATTGCGTTCGCAACCACGGGTTCAGCGGTCCGCGCCGACATCATTCCGAGTTTTGCCGGGACAACCCCGTCCGGCACCAACACCGTTTGGAGTTATCATATTGACATCACGACCGATGCGCAGGTGACCACCGGCGATTTCTTTACCATCTACGATTTCGGACCCTTTATCGCCGGATCAAATACGCAGATGGTTGACTGGACGTTTTCATCTTCGCTCGTCACTGCGCCCCCGTTCGGAACGATACCGCCAGACGATCCGAACATTGCGAACCTGACCTGGACTTACACCGGGACAACGCCCATTCCGGCCAGTTCAGTACCCGGACTATTCTCTGTAACGGTTGCTACCAGTCAATTTCAAGGAGCGCCGCAAACGCGATCCGGTTATTTTGCCGCGCAAGCGACCAGAGTGCCGGGCAATGATAGCGGTAAACTCAACAATGTTGGCCGGATCTCGGTACCAGTGCCGATCCCTGAGCCCACCTCGGTTTCGCTGATTCTGCTCGCGGCAGCGGGTTCTGGGTTGAAAGCCATTCGACGCCGCCGCTAAAATAATTTCCCAATTTAACCGAACGGCGGGACCCGATCCCGCCGTTTTTGTTTTTGATCGTCGACGATGCCGGGAATTCAGCGGCCGCGACGAAACGATGTCGATCTAGCGCGGATCTGTTGGAGGAAGGGAGGCGACGAATTTTTCGAAACGCGGATTGCCGCGCAGTGGATCCGAAACTCGGTCCAGCTTCAGCGATCCATATTCGGGCGCGTAAGGATTGTGGATTCCTTTTTCCATGGCATCCAAAGCGCGATCGAATTCATGGAGATTTCAAGGAGTCAGACAGAT
>DASZJH010000017.1:0-11107 GCA_035948375.1 Chthoniobacterales bacterium
CCGTTCCAAAATCTTGGACGCGAAATCCTCAGTGCCTGGGACTTTGAAGTCGTAGAGATATTTGATACCTCGCGACTGGGCCACGGCGATTGGGGAACGTTCACCGCGACTTGGAACGAGACCTACATGGCGGACATAGACGTGCAGACCATTCCGGGCGGAGCGACATTCACCGCCGTGGGCAAGTTTGGCGGGGGCTTCCAAGGCCCGAACGGTGGCGGCTCCTTCACGCACAACCGTTGGTACGCGAGCTTGTTCTATGACGGTCCATCAGGATCGTGGGCGCAGGGAATCGATGCCGGTGTCGTCGTCCATTACGTCGGCCAATACTGGGACAACCAGAAGTTCACCTTCAAGGATGCGAGAATACGCGCGGGCTTCACTCCAGATCAGTTCGGGAATTGTACCTTCCTTTCAACCCAACTCGTGGATTTTGTACCTGGCGTACCTGGAGTGGACCCGAATGCCGGTCAAGTTGCCATATTTCCCACTCGGCACAATCCGGCAACAAACATTCCTGGTTACACGTTCGTTCCCTGCGCGGGATCGTTCGATCGCAAGGTGCGCGAGTACGTGACCTTGGATCTGATCCTCAACTACACGTTTAACCTGCCACCGCCGGCGGCCCAAACCGAAGTCGCGGGCTATGCCAAGGATGGCGGCAAGAATGTGAGAATGAACGACGGCAAGGAGAAGAACGTGATGCCGGTCTCCACCGCGGAGTATAATCCGTGCGGTTGGAGGGCGTGGCTCAACAACGTGACGCTCACAATCGGTGTAGACAACGTCGCCGACGAAGAGCCGCCATTTGTGGCCGCAGCCTTCGAAAACGGTTACGACCAGCAAACGGCTAGCGTTAAAGGCCGCACTTGGTACGTAGGCATTAAGAAACGGTTCTAAAGTTTTGCAGCACGTAGCTAGTCAGGCGGCCGGGTTCTAGTTAGGAGGACCCGGCCGCCGTTGTATGCGCCCGAACGCCGCGGTTATCGCCAGCTGAGGGTGATTAACGAAGCGCGCGGCGTAACAATTTTCAAAATTTAATGGAAGGCGGGACGCGATCCCGCCGTTTTTGTTTTTCAATCTTCGACGATGCCGGTGAATTCAGTTGGCCCGGTTCGAGCTCAGTGGCATGGGTCCGAGCATAATTCAGATGCACCGCTCGTGCCGGTCTGGGAAGTCGCCGGTTGAAATCGGCAATCGAAAAACTACAATCTACAATTCCTGCGCCAGGGTGGCGAAATGGGCAGACGCGCCAGACTTAGGAATCCCAAATCATCCTTTTCAAACCGTTCCTTTTCGTTTCAAGAGAAGACGGTTTTACGAAGGGAAATTTCGCGTTTTCCGACAAATCGCGTCGAACACGAGAGGCGAGTAGAAAACCACTCGTTCTAGCACAATTCTAGTACACGCACGCACCAGACTCCGATACGTTTGAACGCGATTCTAATCGGAATCGGCCGATTTGTGCTAGTAACCTCGCAGACGGTCTGCCATCTGAGTCGCATGTGTTAGCACGTCGGAAGGTTGTTCCGCAACGGCCGCGATAGGATGGTCGTTATCGGCTAAGAACTCATAGATCGCCGAAAAATCCTCCGCGGCGTGTCCGTCGCGCATGGCCAATCGGTACATCTCTTTGGCTATATTAGTAAGCGGCAAGGCAACGCCGGTTTCGTACGCGCTCACCGTCGCGAGGTGCATGTCCTTTTGCATCCAGCGTAATGGAAATTCCGCCGCGTAATTACGACTGTCGATCTTATCCCGTTTTGCAGTCAGGAACGGTGCGACCGCGGGCGTGCCAAGCACTGCATCGAACAACAACTTTCGTGAAAGCCCAAGCCCTTCGCCCAGCGTCATCGCTTCGGCGAAGGCGGCCATGGCGTTACCCAACAACAGGTTGATCACCATTTTCATGGATGTCCCGGTGCCGTGACCGCCGGTGTGAACAATTCTGCTGCCCATGCAGAGCAGTAGTGGACGAATCGTTTCCAGATCGTCGGCATTAGCGCCCACCCAAAACGTAAGTTTCGCCTCGCCGGCCACGGGAGCAGAGCCGGTGACCGGCGCGTCGACAAAATGAATTCTTCGGCGCGCTGCTTCCGCAGTCATCCTCTTTGAGAACGACGGATTGACCGAACTACAATCTACCCAAAGTGCATCTGGCCGGAGGTAATCCAAAAATCCATCGGCGCCCAGAGCGGCTTGTTGGACTGCATCCGGATGAGCCAGCATCGTGAAGAGCACATTTACTTGTTCGGCGAGTCTTGCCGGGGAAATGGCAAACTTCCCACAGGGACCGAGCAACGGCTCTGCTTTGGCGCGAGTGCGATTAAATACGACCAACGAGTTCCCCTGCTTCTGCAGATTCGCCGCCATGCGGCTCCCCATAATGCCGAGACCGATGAATCCAATTTTCATTTTCTTCCTTTCGTCAGGCTGCGGTGACCAATTCTGGTTCATAAATATTTTTTCCGTCGATCTGGTCGATTTCCTTATTCGTAAGGCGAAGAGTTGCCGCATCCACATTACCTTCTACTTGCTCGGCGCTGCGCGCACCGACAATGGCTCCGGTTACGGCTGGATTTCGCAAGGCCCAAGCGATGGCAACTTGCCCCGCTGGGCGTTGAACTCGTTCTCCCACTTCCCGCAAGCGCTCGAGCAGGGCGAGATTTCTCGAGAGCCGCGGCTCCTTAAACTCGATGTCGCGACTGCGCCAATCGCTCGGCGGAAGATTGGCCGCGCGTTCTCGCGTCATGGCGCCCGTCAACAAACCGGAGGCCATCGGCGAATAAACGATCACGCCAATCCCGTAGGATCGACAATAAGGTAGAATCTCCGGTTCAACTTCACGACGAACCAGCGAATACGGAGGTTGAAGCGAAGTGATCGGCGCGATCTTCTGCGCTCGACGCAATTCTTCGACATTAAAGTTTGAAACGCCGATCCATCGGACCTTCCCTTGCTTTTGCAGTTGAGCCATCGTGCTCCAGCCTTCTTCCAAGTGGTCGGTCGGCCAGTGGATCTGATAGAGATCGATAACATCGACATTCAGCCGGCCCAGAGTGTCTTCGCATTCCTGGCGAATAGAGTTCGCACTCAAGTCGCGATGGACATATCCCTGTTCGTCCCAACGCAGACCGCACTTCGTGAAAACGTAAGGCCTCGGGCCCGGCCAGGTTCGCAGCGCCTTCCCAACGACTTCTTCGGAGTGTCCCATTCCGTAGACGGCAGCGGTATCGATCCAATTAACGCCAAGCTCGAGCGCGCGATGAATCGCTGCGACCGATCGTTCGTCGTCTTGCTCGCCCCAGCCAAATTCCCAACCCGATCCGCCAATGGCCCAGGCCCCGAAGCCGACGGGCGTGATCAACAGGTCGGAATTACCGAGCTTCTTCGTTTTCATTTCTTGAGTCACGATATCCATTTCGTTTGATTAGTTGCTCGCGAGTCCCGGTAATCCGAGCGATTGCAGCGTTTCGTTGGTCAAGCTTCCAGTTACCTCCAGATGACGATCGATCTGATAACGGGTCAATGCGGTGCGTGTGTCCGCGCCGAAAACTCCATCGACAGCCCCACTATAATAACCAAGTTGCGCTAGGTCGTTCTGAACGGTGCTGATGGTAGGGTCGGTTTGTTGAGCGCTGTAGTTTTGATAAGTGGGCTCAACGTCCGTGTAATAATCGTAGGGATAGTAGTCGTAGGCGTAATAAGGGTAGAAATCCCACGGGTAATATCCATCATCCAAACCTATCCAGAAGGCGCCGTCCCAGCAGAACCAGTGGCCGTGGAAAAAATGCGCGTGGCGTCGGTCCCAATCCCGATGCTCAGCGCCATTCTCGCGGGCGAAGATATGATGCTGTCTACTAAGGGCCGCTTCATTGGAGGGCCTTGGCGTTGTCGGGCGTGACGTTTGTCCGCGACGATCGCTAATTGCCCCGCTTCGATTATCCGGGCGATTAACCCCAGCCGTTGCGCGACTCGAAGTGTTCCCGATTCGATTCCCGCTGACGACCTGCCCTGGCGAAGTGACATGCGCAGTCGAGTTCGCGGATCTGCCTGCATACGAGCGGACAGATGAGGACGGCGCTGCCATATAGGGTGAGTACCGACCCATACCGAAGCCAACTCCGCCTCCGCGGGTTCCTACCCCAATGCGTGGACCAGGTGCCTGAAAGCCTCCGAAATGAGGAGCTCCGCCGCCACCAGCGCTCCGAAAGCCGCCTCCGGCAAAACCGCCTCCACTGTGGAAGCCACCGCCAAAACCACCACCACCACCACCGTGGGGAGCTGCCAAACCGGACTGAGCCAGGGCGATCGAAGTGATGCCAACCAAGCTAAGTAATCTTAATTTTTTCATGCTTAACATTCGCCAGTCTCCGGTTCACCGGCCACGCCGCGTCAGCGGGATTTTGGGATGCCACGTTCGGATAATGCTTGCTCCCTCTTTCGAGTCAGAAACGTGCGCTCGCGCTAATAACTCAAGAACCGGCCGGATTCGGCGCGAAGGGTTTCTCACTTATCGAAATTGAAACTGAAATAAACCGCCGCCACGATGAGGAGAAAGGAAACGAGGTGGTTCCAGCGCGGTATCTGCCAGAACAACAACCAGGCTATGACCATGAAGACTACGATTGTGATGCATTCCTGCATGATTTTGAGCTGGACCAGGCTGAAGTGGTCCGAGCCGATACGGTTGGCGGGCACTTGAAATAGATATTCAAAAAATGCGAGCGCCCAACTCGCGCCGATCACGACCCAAAGTGGCTGGTCCTTGAACTTCAAATGCCCATACCAAGCGAGCGTCATGAAGATGTTCGAGATGAAGAGCAGCACAGCGGTGGTCATGATTCCCTTATGTTCGGACGCAAGGTCCGATTTAGCCCGGGTGTCGCCGTCACGGCACGAATATCCGAAGAAGCTGCCAGAACATTCCGACGAGCCCAGCGACAGCGAGAATTGAAACAAGGATTAGTTCCCAGGAGATGATCTGCGCCGGTCGGGAAAGATCGACATTCCGATGTTGGCGATGTCCAAAAACCAAACGAAGACTTTCGGGATGGTTATCGAAAATTAGAATGCGCCTTATTTTCTTGCCTGCCGCGTTCGTTGACGGCAACCGCGTTGTCTTTCTAACGATAAAGATTTCTTTTGTTCGGACTCGCCGCTCGCTCTCAGAAAGAGCGCCATCCAAATTCAATTGATCGTCAGCGCCGGGCCTGACGAACTGTGGTGCCAGCAGCGTCGTTCCGCGATATTGCGGCCATTCCTTTTTCATGCTTCACCCTACGGCGGCCGAGTGGTTGGCCGCGATGGCGCGTAGGGGGGATCTTATGATCTCACACGAGAGGTGGTGAGATTCACCTCTTTCGGGCGAGCCGGGTTGCTTAGGCAGTTGTTGCTCGTGAGGTGCGGGGCGGTCGCACCAGGATCGGCAGTAAAGTGGAAACCGCCACGACGCCGGCGATGACATGAAGCGCGCCTCGGTATGAACCAGCCGTTTCGCGCATGTGCGCGATAAATAGCGGCCCGACCGCGCTGGCGAAACTCCAGGCTGTTAGCATTAACCCGTAAATCGGGCCGACGTTCTTCGGTCCAAAATAATCCGCCGCAAACGCGGGCATTGTGCCAAATCCGCCGCCATAACACATCAACACGACGAACGTGACGATCGTCATCAATGTGACGGTGGCGATGCTTGGAAGAAACCAGAAGAGCAGGACCTGAAGGACGAACATGACCGCGAAAGTCGCGCGGCGTGTAATTAGATCGGAAACCCACGCCCAGAAAACGCGGCCGACTGCGTTGCCGATGCTTGCCAGACCAACCATGCCGGCCGCGACAATAGCGCTTGCTCCGGTTAATTCCTGAAAAATCGGCGCCTCCTGCGAGATAACCGAAATGCCGGCGCACGTGTTTAAAAACAGCAGCAGCCAGAGCGCGTACCATTGCCACGTTTTTAACGCCTCACTAAGCAGGAAATCGTGCCCGGCGCGTTGCGATGTTTGACTTGCGGTCGGCGACCAACTTTCCGGCTTCCAGCCATCAGGCGGATTCTGCATGAACGCCCCGGAAATAATTGTTATCAAGAAATACGCGATGCCTAGATAGGCGAATGTGCTCAGCACGCCAACGTTTTGGATCAGTCGTGTCGCGACAGGCGCGGTGATGAGGGCGCCCGCTCCGAATCCGCCCACCGCGACCCCAGTAATGAGTCCTCTTCGATCCGGAAACCATTTCACCAACACCGCCACCGGAACGATGTAGCCCAGACCAAGACCGATGCCACCGATCACGCCGTAGCTCAGATATAGCCACGAGAGAGTGTGCGAAAAGCTGGCGAGGAAAACTCCCAGCCCGTAGAGCGCGCCGCCGGTCAATGCGACGATGCGCGGTCCTTTGCGATTTAGCCAAAGGCCGCCGAAGAACGCGGCAAATCCAAGAACGAATATGCTGATCGTGAAGGTCAGCGTTACTTCAGAAATGGTCCAGCCGAATTGTTTCGAAAGCGGGACACGGAAGACGCTCCAGGCGTAGACCGCGCCAAGCGCGATCTGCAGAAATACTCCCGCGGATGCAATAACCCAGCGGTTATTCGTTCGCATAAACCGTTGTTAGATCGGAACGATCACGCCGCCGCTCTTGGGAATCGCGTCGTAGGTCGCTCTGTTGATCTTCAAGTGGGCCATGACCAACTCGGCCGGCGTGTGAGAGAGCCATTCCGAGAAGGAAAACTCTTGAAACCGGTCGGCCTTAAACATTTCCAGAAATACGAGATCGCTGTCGCCTGTGTTCTCGATGTAATGGAGCAACGTTTTTTGAACGTAGCCGACGTCGCCTTCCTGAAAATCCATCGTGCGGCCGCGATTACCGGTGGACACGACCGTCATCCGTCCTTTTCCGGCGATGTAGTACTGCCATTCGTCCGCGTTCGGGTGCCAATGCAATTCGCGCAATCCACCTGGACGAACGGTGACCAGCGCCATGGCCGTCGTCGCAACTTTGAAATTCCTTGAATCGACAATGCGGACCTCGCCGCTCTTGGTTTGCTTGGTCGGCCGCATTTCCATCGTCCGAAAAGCAAAATCGTTCGGTGATTTTCCCAGCGTTCCGGCCGCCGATTTCTGATCGGCATCGAGCGCGCCCGGAACAGCGGTTTGAAAAATAAAGAGCTCCTGTCGAGGCAGACTGGAAAAGGAGTTTTCGCCAACGCCAAAATTTTTCGACAGCACTGCGGGTGGTAGATGGGCCATTGCATCGCTCAAGAGCACCGTTTCCGATTCGGAAAAATCGCCGTCGTCGAATACGAGCATGAATTCGCAACCGTCGGGATCTAGTCCCTGGATCGAGTGCGGGATCCCACTCGGGAAAAACCAAAGATCGTTTTTCTTCACGTCGGCGACGAAACTTCTTCCGTCCGCGTCGACGGCCGTGATCCGTGCCGTGCCGTAGAGCATGATGGCCCACTCAGCGGAGGTGTGCCAATGCAATTCGCGGACGCCACCGGCAGTCAGTCTCATGTTTACACCCGCCAGAGATTTGGAAACCGGCAGCTCGCGAACTGTCACCTCGCGCGACCATCCGCCCTCATAAACGCGTTTGTTCGCAAAAGAGAACGGATACTTGAAGTTTTGCACCAAGCTCTTCGAGTCAGTGTTTGGCGGCCATATTGAATCCGGGTTCTGGCCATCGAGTGAAGCGTTCGCCGGTCCGGGATCATTCGGGTGGTCTGCACCGACGACCTTTTTCAATGCAGTGAGCCCACCGGCCGCCGCGACTGTTCCAAGAAAATTCCGACGAGTTAAGATGCTCATGATTTTTCTTCCTACGGGTTTTCGGTCTGTGTTTCGGATTTCAAGCTTTCCCCCTATGCGGTCCATACCTGGAACAAAATGCTGACGAGCATCAGGGTCAGCCCGCCCCAGACAAAAAGGATCAATTCCTCTCGATTGTGTCGGACGACAGGCACGTCGTTCTCCACATCCGGATCGCGATCGAAAAATTGGTGTCGTCGTCGCCAGATAAAAAATCCCGCGAACATAAAGATGATCACTGCGACGGTGAACGCGACTCGCAACGCCGGAACGCCAGCTTGTTCAATCACCGCCATCATCGGGAAGAAAGCCAGTTTCATAGCAACAGCCTAACGACGATTCCGATCTGACGCAGCGATACGTCCGTGGTATTTTGGACTACATCTGAAGAAGGTATTGCTGTTCCCTCTTCCGAGGTAAATACCGTCGTCATCGGCTTAGTACCTTTCAGCGGCGAAGACAGATTCCGGATCAGAGCCGGAAACTTTGCCGACCGCGATCCAACCGACGCGACTAATCAAGGCGCCGAGCAAAAATGAAATAGCAGCGAATGGAATAAAGGAGAAGAACCGCAAAACAAGCGCAAGCGGACCGGTCAAAACTTCGCCGACCCGGATCAGCCAACCCGTACCGTGTTCGTGGATGGCGCGATCGGCGGCGCCATGTTTGTTAACACTAAGCCAAATGAGCAACGCCGTCTCAACGCCGGCCACGTAAAAGCCAACGAAGTTCAGTGCGGGGATTCGGTGCCCGAGCAATTCAAGTAGTCCTGCGGCAGATCCCAATCCCGCCGTTCCAAAATGAATCGGCAGCAATGTGCGATGCAAAAACCAAGCGGGGATTGCCGTTGCCCCAATCAACACGCCGGTGTAGGTCGCGAGCAGGGTTCCAAAGATTGCCGAACCGAAAATGAAAATGCCGGCAACGACGCCGACCAGTTGATCCAGCGCGCCAGGGAAAAACTGTTGAACGCGCAGTTCAAGCGCGATCAAACCCGGAACGACACAGGCCCCGAAGGCGCTCAGAATCCATGCACCCATCGACATGGCCGATCGATGTTTAAAAACGCGGAGCATATTGAGAAAGAGATGCGGACGGCCGAGATCCATGACTAGCAGAATAGGCGAAAGAACCGCTCCAGCGACGGTCGAGACCCACATTGTCGCGCGTGCAAGATCGGGATGATGGAACAGAACAGCGGCGAGCGCAATCACCGCTGACATTCCCGCAATTCCGCCAAAGAAAAAGTAGAGGGGAACTTGCCATGTCCAGACCGGCGGTTTCACAACAGCTTGTCCGTAGTAACCGGGTTTTCTGGGAATCGGGCCGCCTGCAACATCAACGCCTTTGCCCGGCACGACGCCGTCCTTCCATGCTTGCTCGCGCAACTCTTCGAGCCGCTTTTCGGAAGGCGAGTTGGTCGTCATGAAAAAAATGCAAATGCCGCGAGCGTCGCGACGATTGACGCAAGTGCCGTCGCGAACGCTGAAGTCCATGCCGACTTTAAATAGATCGTTGGAATCTGCGGCTTCGGTGGAAGCCCGTAGGCTTCGGGTTCTCCGAGAATTAGAAAGAATGCATGGATGCCGCGGACGGAAGTTTCGGTTGGATCGTAAAGTTGCGCATCGCTGTAACCGCTCTGTTTTAGATGTTGGACGCGCTCATTCGCGCGCGCGCGGAGATCATCCAGCCGCCCAAACACGATCGATTCAGTCGGACAGACTTTGGCGCATGCCGGAACCAATCCGCTCTTTTGGCGATCATAACAAAACGTGCACTTGAACGCGCCGCCCGCATCGTGAAGCGGCTCCGGCCGGCGATCAATTACGCCAAACGGGCACGACACAACGCAATAGCCGCAGCCGTTGCAGACATCGTTCTGCACCAGCACCGAGCCGACTTCGGTTCGAACGATCGATCCGGTCGGGCACGCCTCAAGGCAACCAGCTTCTTCGCAGTGCTTGCAAACGTCGGACAGGAAAACCCAGCGGAACGGATCTTCTGATTGTGCATCCAGGCCCATCGGGCCGGTGACCTGATTTCCTTTTTGTCGATCTTGTTCAAGAAACATGACGTGCCGCCAGGTCGATGCGCCGAGATGGCCGGTGTTGTCGTAAGAATTTCCCGACCAAATGAATCCGTCATCTGGAACGTGGTTCCATTCTTTGCACGCGACTTCGCAAGCTTTGCAACCAATGCAAACGCTGGGATCGGTGAAAAAACCCACCTCGACGCGATCCTGCACGTAAGAATGTTTTCGCTGGTTCGTGCTCTGGATTCCTTGGCCGATCATACGCTTACTCGTCAGGCCTTCCTTGCAGGCTGTAACCCGACTGCGTCGGCTTGCCTCGGTCGGTTTCTTCCGGCGGCGGTTGTTCCGGATGCAAATTTGGCGGGCCACCTTCCGGCACATATTTTTTGATCCACGCTTCAAACGCGGGTCCGCGCGGCAATCGGCCAGGGACAATGTTGCAAGCCAGCGCCTTGGCTTCCATGATCGTGACGTTCGGTTCGCCGGAAATTGGAATGAGGTCATTGGTCGCGCTACCCTTCACTGGTCCAGCGGAACCGAAATGAAACGGCATCGCAATTTGATGCACCGTTTTTCCATTGAGATGCATCGGCCGCATCCGGCGGCTGACGAGTGCGCGCGACTCGATCGCTCCGCGTAAACTGACGATCGAAATGTAATCGCCGTTGTCGATCTTGAGTTCCGCCGCAAGCTCGGGTGACATTTCGGCGAACAGTTCCGGCTGCAACTCCGCGAGATGACTGAGGAAGCGCGACATTCCGCCGGCAGTGTGATGCTCAGTCAGCCGATACGTCGTCAGGACATAAGGGAATCGCGGATCGCCCGGGGGCGCGAAGCGATTTTCCTGGCGAGTAAACCAATTGACCAGCGGGTTGGTGTCACGCGAATAGAGCGCGTTGTGCACCGGCGACTCAAGGGGTTCGTAATGCGTCGGCATCGGCCCGTCCTGCAAACCTTGTGGCACATGAAGCCAGCCGAGCCCGTCTTCATGTAACATAAATGGCGCGTCGCCCGGAATCCCGGCAAGTCCGCTCTCATTTCCGGTGGGGCGAAACTCGGGCGATTTATCGGGGACAAAATCCGGGACATCGATGCCAGTCCATTTGCCTTGCCCTTGGTCCCACCAGACCAATTTCTTACGTTCGCTCCACGGCTCCCCGGTCGGTTTGGCGCTTGCTCTATTATATATAATACGGCGATCGGCCGGCCAGACGAAGCCCCAGCCGTGGCCGAGGTAATTTTGTGAGTTTCGCGAGTTCGCCTTGTT
>DASZJH010000018.1:0-5201 GCA_035948375.1 Chthoniobacterales bacterium
ACTGACGCTCGACACCGTCGACAAGCCGAACCTCCAGTTGATCATGTATCCAGGGAAATTGGCGCAGGCCAAAGCAAAAGATGGCGTGACCAAAGTTTCACCCGAAGCCGCGACGGATGACGACACCGACACTATCGGTGCGGCCGACGATACGAAAGAACCTGCGATCGATCCGGAACGCGACGAGACAGTCAATATTTTGGCGGATCTTGTCGATCTTTCCAAAGGACCGAAGACGGCCAGTACCGGCGTTAAGAAATCTACCGCCGAGCGACCGTAAAGGTTCAACCTTTTACGGGTCGATCGGGTGCGAATCGTAAATCCGAGGACGCGGTTCGTATTGCGGACCAATCGGTCGCTGAAACCATGGCCACTGGAAACCGCGCTGCGGCTGAGGACCGAATCGAGAATATTCACCCGTTCGCGGCGTTCGCCCGAAAACGGTGACAGGCGTTCCGACTTCAACCGCATTGAAAAATGCGATTGCGCGCTCGTCCGGCATCCGTACGCAGCCGTGCGATGCAGGATAACCGGGTAAATACCCCGCGTGCATTCCGTCGGATTCGTGGAAGCGCATGAAGTAAGGCATCGGCGCCGGAACAAATTTGCAGCCGGATGGCACGTGCATGTCGACATCGGCATCGGCGACAATCGTGCGTCCTGATCCATCGACGATCTTGCCGTAGATACTCGAATAATGACTCCGTTCTTTCTCGATCACCTTGAACGAACCGGTCTCGGTCAAATGTCCATAGCGTCCGCTCGAAATCGGCGATTGCATGACCACACGCCGCCCGCGAATCAAATAGGCCGTTTGCTGGCTGAGATCGATCTCAACCCGGTACGGATTTTCATCCTGAGCAAAGGCGACGGTCGCGACGCCAATAAGAATTAGTGTTCCCAAAAATCCCTTCACAGCTTCTTTCAACCCGGTTTGACGGGAAAAGTCGCGTACCTTTAAACCGCGATTGGCGCTTTGATCGACGGGTGAGGGTTGTAATCGACCAGCTCGAAGTATTCGAACTTGAAATCGTGAATGTTTTTTACCGCGGGATTCAATTTCATCCGCGGCAAAGGCCGGCATTCGCGAGCGAGCTGTTCGCGAGCTTGATCGAGATGATTATTGTAAAGATGAAGGTCGCCAAAGGTGTGAATGAAATCGCCCGGCGTAAGATCCACAACTTGTGCGACCATCATCGTGAGGAGTGAATAGCTCGCGATGTTGAACGGCACGCCAAGAAACAAATCGGCGCTGCGCTGATAAAGCTGGCAACTGAGCTCGCCGTCCTGGATATAAAACTGAAAGAGCACGTGACACGGCGGCAACGCCACCTTGTCGATCTCCGCCGGATTCCATGCGCTCACAATTAACCGACGGCTTTGCGGATTCTTCTTGACCTGCGCAATTAAATTGTCGACCTGATCGACGCGCACGCCATTTGCCCCGTGCCAATCGCGCCATTGCGCGCCGTAAACGCGGCCGAGGTTTCCATTTTCGTCCGCCCATTCGTCCCAAATCGTGACGCCATGTTCGTTGAGATATTTGACGTTGGTGTCGCCGCGCAAAAACCAGAGCAGCTCGTAGATGATCGATTTGATGTGCAGCTTTTTGGTCGTCAGCAGTGGAAATCCGGGACCGCTCGGTCGCAGATCGTAGCGGCTTTGCGCGCCGAAGATCGACAACGTGCCAGTGCCGGTGCGATCCGCGCGCGGCTGACCTTCTTCTAAAACCAGCCGGAGAAGATCGTGATATTGCCGCACGCGAAAAGTTATCGCGCCGGAGCGATTCGCAAAAAGAATTCTTCCGGCAGGCTGTGGAGGCAGCCGTCCCGGCTGCACTGAATCAGACCCGATCAATCACAACAGGTTCACCTTGATGCGGCCAGTCATCAGACTCCTTAACCAAACCTGCTCGAACTGGATTCGCACAAACGTATTCCCATTTCTCGGAATAGCTTTCTTCACTTCGCAAGATGTGATCGAAGAAAGTTGGCTGCCAAAACTCTCCGGGAGCGCAAAGCGCCTTTGAAATTGCTCGCTTTAGGCCCGCTACCCATTTCGACAACACAAAGTCGACATCACCGCAGACAAATAAGTGAATGTGATCTGGCATAATCACGTAGCGACCAAGCGCGGCGCCAAAATCTTCGATGCCACGCTGAGCATAGATTTCGAGAGCGTCTTGTGCTTTTCCCAGATCCGGAATTGCTCGCCGATTACGAGTGCAAAATGTGACAAAGTAAACGGGGTTGCTCGAAAAGATTATCTCCAGACGCTGAGGGCGGCGTTTGATCACGCTCGTCTTTGTCGGATTTACTCAGAGCAGGCGGGACGCCTGCCACCACAAAATTTTGAGGCTACGCCTAGTGTTGCCCGTTCAGTTCTTTTTCGAGCTGGGCTTTCCGCTCGTTCAACGTTTGCAAACGCAGCTGCCAGCGATGCAACTGGATCGTGAGCTGATTAATGTAACCGGTCACTTCGGCGCGTTGCGATTCGTTTTCCTTCAGTTTGCCTCGCACCTGGTCCGCTTGTGCCAGCGCGCCTGCGTCCGGCTCCGTCGGAGCTGGAACAGCGGTGAGCTTGCCGCATTTCTGGCAGGTCAAACTCAGTCCGGCGGCGTTTCGATTCACGACCAACGCTGCTTTGCAGTGCTGGCAATGAAAGAGAATGTCCGGATCAGCCTCGAGTTTGTGCATTGAATGGTTCGCGGTTTCCATGACAACAACCGAGCAGCCGCTATGCCCGCCTTCGCATAAAGCTACTGCGGGCAGGCCGCTTCAGTGCCGCATTGGCACTGTTCGTCGACGAGTCCAACGCCACTTTGTGACGCATTGTCCCATTTCGGCTGATTCCAAGTTCGCCAATAATCGGCGTTAGCCCCTCTATTGTAGAGGCTTAGATCGACATCGACCGCCATGGCTTATGGTTTGCTGAAGACCCAGTCGGTCAAAAATCTCGCCGCAGCTGGAGTTCGTATTGCGGCGGATCGACCAACGAAAGGAAAATTTATGGCTAAAGTTTTAGGTATCGATTTGGGAACCACCAACTCCTGCATGGCAGTGATGGAAGGTGGCGACCCGACAGTTTTGGAAAATTCGGAGGGCGCGCGCACGACGCCGTCGGTCGTCGCGTTCACCAAAAGCGGCGAGCGTCTCGTCGGCCAGGCCGCGAAGCGTCAGGCGGTGACCAATCCGCAGAATACAGTTTTCTCAATCAAGCGGTTCATGGGTCGCAAGTTCGACGAAGTGCACGAAGAGGAGCACCGCGTCCCGTACAAAATCGTGAAAGCCGCGAATGGCGACGCTCACGTACAAGTGGAAGTGAACGGTGAACGCAAATCATTTTCGCCGCCGGAAATCTCGGCGATGATTTTATCGAAATTAAAAGCCGACGCGGAAGCAAAGCTCGGCGAAAAAATCACGCAGGCGGTCATCACTGTTCCGGCGTATTTCAACGACTCGCAGCGCAACGCGACCAAGGACGCGGGTAAAATCGCGGGCCTCGAAGTGATGCGCATCATCAACGAGCCGACGGCGGCGTCGCTCGCCTACGGTTTGGACAAGAAAAAGGACGAGAAGATCGCCGTTTACGATTTGGGCGGCGGCACGTTCGACATTTCGGTGCTCGAAATTGGCGATGGCGTTTTCGAAGTGAAAGCGACCAACGGCGACACCCACCTTGGCGGTGACGATTGGGACGCGAAGGTGATGGATTGGATCGTGGCCGAGTTCAAAAAGGACAGCGGCATCGATCTGAGCAAGCAACCGGACGCACTCCAGCGGATCAAAGAGGAAGCCGAGAAGGCGAAGATCGCGCTCTCGAGCTCGCAGGAATACGAAATCAATCTGCCGTTCGTCACCGCGGACTCGAGCGGTCCGAAACACATTCAGAAGAAATTGACTCGCTCGAAATTGGAGCAGCTGACCGACGATTTGATTCAGCGGACGATTCCGCCGGTCAAAGCGTGTTTGAAAGACGCGAAAATTTCCGAGCGCGAAGTGAATGAGCTCGTGCTCGTCGGTGGCATGACCCGTATGCCGAAAGTTGTTGAGACCGCGCGCGGCTTGATTGGCAAAGAGCCGCACAAAGGCGTGAACCCGGACGAAGTCGTCGCGGTTGGCGCGGCGATTCAGGGCGGCGTTCTCCGCGGCGACGTGAAAGACGTGCTGTTGCTCGACGTCACTCCGCTCACGCTCGCGATTGAAACCGCGGGCGGCGTGGCCACTCCAATGATTCCGCGCAACACCACCATCCCGACTCGGAAGTCGCAAATCTTTTCGACTTATAGCGACAATCAGCCGGGCGTGGAAATCAAAGTGTTACAAGGCGAACGCCCGCTCTCGCGGGACAACAAAAACCTAGGCACGTTCCATCTCGATGGAATTCCGCCGGCTCCGCGCGGCGTTCCGCAGATCGAGGTCACCTTCGACATCGACGCGAACGGCATTCTCCACGTCTCGGCCAAAGATCTCGGCACCGGCAAGGAGCAGAAAATCTCCATCACCGGTTCGAGCGGTTTGAGCAAGGACGAAGTCGAGAAGATGCGTCAGGAAGCGGAATCGCACGCCGACGAAGACAAGAAGGCGAAGGAAGCGATCGAGATCAAGAACAACGCCGACACGCTCGCTTACCAGTCCGAGAAACAACTCAAGGAGTTGGGCGACAAGATTCCGGCCGACAAACGCAAACCGGTCGAGGACGCGATCGCCGCGGTGCGGGAAGCGATCAACAAGAACGACACCGACGCGATCAAGCGTGCTTACGACGATTTGCAGAGCAAGTTCCAGGACGTCAGTGCAGACCTTTACAAACAAGCCTCCGCGGGCGAAGGTGCACGTGCACAAGCCGGTCCGCAGCCCGGCCCCGAGACGCAATCCCGCCAGTCCGGCTCGGACCGTCCCGGTTCGCAACCGCAGGGCGAAGGTGCACGACGTGACGGCGACGTGGTCGATGCTGAGTTCGAAGTCGTCGACGAAGACAAGAAGAAGTAACCAAAACAATTTGCCGACGGCTCCGAAAGCGTTCGGGGTCGCCGGCTCAACCAAAAACAAACAACAGAAAACCAACTAACTTATGGCAAGCGTTAACGTAAAACCGCTCGGCGATCGGGTGCTGGTGCAGCCGATGGAAGAGCAGGAAACAAAAAAAGGCGGGATCATCATTCCCGATACTGCGAAAGAAAAACCGCAGGAAGGCAAAGT
>DASZJH010000019.1:0-5953 GCA_035948375.1 Chthoniobacterales bacterium
TATCTTCGGCGGATGGTCACCGTCCAGGAAAGCGAACCAGCTTCGCGCGCGATCCAGCGCCTGCGCGCCGCGCGCCTCGGCATGGCCGCGGTTGTCGATCAAAAAAGAAACTTGATTGGTTTTGTCAGTAGCGAAGATGTCGTTGCCCGCGTCGTGCACGCCTGATTGCCGGAAGAAGTTATTGCGGAGACGCGTCGGCGAGTCGGGCGATTCCGTCTCGCGTTAATCGAAACACCGTCCACTCCTCCATCGGTTTCGCGCCGAGCTTCCGATAGAAATTGATCGCCGGCTCGTTCCAGTCGAGAACCGCCCACTCCATTCGGCCGCAATCGCGCTCGCGCACGATCTTTGCCAAATGCACGAGCAAAGCCCGCCCGTAACCTTTGCCACGATCTTCCGGCCTGACGAACAGATCCTCGAGATAAAGTCCGGGCCGGCCGAGCCAGGTCGAAAAATTGTGAAAGAAAACTGCAAAACCGACCGCTCGATCTTTTTCATACGCGAGCAAGACTTCCGCGGCGGGCTTCTTACCGAACAAAACTTCTCTGAGACCCGATTCGGTCGCAGTCACTTCGTTCGGGGCGCGTTCGTACTTTGCGAGCGCCCGGATCAATTCCAGAATAGTTGGAACATCGGCAACCGTGGCCGGGCGAATCGTAAAGGTGTCGCTAGTCATTTCGATTGAGTCGATAGATTTTGTATTCGGACGTCGCTGCTATCAACGTCGACGTTGCTTCGACACGTTGCCTGAATTCCGAATACAAATCCAGCCACCAAGCAGTGTTCGAGGTAAAAACGAGATAACTTGCTCGCTTCGCCCGCAATATTTCAAGATCGGCAATCGCCGGTTCGCTTCCGTCCGGGTCGCCGTAGTAAATCCCGTCTCTTTCCAAAAAATGCCAACCTTTGCGCTCGGCGTAGTAAAAAACGGTTGGATCGCCGTTGTCGGCTGCAACAATCAAAGAATCCGGCGGCGTAATCCGGTTCAACGCCAACCCAGCGTTGCGCAGCGGAGCGGAAATCGGTCGATAAAAACTGCGCGTGAAAACGAGGCTCGAAAATCCGAAAGCGACCATCAACAAAAGTAAGGCTGCAATTTTCGCTTCGCGGCTTCTGACTTTCGCCGCAATAAACTCACAGGCCGCGCCGGCAAAGACTGCTGCTATCGGAACCAGCGGCAATCGATACCACGGATGGCGATTCCCGTAACCGACCACAATGATGAAGAGGATCATCGCCGCGAGCCAGAAATGAAAAGGCCGTGCGGGGACTTTCGATCGCGTGATAAATAGGCCGGCCGCGCCGAGCATACCAAGGATCGGCGTCAGTTCCGAGGTTACAATTTCCTTCCCGACCTTCGGATACCACCCCAGAGGCATGATCTTTACTCCACCCGCGCCGAAAAAGTGATACGGATAAAATTTCAGGGAGATCCAATAGGCGTACGAATACCAGATCGCGGCCGGGACAAGCGCGATCGCCGCGAACAACCACAGTTTGAAATTCCGAAACGCTCCAAACCTGAAATGCCGAAAGATCAAACAAACAATTGGCGCCGCAATGATGACGCTTGTTGCTTTAATCAAGATCGACAATGAAATGCAGAGTGCACTCGCAAAAAAGGATGATGGGCTTTCGCCTCCCAGCCAGCGGCGGAAGAAATAGAGACCAATTATCGATAAGGCGAGTGACGGCGTGTCGGGCATGAAGGACCGGCTGGCCATGATGCCGAGGGGCGCGAAACTGTAGAAAAACAGTGCCCAAGTTGCAGCCGTCTCACCCAGAAGTTTGCGAGCCAAGAGAAAGAAAGACGGTAGCGAGATCGCGAATAGAATCAGCGCCTGAATGCGGCCAACCCATTCATGGACGCCGAATATCTTGTAACAGACCGCGGCGAAAAACGGCAGGATTGGAAATTCCGTTCCAACATAGCCCGGCTGATCCCCTGCCCAATCGATCTGCGGGCACGCGAAATGAAATCCGCCTTGAAAATAATTTCGTGCGATCGTCGCGACATCGCTTTGGCGCCAGCTCCAATTGTCTTCGTACGCCTGATTTATCCCAATGAATCGAACGGCGACGGCCAGGATCGACATCGCAATTACGAGGCGCGTGGCCCGGGTCATGGATCGGCTCTTGACAAAGCATCGTAGCAAAGTCAATCGAGTAGGTACTCCGATGAAGATGGCCGTCTACGCTTTCACCCTGGCCTTCGGCCTCGCCGCCGCCGAGTTACGCGCGCAAAATGAGCCGACCCTTATTCCGGACGTGGTCGACCCGGCAAAGCTGATGCCGATTTTGCCGGACCCGCCAGCCGGCTGGACCGCGGAGAAACCCGAAGGCTCGAGCGACGATGTGGGCGGATTCAAAATCACGAATGTCCATCGCGATTATCAGAAAGGGGAAGGAACTGATGCGCCGACCGCGTCGATCAGCATTCTCGATTCCGTCGCAAATCCGGATTACGTCGAGGCGACAACAAACGGCTGGAAACAGAACAGCGAAACGCCCGAAGGTTACGCTAAGTCAGTAACAATCGACGGAAATCCAGGGTTTGAAGCGTACGACAAAGATCAAAAACAGGCGACGCTGTGGGTAATGGTGGCGAAGCGCTACTTCGTTACTGTTGAACTGCGCAATCAGGACCCGAAGGAACTCCAGGAGTGGATCAAGAAGGTCGACCTGAAGAAGTTGGCCGAGATTAAGAAGTAATTACTTCTTCGCTGCTTCGCCGACCATCGGGACGAAACGCACCGGTAAAATAGCGGTTTGGGCCAGCTCCCCGTTTTTCTTTTCCAAAAGATAAAGCTGTTGGTCCATCATCGTCGTGCCAACCGGGACGATCATACGGCCGCCGTCTTTGAGTTGCTGGATGAGCGGCTGCGGAACTTTGTCCGGCGCGCACGTCACAATGATCGCGTCGAACGGCGCGACTTCAGACCAGCCCTGATAACCGTCGCCGACTTTCACGTGAACATTGTTGTAACCGAGTCGCGCCAGGCGTGCCGACGCCTCTTTCGCGAGCGGTTCGACGATGTCGATGGTGTAAACGTCTTTGACCAGCTCAGCTAGAACCGCCGCTTGATAACCCGAACCGGTGCCGACTTCGAGCACGCGATCGGTCGGTTTGGGGCGCAACTGTTCGGTCATGAACGCAACAATGTACGGCTGCGAAATTGTCTGATCGTGGCCAATCGGAAGCGCGCTGTCCGCGTAACTTTGTCCGCGCACATTTTCGGCGACGAATTCTTCCCGAGGGACTTTTGCCATTGCTGCGATGACACGCTCATCCCGGATGCCGCGGGGCTTGAGCTGCCGCTCGACCATATTTTGCCGCTCGGCCGCGAACTCGGAACTAGAGGCGGGCTGCTTGTGGCAAGCGGTCGCAACTATCACAGTGATAACAAGCCAATGCCCGAATCGCCTCATCATTATCTATTCGCTCTAGATCATTAATCGCATCGCGACAAATTGTTGGTTTCCTTAAGCTTCTTCGTGGTTAATTTCACCCGCCTTCATGAACGAGGACCGTAAAACGCTAGAGCAACGCGCCCAAATGACGGATTTGGAACGTCTCCGCCATTCGGCGTCGCATGTTTTGGCCACGGCTATTCTAAAAATCTGGCCGGAGGCGCAGTTCGCCGCCGGGCCGCCGGTCGAGACCGGTTTCTATTACGATGTCGATCTTCCCCACCGGATTTCTCCGGAAGACTTCGAGAAGATCGAGGCCGAGATGAAGAAGGAGATCAAAGCGAACCATCCGTTCGAGAAAATGGAAGTCTCGCGCGACGAAGCGCTCGATCTTGGAAAAAAAGGAAGGCTCGCCGCGTTGAGCGATCGCAAAGAGCCGAGCAAATTCAAGATCGACATCATCGAAAACATTCCGGCCGGCGAAAAGATATCGCTCTATCGCAACGGCGAATTCATCGACCTCTGCGCCGGCCCGCACGTGATGCGCACCGGAAACATCGGCGCGTTCAAGCTCACCAGCGTCGCGAGCGCTTATTACAAAGGCGACGAAAAGAATCCGCAGCTCCAGCGGGTTTACGGCACCGCGTTCAAAACCAGAAAGGAGCTCGACGAATATTTCGCGATGCTGGAGGAAGCAAAGAAGCGCGACCATCGCAAGCTCGGCAAGGAACTCGAAATCTACATCATCGACGAAGACGTCGGGCCGGGTTTGCCGCTCTGGTTACCCCGAGGCGCCGCGATCATCGAAGAACTCGAGAAACTCGCGAAGGAAACGGAATTCGCTGCCGGTTATCAACGCGTGCGCACGGTCAACATCGCTCGCGAAAGCTTGTACCGAAAGAGCGGTCACATCCCCTACTACGCCGAATCAATGTTCCCGCCGATGGAAATGCCAGCCGATCCAGAAGACGATGCGCTAAGAGGCGCAGTCGAGAAGAAGATTGCCGTGACTAAAGCAAAGCTAGAGCATCTAACAGATAAAATTGCAGGTGCTGAATCTCATGATGCCTCCGTGTTGCAACTCTTAGAAAGGCTTAATGCGACGCTTGAAAAGGCCGGCTTGGCCGATGATCAAGTTGGCGGGCTGCAAACTCAAATCGCCCGTCTGCGCGGTCGATCATTAGTCCGCAAAGGTGTCGAGAAAGAGTCAGCACAACTGCAAGACCAGCTCAAGCAGATCGCCGACACGTTTGAGAACATTATTGAGCGAAGAGATGCAGCCCTACAACACCGACGCTACTACCTCAAAGCGATGAACTGTCCGCATCATCACAAGTTGTTTGCGGCGCTGCCTAGAAGTTATCGCGACCTGCCTTTGCGGCTCGCAGAGTACGGATTTTGTCATCGGTACGAACAGAGCGGCGAATTGTTCGGACTGATGCGCGTGCGCTCGATGCAGATGAACGACGCGCATCTTTACATGACGCCGGAGCAGTTCGAATCCGAGTTCAACGCCGTGAATGAGATGTATCTGAAATATTTCAAGCTTTTCGGACTTGAGAAATATTTGATGCGCTTCTCAACTCACGATCCGGCCAAGCTCGGACAAAAGTTTGTGAACCAGCCGGAGCTTTGGAAGCAAACCGAAGACATGACCCGCAACGTTCTCAAGAACTCCGGCATTAACTACGTCGAAGTGCCGAACGAGGCGGCGTTTTACGGACCAAAGATCGACGTCCAAGTCTGGAGTGTGATCGGCCGGGAATTTTCAATAGCGACGAACCAGGTCGATTTCGCCCAGCCGCGGAGTTTCGATCTGCGCTACAAAGACAAGGACAACAAAGAAAAGATCCCGATCTGTATTCATCGCGCGCCGCTCGGCACGCACGAACGCTTCATCGGATTTTTGATCGAGCATTACGCAGGCAATTTCCCCTTATGGCTTTCGCCCGAGCAAGTTCGCATCCTCACCATCGGCGACGACGCGAAACTCGTCGATTATTCGATGTCAATCTTCAACGAGCTGCGCGCACATCAAGTCCGCGCCGAGATCGACCAGGGCGCCGATCAAATCAACGGCAAGATCCAGCGCGCCGAACAAATGAAAGTCCACACCATGTTCGTAATCGGAAAGCGCGATATGGAAGCCGGCGCGGTGAGCGTCCGCGTCCACGGCAAAGGAAACCTCGGCGCCAAACCGCGCGCCGAAGCCATCTCGGAAATCCTATCGTCAATCAAAGAGCGAAGAGCTTGATGCGTCAGCGAAATCGATTTGGTCGCTACGCTGCTGTCTCCGTAATCATTTTCGCCACTTCGCTTGGAGTCGGCGACGCTGCTACCGTACCTCTCACGATCCCGCCGGCTGGTTCCGGAGATTTCAGCCGGCTCACTATCGCGAATGGAAGTGAACTCTTCACGCCACCGCGCGATCCGGTAGCTGCGGTAGAGCAGCTTCGCCAACTCGTTCGCCGCGCCGCCGCCGAACATCGCAAAGTCAGTGTCGCGGGTGCGCGACATTCCATGGGCGGTCATACGCTGATCA
>DASZJH010000020.1:0-42836 GCA_035948375.1 Chthoniobacterales bacterium
AATATTGTGAGGGGCAGCGTGTTCCAACCTATGTCATCAATAAGCACTAGTTAGCTTAAGCAATCGCTGGAGCCAACCGCCACAGCTACTCTTGCATCTGATTTGTGATTGCATTGTCGATCTTGGGTTCGACAAACTGAGCGCATGAACGACACAACTGGCAATCCTGCTCCGCTTGGTCTTCTCGGTTTCGGCATGACAACTGTGCTCCTCAACTTCCACAACGCCGGCTTTTACGAATTGAACGCGATGATTCTGGCGATGGGGATTTGTTACGGCGGACTCGCCCAAGTGATCGCCGGAATGATGGAATGGCGAAAAGGCAACACCTTTGCAACGACCGCGTTCATTTCCTACGGACTCTTTTGGCTTTCGCTGGTTGCGTTGATCGTGATGACGAAGCTCGGCTGGGCGACGGCATCGAGCGAAAAGTCGATGGCTGCGTATCTTTTCATGTGGGGATTGTTCACGCTGGTGATGTTCATCGGCACTCTGCGACTCAGTCGCGCGCTCCAATTCGTTTTCGCTTCGCTCGCACTTTTGTTTTTCCTGCTCGCCTATGGCGATTTCGCGAATGCGAGCCCCGGTTTCAAACATTTCACCGGCTGGGAAGGAATCGTGTGCGGTTTCTCCGCGATCTACACCGGCTTGGCCCAAGTGCTGAACGAGCTCTACGGCAAAACGTTGCTCCCGCTGGGTCCAGTGAAAATCTGATTTTGCCCGCTAATCACGCTAATGAACGCGAATCAAATTCAGAGTAAGGATGTCCTTTCGCGTCTATTCGCGTGATTAGCGGGCTACTTTTCCTTTAGCAGCGTTGCGGCCAGTTGGAGTGCGGACTCACTTTTACCGCCGAGCATGCGCGCAATTTCTTCCTGGCGCGCTTTGCCGCTGACCTCGCGCAAATTGGAAAACGTTCGACCGCGCGACACTTCTTTAGTCACGACAAAGTGGGAAGAGGCGCAGGCCGCGACCTGAGCCAGGTGCGTGATGCAGATTAGCTGATGATCATCGGCGAGCGTCTGCATCTTCCCGCCGACCGCGTGTGCGATTTCGCCGCCGACATTGGTGTCGATCTCGTCAAAGATCAGCAGCGAAATCGAATCGTGCGCCGCCAGCGCGGACTTAATCGCCAGCATCAAGCGCGAGATTTCGCCACTGGAGGCAATGACGCGGAGCGGCTTCAGTGGTTCGCCCGGATTTGCCGAGAAAAGAAGCTCAACCGAATCGAGCCCAGTAGCACCTGGTTCCTCCAGTGCGGTTAGCTTCGCTTCGAACTCCGATTGTTTGAAACCAAGATCGCGCAAGTTTTTGCGAACGGTTTCGGAAAGTTTAGGCGCGGCTTTCGCGCGAAGTTTTCGTAGCGCGTCGCCGGCTTGATTCATCTGCGCACGGACTTTCTCGATTTCTTTCACTAATCGTTCGAGTTCGGCGTCGCGTCCTTCAATTTTTCGCATTCGTTCGACGGCGCGGTCACCAAACGCAATCACTTCGGGAATCGAACCGCCATATTTGCGCTTCAATGTTTCAAAGAGGGAGACGCGTTGCTCAAGCGAAGCGAGCTGTTCTGGATCGAGATCAAGCTTCTCGGCGTAATCGGAAAGCGAACGCGCGATTTCGGAAAGCTGGACGACCGCCGCGGCATGCTCGGAAGCGAGCTGCGAAGAGGAGATGTCGATCTTTTCCAGCTCGCGCAGCAGCCGTTGCGTTTCCGCGAGCTGCGAAAGAATCGAGTCGTCCGCTTCGGAAAGTTTGTTTGCAATCGCGCTTGCTAGTTCGATCAGCCTTTTGCTGCTACTGCTCAGTTTGTAGCGCTTCTCGATCTCATCTTCTTCGACGGCGACGAGATTTGCTAAGTTAATCTCCGCGATCTGATGACGAAGCAGATCGAGCTCCTGCTCGCGCGCGGTCTCGGCGGTGTTAAGCGCCGCATGCTCCGTTGTCAGGGTCTGCAATTCGCGGAAATGCTTTTGATACTCGGCGAGTTGCTCTTCGGCACGCGCGAATGAGTCGAGTAGTTCGAGCTGTTTGTCGGGTGAGAGCAACGATTGGTGATCGTGCGGTCCGTGAAGATCGACCAGCGCGTCGCCAATGTTCTTCAGGATCGACAACGTGGTCGGTGAACCGTTGATGAACTGTCGATTCGTCCCGGTTGCCGAAAGCGTGCGCTTAATGATTAGATCGTCACTGGAGGGCTCGACGCCGGCTTCGATCAGTTGCGGATTCAGTTTCTGCAATTCTTTGCCGGTAAAAATCGCTTCGGCGGTGCAAGTCTCTGCTCCGGTGCGAATGAGAGACTTGTCGGCGCGTTCACCGAGCAAGAGTTGGAGTGCGCCGATGATGATCGATTTGCCGGCGCCGGTCTCGCCGGTGATGGCGGTAAAACCGGGCGCGATCTGCCACTCGAGTTCTTCCACGAGCGCGAGGTTCTTGATGCGTAGCAGATTCAGCAGGGCAGGCATTTTGAAAATTTGAGGGATGAAAGCTAAAAGTGCGACCTTCCAAGCTTGCCAACTCAACCGCCAACGCTCAACTCTCAACTCGTGCGCTGTTTTCTCGCGACGATTATTTCATTGTTAATCGCGGGACAACTTTGGGCGGCGGAGCAGCCGCTCACGGCGTGGACCGTTATCGTTTACAACAAAACTGCGCCAGACGGTGCAGAGCTTGCAAGATTTTACGCGCAGAAACGGGGCATCGCGTCCGATCACATTGTCGGTCTGACCTGTTCACTAGCCGAGGAGATCAGTCGCGACGAATACGACGCCACGATTGCCAATCGGCTTCGAGAGATCTTCAAAGCGAAAAAATGGTGGACCACGCGCGAAACCGAAGACTATCACGAAGCGTTGATGACCACATCAATCCGCTTCATCGCGTTGATCAAGGGCATGCCGCTCAAGATCAAGGCCGCTCTTGAACCGTACCCGGGAGACGTCCGTGGCGGCGGACCGATCGAGGACCGAAATGAAGCGTCGGTCGATTCTGAACTAACAACGCTCGGTTATTTTTCACCGCAGATTTCCGGGGTCAGGTTCAATACCTACTTCAAGAGTTTCCAATCAATCGATCGGTGGCAGGATCCTGCCCTTCTGTTGGTTTGTCGATTGGATGCGCCGTCGTCGGCCACGGTGAAACAAATGATCATCGACGCGATTGCGGCGGAGAAAAATGGACTTTGGGGGCGCGCTTATGTCGACGCTGGTGCGAGCTCGGGCGATTCCAGCCGTAACATGGGCGACGAATGGCTGGCGCTGATTCGCGAGCAACTGCACAAGGTCGGCGTGCCAGTTGTTTACGATGATGCACCGGAAATGTTTCCCGAGGGCTATCCGATGACGGATTGCGCGCTGTATTATGGCTGGTACGCAGATCATCTGATTGGTCCGTTTACTCAGCCGGGTTTTCGCTTCGCTCAGGGCGCTGTCGCTGTTCACATCCATTCGTACAGCGCGACTACGCTGCGCGATCCGCACGCTAACTGGGTTGGGCCTCTGCTGTCGTTGGGCGCGGCTGCAAGTATGGGGAACGTTTTCGAGCCCTACCTGCAACTCACCTCTCATCTCGACATCTTCAATGAACGATTGCTGCACGGATTCACATTTGCCGAGAGCGCCTACATGTCGATTCAGGGACTTTCCTGGATGTCGGTGATGGTAGGCGATCCACTTTACCGGCCGTATCTGGGCTGGACGCAAATTGAAACGGCGCGGGATTACGCCCGGGGCGCGACCGTTTGGAGGTCCTACCACGACTTTGCTTCGAGAAACTTTGCCGATAGCGCGGAGTATCGTTCACTCGTGCGACAAACCGCGTCACGAACGCACAACTGCCCAATGATGGAAGATCTCGGACTGATGGAGGCCCGTGACGGAAACTTTACCGTAGCCACCAGCCACTTTGGACAGGTTCGAACCTGTTATTCCAATCGCGATGATATTCTGCGCGTGATTATGGAAGAGGCCGACGTGTGGAAAAGGCTCGAGAAGCCGAAGCGAGCTCTGGAGCTGTTGCGAACCGCGCTTCGAATTGCCGGCGATGCTCCGTCCGCGCCGCTGCTCAAGAAGATGGAGCAGGAAACGCGACGCGTTCCGGTTACGCCGAATCCGAGCCCCAATTCGACGCCGCGAGTGCGGATAAAATTTTAGCGAATGATGCCGCGCTCGCTATTTTCGATGAACTCTACGATCTCTTGTAATTCTTCGCTTTGCGACAGTTCCTTGCGAACGGCCTCCAAGGCTTGAGCGGTATTATATCTGGACCGGTAAATGAGCCGGAACGCTTCCTTGATCAGTTTCACCCGCTCAGCTGGAAAATTTTTCCGCTCGAGTCCAACCAGATTCACTCCGCGAATTTCCGCCGGATTTCCATCCGCAATCATAAATGGCGGAACGTCCTGCACTATTTTGGAGCAACCGCCGGTAATCGCGAAGCGCCCGATCCGGCAGAATTGATGCACTGCAGTCAAGCCGCCCATCACCGCGTTGTCGCCGACTTGGACGTGCCCGGCCAGCGTGCCGTTATTGGAAAAAACAACTTCGTTTCCAACAGTGCAATCGTGGCCGATGTGGCTGTAGGCCAGGAAATTTCCGCGACTGCCGATTCGCGTTTTGCCGCTGCTTAAGGTGCTACGATTCACGGTCACGAATTCGCGAAACGTATTTTCGTCGCCGATTTCGAGATAAGTTGGTTCGCCCGCGTATTTCAGGTCCTGAGTTTGCTGGCCGATCGAGCAATAAGCGTAAAATTTATTTCCAGCACCTGCACGCGTCGGCCCTTGCAATGTGACCTGATGTTGCAGCCAGCAATTTGGCCCGAGCACAACGTTTTGGCCGATCACGCAGTACGGCCCGACAATCGTTCTCGCGCCAATCTCTGCCTTTGGATCGACAATCGCCGTCGGATGAATCTGCACGTCGCTCATCTATCGAGAAACGTGAACATCAATTCGCCTTCCGAAACGATCGCGTCGTTGACCACGCAATGGCATTTCGCTTTGGCCAGCCGTTCGCCGCGCGCTTTGATGAGCTCGGCGTGAATGAAAATTGTGTCACCCGGCATTACCGGTTTGCGAAACTTCACTTCGTCGGCGCTCATGAAGTAGCCAATGCGGCTGCTCGTCTTCGCCAGTTTAAAAAGCAATAAGCTCGCGACCTGCGCCATCGCTTCGACTTGCATCACTCCCGGCATCACTGGGTGTCCGGGAAAATGTCCCTGGAAAAACGGTTCGTTGATTGTCACCGATTTCACGCCGACGCATTTCGTCCCGCCTTCATCAAAGCTGATGATCCGGTCCACCATCAAAAACGGGTAACGATGCGGCAAGATTTGCATGATCTCGTCAGTTTCGAGTCCGCCGTCTCCTTTTGGAACAACGCGCGGGACAGAGAGCGCTTCACGCCGCGTTCGTTCTTTTGCGATCGCGCGAGCGAGTTCCGCGTTGGCCGCGTGACCGGGTTTAACTGCAATGAGGTGACCGCGAATCCGACACCCGACCAGGGCGAGGTCGCCGACGATGTCGAGGATCTTATGTCGCACGAATTCATCCTTGAACCGCAACGGCTCCTTGCTCAGGACCGCGTCACCGCGAACGACTACCGCATTTTCCAAACTGCCGCCTTTAATCAGATTCTTTTCCATCAACGGCTCGACGTCTTCGTAATAAACAAACGTCCGCGCTGGTGCGATCTCGCGCTCAAAAAGTTCCGGCCCGATGTCGACGGACAGAAACTGGGTGAAACGATTGTTTGGGCCGGCTTGGGTGCATGAGACGCGGAAGCCGTTGTCGTTCGGCAAAAGGATCAGCATCGCGCCGGTTTTTGTTTCGATGTGCATTGGCTCGCGCACATGAAAGAATTTTCGCGGCGCTTCCTGGGCGGTGACGGCGGCGCGTTTGATTACATCGACATATGCTTTGGCGCTTCCGTCACCGATCGGCGGTTCGTTCGAGTCCATTTCCACGATCGCGTTGTCGACGCCCATCGCGGACAACGCTGAGAGCACGTGCTCGACCGTGTGCACCCGAATCGAGCCTTCGCCGATCGTCGTCGCGCGCTCGACCATTTTGAGATTGTCGATCTTGGCATCGATGGTCGGTTCGTCGGCCAGATCCTTGCGCTTGAACTTGATTCCGTGATCGACGGGCGCAGGATGGAGTTTCAGCGAGACCTTTTCGCCGGTGTGCAGCGAGGTCCCGCTAAAACCGGCGGTCTTGCCAAGCGTATGTTGAAATTCGGGCGCGGCGGCCATGGGGCCTAAGTAAACCAAGATTTTCGATTCTGACCAGCGGCGTTACTTCAGCTCAAAAAAACCGCAATCAAACGCTATCATCTTGTCGATGTTCGAAACTCGCAGGTGTTCAACGTTCGATCCATCATCCTGCCAGACGTCAGCCGCTTTCTCGCCATTTTTCGAAATTAGTACGCGAGTCGGAGTCAGACTTTCGCTGATCGTCGCAAGTGGTAACTCATCCATTGTCTTCAGGAAGACTCCGTTGGCGCCGAAGCTAGCGACAACATCCATCACTGAACGCGTATCCGCGACTAGTGGATTCATCACGAGCTTAACGGAAATGTGGTCGGTCGCACCGTCCGGAGGTGATGGCACCTTTCCGAGATCTTCAATCTTGAGTTTGGCGACCAGATAACCGCGCGCGCGATATTTTCCCGCCGGCAATTCTTCTCCGAGATCGTTTTTGCCATCCCACGTCGTGCTCAGCGAATTCTCCTCCACTGTGAATTTGTCGATCTTCGCTTCGTTGTAGAGAACGCGAACGAGTTTGTCGTTCGCATCCCAAATTCCGAGACTGATAGTGCCTTCCATCGGCGGCGGCACGAAACGCAGCGAGACACTGCGCGTCGCAGGCGACAGAGTCTCTGAGGGCAAAGGCGAGGGAGACGGAGTTTCGGTCGGTGATGGAGTAGGGGATTCCTGCGCGAGGGCCGCGGTCGCGATCAAACAAGTCGCGACAGTTCGCAATCGACAGTTAGCAATCGGCAATTCAAGCATAGTACCGCCAGTTTAGGTTCGGGAAAAGATTGTCGCGCGATTCGCAATCGGCGAGGAATTTTTCGTCCACCTGGCCGGATGCGACGAATTGGTCGTGCAACTTGTTGAAACGGGTGAGGTGCTCAAGCGTTCGTTTGGTGGCGTATTCGCGCGCGGTGCCGGTCCGCATCAGAAACGCCCAGTCGCTCGATTGGGCGAGCAAAAGTTCGCGCGCCAGTTGTTTGAGAACGCGATCGTCTTGTTCGCTCAGATCAGTCTTGTGCATTTTCGCGAGTTTCGTCATGCGCAACGCTGCTCCGTGCAGGTGCGGGTAGATCCAGGAGTTGTTTTTGTCGATCCAAACCTCCAGATGGCCTTTGTCGCCCCACGTTGACGCCGCGGGCTCAATGGTTTGTTGGGTTGGATGGGCGGCCAGATATTCGCTCGGAGTCGTCAGGCGAAAATCGTTTTGATCGAACGCCGCTTTGCGGATGAAAAGTTCGAGAAAGCGCGGTCCTTCGAACCACCAATGACCGAACAGCTCCGCGTCGAAGGGAACGACAACGATTGGATCGACATCGGCGGCAGCGAGCTGACGCGATTGCGCGCGGCGTTGTTCGAGAAAATGCGTGGCATGTGCATCGGCTGCCTTTTCGGCGGCTGCTCGGTCATAAAGCTCCTTTTCCTTCTTTCGCCCAGTGATCCGGTGATATTTCACGCCGGAAAATTTCCGAACCCCGCGGCCGACCGGGCCGAGGTGCTCGAGTGGGAGATCGAATCCAATGTCTCGATAAAATTCGCGATACGCCGGATCGCCCGGATAACCTTCTTCAGCGCTCCAAACCTGTCGGCTTGAATCGCGGTCGCGCGCGAACGCGGCCGGCCCCGCTCGCGTGTAACAGGGAGTATAGATGGCGCGGCGCGGCTGCGGATTTCCAAAAAGCAAGCCATGCGCGTCGAGAACGAACCAGCGCACATTGGCTTCCTGTAAGAGTGAATCGATTCCCGGGGCGTAAGCACATTCCGGCAACCAAAACCCTTTCGGTTCGTCGCCGAAAAGATCGACATATACGTCGCGGCCGATCAGGACCTGGGCGCGCGCGGCGGCGCGAGATTGCTGGCAAATCAATGGCAAGAGTCCGTGGGTTGCGGCGGAGCCAGTGATTTCAAGCACACCGCGATCGCGCATTTGCCGGAACGCGGGGATCAAATTGCATTTCCATTCATCGACAAAGAAGCGCCGGCTTCCGCTAAAGAGATCGAAGTAAAATTGCGAAAGGTCCGCGAGCTCAGGCTGGTTTTGATTTCGATTTCGCTCCCGTGCGGCGAGATCAATCAAGAGATCGAGATGCTGGACGTAACGCTCGCACAACAGTTCGTCCTGCAACATCGCGCACAGAGTTGGCGTGAGCGACATGGTGAGCTTGGACGGCACATTGTCGTTCGTCAGCCGTTGCATCATTTGGAGCAGCGGGATGTAAGTCTCGGTGATCGCTTCAAAGAGCCAGTCTTCTTCGAGAAAGTGCTCGTGCTCGGGATGCCGAACGAATGGCAAATGCGCGTGAAGGATGAGCGCGAGATGACCGGGCATGCTTGTTGGATTGAGTGGATCGGCTTCTCCGAAGCCGATGTTAAAGTATGGCGGCGCGGCCGCAAATGTTACCAACGTGTGCGGAGAACGCGTTCTCCCTCAGAGTGTCAGCGCGCTGCACTCACTGCTTCCATGAACTCACGGGCTCGCTTGGTAATTTCAGTCCAGTCGCCGTTTCGAATCAGGGCCGGATCAAAGACGTTGCCGACGGCGCCGACCGCTATCGCACCGGCGCGAAACCACTCTGCGACATTCGATGCGTCGACGCCGCTGGTCGGCATGATTGGAATCTGGGGCAGGGGACCGCGCACTGCCTTCAAGTATTCTGGTCCGAAGCGAATAGCCGGGAAAATTTTGACGATGTCAGCACCCAACGAATAGGCAGTATAAATTTCGGTCGGCGTGAATGCGCCCGGGATGATCGCGACTTGAAGTTCTTGCGCAGCATCGATCACCTCCGGCAGCACGCAGGGGCTGACCAGAAATCGCGCGCCTGCTTCAACCGCTTCGTGCACTTGTCCGCAATTCAAAATCGTCCCGGCCCCAACCAGTAAATCGCTTTCGTTTATCTCAGTGAGTTTCGCGATTGCATGGCTTGCCTCCGGAAAGCTAAAGGTGATTTCGATCGCACGAAATCCGCCCGCGACTGCGGCCTGTGCGGCCGCGAGCGCTCTGTCGATTGAATCCGTGCGAATGACGGCTATGGCGCGTTCCGCTTTGATTCGAGCAACAACTGCTGCTTTGTCCGGCGAAACAGTGGCGAGCTTCATCGCCGCAAGTCCGCACGCTTAGAGCGTGCGGCAGAAATCCTGGAACCGATCGAGGCCCTTTTTGATGATGTCGATGCTGGTGGCGTAACTAAACCGAATCGTCCGATCGTCGCCGAATGCCGCGCCTGGGACCACGGCTACGTTCGATTTACTCAATAGCCGATCGGCAAAATTTTGTGACGTGAGGCCGAGCTGGCTGATGTTGACCAGAACATAAAACGCTCCCTGGGGTTTCACCGCGCTGATGTTGGGAATTTTCGAGAGGCGATCGATCATGTAGTTGCGGCGCATGTCGAATTCCTCGCGCATGTCAGAGAGCGATTGCTGATCGCCCTTGAGCGCGGCCAGCGCGCCGCGTTGTCCAAACGAACACGGATTCGACGTGCTGTGGCTTTGAATGGAATCGACGGCTTTGGCCACCGCTTCCGGCGCGGCCAAGTAACCTAGCCGCCATCCGGTCATCGCGTAGGACTTGCTGAATCCGTTAACGGTGATCGTCAGGTCATACGCTTCCTTCGAGAGCGACGCGACGCTCACGTGCTTGGCGTCGTCGTAAACCAGCTTCTCGTAGATTTCGTCGGACAAAATGTAAATGTCCTCGCCGCTGGCGATTTCAACGATCGCCTCCAACTCTTCACGCGTATAAACGGCGCCGGTCGGATTGCCTGGACTATTGATGATCAACATTTTCGTCCGCGGCGTCATCGCGTTTTCAAAATCTTCCGGGCGCATCTTCCAATTGTTCCGCTCCATCGTCGGCACGATAACTGGTTCGGCGCCGGCGAGCCGCACCATGTCGGGGTAACTGACCCAGTATGGCGAGGGAATAACTACTTCATCCCCGGGCTGACACGTCGCCAGGACCGCATTGTAGCAGGAATGCTTGGCGCCGTTGCTGACGATGATCTGGCTGGCGCGATAAGTCAGCCGATTATCAGCGGCCAGTTTTTCCGCAATGGCAGCGCGCAATTCGGGAATGCCGGCACTCGGCGTGTATTTGGTGAAACCCGCCTGGAGCGCTTCGATTGCCGCCTGCTTGATGTGCTCGGGAGTGTCAAAGTCAGGTTCGCCCGCGCCAAAGCCACAGACGTCGATTCCCTCCGCCTTCATCGCTTTCGCTTTGCTGTCGATCGAGAGCGTGAGCGACGGAGTCAATTGGGCGGCGCGTTCGCTAATTTCCATGTCGATAATGTCCGTTTGAATTCAGGGAGCGCACACTATTGGCGGCCGTAAAGGTTTTCAATCAAAGCTTTAAAATTATTCTCGTCCACGCGCACGATCCCCATTTCGCGCTTGGCGTTTTCGACCGAATCGGAGGCGTGGGCAGCGTTAATCATGATCGTTTGCCCAAACTCTTTGCGGATCGAGCCCGGCGGCGCTTTGGCCGGATCAGTCGGGCCGAGCACTTCCCGGATTTTGCTCACGGCATTCTCACCTTGATAAACGAGCGCGATACATTTCTCGCTGCCTGGCGCGTCCCGCTTTTCCGGGAGCGTGTCGCTTGGCCGGGCGCCGGCCATGAATTGGACAATGTCTTCCCAGGCGTCACGACCCTTCGCGTGTCCGAGTTTTTCCTGCAATACGGGCAGCACCGGTCCGTAGAAATCTTCGGCCTGGGCCACGCTCATCCGGTGAACTTTGAAACCAACAATGTAGAGACCTGTCCGCGAGAAAACTTCAATGACGCCGCCCGGCCGAACGTTTGGAAATTTGAAATTGTCAGGCTTGATCAAAACCAGCGTCTTCTCGATTTGCGCATTCCCGGGAAAGCGCACCGCCCGCTCGAGAACGCCGCCGTCGCGATCGGAAAATTCGGCCCAAAGTTTCAGGTCGCGCTCGATCGCTTTGGCGTCGGACGCTGCGACCACAGCAGGTTCGAAGTAAGTCACCTTCCCCGAATCGTCAGTGACGTAATCGCCAAACGTGTCGCGAATTGTTTCACCGGCTGTAGTTTCATGACGAATGTGACCGACGGTCGCGCGCATTTTTGCCGCGGCATCCGGCCCGCGGAAAACCAAACACAAGACCCGTGCGCGCTGCGCTTGTCTCTCTCCTGTGAAATTTCTTAGGACGTACTTGCGAATTAGTTCCTGAGTCGCCCGATGTCCGGGCTCCGTTTCGCTGACGATGGTCTTAGCATAGCGACGCACCAACTCCTCGCTCGGAGCGAACATTCGCGCCGCCACCAAGTCGAGCCCCGTGCGCGAAATCAGCCGCGCAATGATCCCACCGGTCCGCGACTTGCGCATCGAATACGGTGTGATGATCGCGTAGCCGAGTTCGTCGTTCTGCATTTTTGTAGTGCCCGCGGCTTAAGATTTAAACCGCGTGGATGCAGAAAACCGTAGCCGCTAAGGGTCGCCGAACCTACCTGCGGCGCGCCAGAATCGCAACCCACTTTCCGTGCCGCCGCGCCTCGACAATGTCGATTTTGTGGCGGCTAAGAGCTCGTCTGACGTCATCTTCCTGAGAGCGCAAAATTCCCGAAAGGATCAGCCAGTGGGCGAGCCTAAGTTTCGGCGCGACCTTAATCAGCAGCTCACTAAAGAGGTTGGCGATGACGACATCGACACCGCGCGGAAATTTCCAATCGCAACCATCCGCAACCTGAAACCTGACACCGCTAATTTTGTTCAATCGCGCATTTTCCTTCGCGGTCGAGATCGCAGTCAGATCGCTATCGATTCCGATCGCGCATTTCGCGCCCATACATTTTGCAGCCAGCGCAAGAATTCCGCTGCCCGTTCCAAGATCGACAATGGACCAGGCACGACGCCAGTCGCGCACCAACTTTTCGAGCATTCGCAACGACATCGCGGTCGTTGCGTGTTCGCCGGTGCCGAACGCCGTACCAGCGGGAATGTTTAGCTTTTTGTTTCCAACTCGAAGTGGCTTCGTTTTGCGACGAAGCGCGCGTTTCAGCCAGTCTCGGGGCAGCTTTTCAATTCGTCCGCCGAATTGCTCCGCGAGCGATCGTAATTTCGTTCGGGATCTCGATGCGACTTCGAGCTGAAATTGTTTCCGGTTCGGTAGCTCAATGATCGCCAATTGATCGCCAACCTGCGCGCGCAGCTGTGTTTCGTTTTCGCGAAGCCACACTTGAGTCGCCGGTCGTCGCCACAAATACATGCGTGAAGAAGGATAGGGAAAGCTGTTAGTCTCCCAAAGCGTGAAACTTCGGGGTATCCATCACATCACCGCTATTGCCAGCGATCCGCAACAAAACGTCGATTTTTACACCCGAGTTCTGGGGCTTCGTTTCGCCAAGCGCACGGTGAACTTCGACGATCCGTCGACCTATCATCTTTATTATGGCGATCGAACCGGCCGTCCCGGAACGGCCATCACTTTTTTTGCATGGCCGGGCGCGCGCCGTGGCACTCGCGGCACCGGACAGGTGAACGCAACCAGTTTCGCAATTCCTCAAAACACAATCGACTATTGGAAATCGCGCTTCTCCGACCATCACGTTTTCTCGGAGGAATTCGCTCCGCGATTTGGCGCGGTTGCGCTTCGAGTGACCGATCCGGACGGATTGCTTTTGGAATTGGTCGAATCGTCGCAGCTCGACGATGTCGATCTAAAGTATGAGAGCGAAGTGCCGGCTAAATTTGCGATCCACGGATTTCATGCGCCGACACTCGAAGTTCAAAGCGCAGCGCCGACGGAGGAATTGCTCGAATTCCTCGGCTTTGAATTGATCGGCGAAGAAAATTCGCGTCGCCGCTTTTCGGTGAGCCCGAAATTGATCAGCGCCCAAGTCGATTTGATCGAGCGAGCGGACGGGCACTTCGGCGTGAATTCCGCCGGCACGGTGCATCACATTGCATTCCGCTGCACAAACGACAAGGAGCAGTTGCAATGGCGCGAACAGCTGACCGCACGCGGGTTGCGTGTGACCCCGGTGATCGACCGGTTTTATTTTCATTCGATTTACTTTCGCGAGCCGGGTGGAATCCTCTTTGAAGTCGCAACCGAAAAGCCGGGCTTTACAGTCGACGAAGCGGCCATCGATCTGGGCGAGAGTTTGAAATTGCCGCCACAATACGAGGAGCACCGGGCCGAGATCGAGCGAGCGCTTCCGCCTATTTCGCTCGAAGCCAAATCAAAAGGCGCGGGTTAAGGTTAAAAAAGCGCGGGTTAAAATTTGACCAAAGGGTATAATTTCCGGTAAGTAAACGCCTTTTCACGCCATGCTCATAGTAATGACCGCCCATGCGGGCAAAGCCGAGATCGACAACGTGGTGCGCGTAGTTGAAGCGCTTGGCTTTCGTGCCCACGTAATGCCAGGCGCCAACCGAACCGCCATTGGTGTAACCGGTAATCAAGGCGCGGTCGATCTTTCACATTTCGAGAATCTTCCGGGCGTTTCGGAGGCGATCCGCGTGACCAAGCCGTACAAACTCATCACTCTCGATCTGCGACCTGAGCGGACAATTGTCGATCTCGGCGACGGGGCGAAATTTGGCGACGGCTCGCTGGCCATCATTGCCGGACCCTGCTCGATCGAGAACAGCAAGCAGGCGTTTGCGATCGCGGACGTTGTTCAACGGAGCGGCGCAAAATTTTTCCGCGGCGGCGCTTTCAAACCACGCACTTCGCCTTATGCGTTTTCCGGACTTGGCGAAGCGGCGCTGAAAATTCTGGCCGACATTCGGAAAGAGTTCGGTTTGAAGATCGTGAGCGAAGCGCTGGATGAAGCGAATGCCGATCTTGTCGAGAAATATGCCGACATGATTCAAGTCGGCGCGCGCAACATGCAAAACTTCACTCTGCTGCGGCGAGTCGGCCGTTCGAAATTGCCGGTTCTATTGAAGCGCGGCATGGCCGCGACTCTTGAGGAATGGTTGCTGGCGGCCGAATACATCATGGCCGAAGGGAATTACAACATTGTGCTTTGCGAGCGCGGAGTGCGCACGTTCGCGCAACACACCCGTAACACGCTCGATCTCGCTGCTGTTCCCGCGGTGCGGCGAGTTTCGCATCTGCCCGTGATCGTCGATGCCGCGCACGGGACCGGCCGCAGTTATTTGGTCACGCCGCTTGCTCGCGCTGGCGTCGCCGTTGGAGCTGACGGTTTAATGATCGAAGTCCACGGCCGGCCGGAAGAAGCGCTGTCCGATGGCGCGCAATCGCTCATGTTCGACGAATACGAAGAAATGGTGCGCGAAGTCCGGCAAATCCACGACGTGATCTCGCGCAACAGTGCGGCTTAAACGCGCAAGAAATTCGCGAGCAGTTTGCGGCCTTCGATCGTTAGGATGGATTCGGGATGAAACTGGACGCCGTGGATTGGAAATTGTCGATGTTGCAAGCCCATGATCTCGTCCTCGTCGGTTTCGGCGGTGATTTCGAGTGAATCGGGCACCGATTCGCGTTTCACAATTAACGAATGGTAACGGGTCGCTTGCAGCGGTTCGGCCAGATTTTTGAAGACGCCGCGGCCTTGATGGTGAATTTGTGAAGTTTTGCCGTGCATCAGGTGTTTTGCGCGCGCTACTTCACCGCCAAAAACCTGGGCGATGCATTGATGGCCGAGACAGACGCCCAGAATCGGAACGTGCGGTCCGAGTTCGCGAATTAAGTCCGAACTGATTCCCGCGTTCTCCGGCCGACCCGGCCCGGGCGAAATACAAATGCGGTTCGGTTTGAGTTTCCTAATCCCGTCGATCGAAATTTCGTCATTTCGTTTCACCACAAGGTCGACGTCGTCCATCTCGCCGAACAGCTGGACGAGGTTGTAGGTGAACGAATCGTAGTTATCGATGACGAGCAGTTTCATGTCTTACTCTTGCTCGTGCTCTCAATTTCCACGCGCGCGATCGCGGCCAGCATTGCTTTCGCCTTGTTGACGCACTCTTCAAACTCTCTCGCCGGATTTGAATCGGCCACGATGCCGGCTCCAGCTTGCAAGTACGCTTTGCCGTTTTTCAAAATCATTGAGCGAATGGCGATGCAACTGTCGTGCGAACCGTCCAAGCCGAAGTAACCAACAATCCCCGCGTAAAAGCCGCGTCGCGCTTTTTCCAGCTCGGCGATGATTTGCATCGCCCGAATTTTCGGCGCGCCTGAAACGGTGCCGGCGGGAAACGTCGCTCGAATTGCGTCGAACGAGCTTCTGTCTTCGCGCAGTCGCGCGACGATGTGCGAGACGATGTGCATCACATGGCTGTAGCGCTCGATCACCATTTGCTCGGTGACCCGCACGCTGCCGAACTCCGCGACGCGGCCAAGGTCGTTCCGTCCAAGATCGATCAACATGACATGCTCGGCCCGTTCCTTTGGGTCGGCTATCAATTCGCGCGCGAGCCGTTCGTCTTCTGCCAAATCCTTTCCGCGCGGATAAGTCCCGGCAATTGGACGGAGTTCAGCAACTCGATCGCGCACACGAAGATGAACCTCCGGTGAGCTGCCGAGTACGGTGAAACTTGGATCGAAGCGCAAATAAAACATGTAGGGCGACGGATTTCCAAAACGCAGCGCGCGATAAAGATCGAGGGGTTCGCCGTCGAAATCGGTTTCGAAACGTTGCGAAAGAACAACCTGGAAGATGTCGCCCGCCGCGATCAGCTCTTTCGCTTTCGTCACCATCGCTTCGAAATCCGCGCGAGTGGTGTTGCTTGCCGGCGACGCGAGATCCGCTGCTGGTTTGGAATCAATCGGCTGAAGGACTCGCGATTCACTCAATTTCGAAAGCGCTGCTTTCAAATTGGCTTCGGCGCGTTCGTAGGCTTGGTCTGCCGAAACTTCCTCGCTGACTAGCGCGTTGCAGATAAGCCGGAGTTTTCGAAAGCGATGATCGAACACAAGCAGCATTCGTGGAACCATGAACATCATTTCCGGAATTTTGAGATCGTCCCGCGGATGAATCGGCACAGTCGGTTCAAAAAAGCGCACGACGTCGTAGCCGATGTAGCCAACAGTGCCGCCGACGAAGTGAGGAATGTCAGTGGAGGCGACGAACTGAAACCGCGAAAGAATTCTTTGAAACTCGGTCAGCGGATCGCCATCGCAATTCTTGCTGCTGAAAAGGACGATTGGATCGAAGCCGATGAACGAAAACCGCCCGGACTCTTCGTTTCGTTCGGCGGATTCAAAAAGAAAACACGGCTGTCCATTGTCGATCTTGGCGAAGGCCGAGACCGGCGTCTCCACATCGGCCACAAGTTCGACAATCAATGGGATGAGATTGCCGCGTTTGGCGAGGGCACGGAACTCGTCGCGGTTCGGAGAGATCGACTGTTCGAGAGTTGAACTCATGCGGAGGTTGAATTTATGGAGGGACGACCTCCGTGTCGTCCCAAACTTTTCGGACGCGATCCATTCGGCAAGCTCAGGACAGGCTACGCGGTCCCTCCGACCAATTTCGCGGTTGCGCAAAAGGCCCGCTGCGCCATTATTTCTGTCCCGTCAAGACGCGGGTGTAGCTCAGTGGTAGAGCACCTCCTTGCCAAGGAGGACGTCGCGAGTTCAAGTCTCGTCACCCGCTCCATTTCTCTACGCTTTCAAAGAGCCATGCGGCCGAAGGACTTGCGGCGCACGATTAAATAATGGATGCAATCGACGTTGCCGGCCGGATTGCAGATCACGGCTGAGATCACACCTCAATTTGCGGAAATTCTTACGCCTGACGCGCTTTCGTTCGTGGCAAAGTTGGAGCGCGAGTTTCGCTCGCGAAGGGACGAAGCGCTGCGCGCGCGGCAAGATCGACAATTACGCTTCGACGCCGGTGAAATGCCGGATTTTCTGGCCGCGACAAAAGAGATGCGTGAGAGCGACTGGAGCTGCGCGCCGATTCCGAACGACATGCAAGACCGTCGGGTCGAAATCACCGGCCCGACCGACCGCAAGATGGTAATCAACGCGCTCAATTCCGGCGCGAGAATGTTCATGGCTGACTTCGAGGACGCGAATTCGCCGACGTGGCGAAACATGGTGGAAGGCCAGATCAATCTGCGCGATGCGATCCGGCGCACGATCACATTTCGCGGTCCGGAAGGAAAAGAATATAAACTGAACGAGGAAACCGCGGTGCTACTCCTTCGGCCGCGCGGGTGGCATCTCGATGAAAAACATGTGCTTGTCGACGGAAAGGCAATCACCGGCGCTTTGTTCGATTTCGGTCTGTATTTCTTTCACAACGCCGACGAGCTGCTGACTCGCGACAGTGGTCCGTACTTTTATTTGCCGAAGATGGAGAGCCATACGGAAGCGCGGATCTGGAACGACGTGTTCAATCTCGCTCAGGATGAGTTGAAGATCTCGCGCGGCACGATTCGTGCGACAGTGCTGATCGAAACCATTCCAGCGGCGTTCGAGATGGACGAAATTCTTTACGAGCTGCGCGATCATTCTTCCGGGCTGAACTGCGGCCGCTGGGATTACATTTTTTCCTGCATCAAGAAGTTTCGCGCGAAGAAAGATTTCGTTCTGGCGGATCGCGCACTGGTCACGATGACGACGCATTTCATGCATTCGTATTCGTTGCTCTGCATCAAAACGTGTCATCGGCGAAACACGTTCGCGATGGGCGGAATGGCCGCGCAGATTCCAGTGAAAAACGATCCGAAAGCGAACGAAGAGGCGTTCGCGAAAGTGCGCGTGGACAAGGAACGCGAAGCCGGCGACGGTCACGACGGCACCTGGGTCGCGCATCCGGGAATGGTTCAGCTGGCGACCGACGCGTTCAACGCGATCATGAAAACGCCAAACCAGATCGACAAGAAACGCGAGGACGTGAGTGTCACCGCGAGAGATCTGCTCGATTTTAGCCCGCGTGGTCCAATCACCGAAGCGGGTTTGCGGCAAAACGTTTCGGTCGGCGTCCAATACCTTGAAGCCTGGCTCCGAGGTCACGGCGCGGTGCCATTGTTCAATTTGATGGAAGACGCAGCGACGTCCGAAATTTCTCGCGCGCAGGTCTGGCAATGGATCCGACATTCAGAGGGGAAACTGAATGACGGGCGGAAGGTTACGAAAAATCTGTTCGCCGAAGTGCTCGAGGAAGAGCTCGGCAAAATTAAATCGCAGATTGGAAAATCGGCTTACGACAAGCGCAAATTTACACTCGCCCACGAATTGTTTGCGAAGATCACCACCGACGACGAGTTCGTCGAGTTCCTGACGCTGCCCGCGTACGAATTTCTCGATTAAACAAATGAAAACGCAAAAGGATGGCGCCAAATCGGGCAAGAGTTCGAAGCGATCGGACAATCGCTTCGCTGGAATCGAGCGACCGTATTCGCGTGCAGATGTCGATCGTTTGCGCGGGACAGTTCGGATCGAGCACACACTGGCGCGGCACGGGGCGGAGAAATTGTGGGAGCTGTTACACGCCGAGGACTTTGTTGCGGCTCTTGGTGCACTAACGGGAAACCAGGCTGTTCAACAGGTCCGCGCCGGACTGAAAGCGATCTATCTCAGCGGCTGGCAAGTCGCAGCGGACGCGAATCTCGCCGGCGAAATGTATCCCGACCAAAGCCTGTATCCGGCCAATAGCGTTCCGGCTGTCATTCGCCGCATCAACAATGCGCTTTTGCGCGCCGATCAAATCGATCACGCCGATGGAAAAACCGAGATCGATTGGATGGCGCCGATCGTCGCCGATGCCGAAGCGGGTTTTGGCGGGCCGCTTAATGTTTTTGAGTTGATCAAGGCGATGATCGAAGCCGGCGCCGCCGGCGTTCATCTCGAAGATCAACTGGCGAGCGAAAAGAAATGTGGCCACATGGGCGGCAAAGTATTGGTGCCGACCAGTTACGCGATTCGAAATCTCATCGCCGCGCGTTTGGCAGCGGACGTGTCCGATGTTCCCACGATTCTCATCGCGCGAACCGACGCTAACGGCGCAAAATTGCTTACCAGCGACAGCGACGAACGCGATCATGAATTTTTAACCGGTCAGCGAACGCCGGAAGGATTCTTCTGCGTTCGGAACGGGCTCGAGCAGGCGATTTCGCGCGCACAGAACTATGCGCCGTATGCGGATTTGATTTGGTGCGAGACGAGCACACCAGACTTAGCTGACGCGAAATGGTTCGCGGAAGCAGTGCGCCAGAAGTTCCCGAACAAGCTGTTGGCCTACAATTGCTCACCGTCGTTCAACTGGAAGCAGAAGCTCGACCGCGCCACGATCGCGAAATTTCAGCGCGAGCTGGCGGCGATGGGTTACAAATTTCAATTCGTTACTCTTGCCGGATTTCACACGCTCAATTATTCGATGTTCAAGTTGGCCCGTGGCTACGCCGAACGCGGGATGGCGGCGTATTCGGATTTGCAGGAAGCTGAATTTGCGGCGGCAGGCGATGGTTATACCGCGACCAAGCACCAACACGAAGTCGGCACTGGCTATTTCGACGCCGTCGCCCAGGCCATTTCCGGCGGCAAATGCTCCACTGTTGCTCTATTTGGCTCGACTGAGGAAGCGCAATTCGCCGAGGCCCATAGGTAGAAGCGGGCATCGTTACAGAAAAATATTGCCAGTCCGGCGCGGACTTTTTTGAATCCAAAGCGCCCTCGGGTCGCATCTCACTACTAAAGGATGAATATGAAAACATTGTGTCTCTGCATTTGTTCAATTGTGCTGGCCGTGACGGCTTTGGCCCAATCGCCGGCCCCCGCCGCTTCGCCAACAGCGACGCCGTCTCCTTCAACGAGCATTTCACCCGACAGTCTTGCCGAGAAAATCCATCAGAAGATCGAGAAAAAGTTTAAGGGTCATCACGGGATCGTGATCGGTGACGATGAAGACAGTGCCAAGGTTTCGACAGACGATGTTCCCGAAATGGTCGTTCCGATCGTTGCCATTGTCTTTATGGCGATCTTTGGCGCGCCGGTGCTGATCGTCGCGCTAATCATGTATTTCGGTTTCTCCCGGAATCGAGCGATGCATCGCACGATTCGGATGCTGGCGGAAAAAGGGCAGCCGATCCCGGCCACGTTGCTCGCGCCGCCGGCGCCCGCAATTCGTGCACGGTCTGATCTGCGCCGCGGGATCGTCCTTGTGATGGTGGGCGTCGGATTAATGGTTTGCTTCGGCGCGTGGAACGATTGGGAAGGGGGAGCGTGGGCGATCGGCGTGATCCCGTTTGTCATTGGGCTCGGCTATCTCCTGGTTTGGAAACTCGAAGGCGAAAAGAAGAACGAGATTCCGCCGCCACCGCCAACCCCGTAATCTTCTCATGTGGAGCTGACCGATGCCGATCTTATTGCTCGGACTCTTGTCGATGACGACCAACACGCTTTTGGCGAGCTGGTCCGTCGGCATCAATCGAGCGTGCGCGGTTTGTTGCGCCAGCTTACCCGCGGCGACATCGCCTTGGCCGACGATCTCGCTCAGGACGCCTTTTTGCGTGCCTACAAAAACATTCGGAGCTTTCGCGGGGAGGCGAAATTTTCCACCTGGCTTTATCGGATCGCCTACAATTGCTTTCGCGAGGACGCGCGAAAGCGAAAGGAACTTGTGGGCATTAACGAGGAACAGTGGCAGGCCGAGCAGGATCCGCAGACTGTGGATCCAGGTTTAAGGCACGACCTTATGCATGCGTTAAGTTTGCTGCCGTTGCACGAGCGATCGGCAGTTTTGCTTTGCTGCCAGAACGGTTTGTCACATGACGAGGCATCCGGGGTGCTCGATATTCCACTGGGCACCGTCAAAACAAACGTGTTGCGCGGTCGTGAGAAATTGAAGAAGACTTTGGCAGCCTGGGCGCAGTAAGGATGAGCACGGAAATTGAAGACGATTGGTTGGATCGAAAGCTGCAGGAGGCGGCGCCCTACATTGAGGACGACAGCTTCACGGCGCGAGTTTTGCGGCAATTGCCGCAACCAGTCCGGCGACATGAATTTTTGCGCTCGTTCATTCTGGTGGGGATGAGCGCCCTTGCCAGCGCGCTCACCTATGTGCTGTCCGATGGCGGTCGTTTCATTTTGGTTGAAATGTTCCGACTGACGACCATTCCGACAATTTGGGTAGTGGCGTTTGCTTTGGTCAGCGGCATCCTTGTCATGGCCGGTGGTATTTTTGCCGCGACCTACGAGACCAATCAGCTTCAATCGTAACGGCGTCGCCGTTTGCATTGTCGATCTTGCAGGTCAGAGTAGGGAAATGCTGAGGAATATTCCGAGCGCGACGCTGAAAGAACTGGTTCGCCTTTCTGAGCGAAAAGAATTGTTGATGGCCCAGATTCAGGAGATCGATCGGCAAATGTTGCGCGTGCAAAAAAGATTTGGAATTCCTCCGCGCGAAGAGGATCGACCTGCGTCGGTGACGGTTTCGCGCGCGCGTCCTCGCCGGAAAAAATAAAGCGTTGAGCCTTAGCGACTAAGACCGGAAAAGATCACGTGCCTGTTCAATATCGCGCCGGATTTGCGCGACCAGGACGTCGATATTTTCGAATTTCTTTTCCGGGCGAAGAAATTTGAGAAACCGGACTTCGACGTCGTGGTCGTAAATGTCGCGGTTGAAATCGAAGAGATGAATTTCGAGCACGCGCTCGGACTTGCCGCCGCTCACGGTCGGGCGAACTCCGAGGTTGATTACCCCGCGATGCAGCTCGTTGTCGATCTTCGCCTCGGCGGCGTAAACGCCATTTGGCGGGAACTGCTCGCTGTGTGCGCTCAGATTAGCGGTTGGAAATCCGATTTTTTTTCCGAGGTTGCCACCCCGCGTCACTGTTCCCAAGATCGTGTATTCGCGTCCGAGCATCGCAGCTGCTTTGGAGAAATCGCCTTTCTCAATCGCCCGCCGAATCGCCGTGCTGCTTACGACCTCGCTATTTGCTTTCACCGGCGGAACACCGACTACTTGGAAATTCAATTTTGCCCCGAGCTGTTTGAGCAAATCGAGATTACCCCGGCGATGCTTTCCGAACGACCACTCATGACCGACGCAAATTTCCCGGAGCGGCTTCGAACTGTTGACTAATTGCTGGACGAAATCTTCCGGCTCTGTCGTGGCAAACTGTTTGTCGAACGTGATGACGAGGAGGTGGCCAACGCCGAGATTTCGGATTAGCACAATCTTGTGCTGAGTTGCGGTAAGTAGGTGCGGAGCTTTTTCCGGTCGCAGAACCTTTTCGGGGTGCGGATCGAATGTGACCACGACCGGCGTGCCATTTGCGGTCCGCGCGTGATCGGCCGACGTAGAAATGACCGCCTGATGTCCGCGATGAACGCCGTCGAAAACGCCAATGGCCAAGACGAGGGGCCCAGGGAGACGCGATAGTTCGGAGATGGAGCGAAGAACGTCCATTGTCGATCTTAGAGTGTCAGGCGCCGCGCATTCGCGAAACCTGCGGCAGGGAAAGAATTCGCTGCGCGATTTCTTCGCGCGGCGAATTTCTGATTTGAGCGACGCTGATCGCATTGGCGACGTCGAACCGTCCCGATTTGGTTCGCCGCAGCGATTTTAAGTGTGCGCCGCAGCCGAGCGTCTCGCCGATGTCGTGCGCGTAGGTCCGAACATAAAATCCTTTGCTACACAGCACGCTAAAATCGACATCGGGCAACGCGATGCGGTCGATGGTGTAGCGGTAAACGTGAACGAACCGCGGCTCGCGTTCGACCACTTTTCCCTGGCGCGCAAGTTTGTAGAGCGGGACACCGCCGTGCTTTTTGGCCGAAACCATGGGAGGCATTTGGTAAAAGTCTCCACCGAATTTATCGAACGCGGCGCGAATCTGTTCTTCAGTGAACTCCGGCACTGGTTTGGTGTCGACCACGTCGCCTTGTCGATCTTGCGTGCTCGTCGCTGTTCCAAGCGTGAGTGTTCCGACGTACTCCTTGTCTTCGCTCATCAACAAATCCTGAACTTTTGTTCCGCGGCCGATCGTTAACAGAAGCAATCCGGTCGCAATGGGATCAAGCGTGCCGCAATGACCGACCTTCTTGATTCCGAGTTGGCGACGCACGATTGCGACCACGTCGTGCGAAGTCATTCCGTCGGCTTTATCGACGAGCAAGACGCCGTCAGGAGCTGCTGCGACTGACAACATCACGAGTTTCCTCCAGAATTTTCTTTTCCACTTCCGCGAGTGTTCCCTTTACGCGCGCCCCGGCGGCGAGAACGTGCCCGCCGCCGCCGAATTTTTCACAGATCGCGCACACGTTCACCTTCTCGCTTTTTGATCGCATGCTCACGCGCACTTTGCCGTCCGGGAGTTCTTCAAAAAATACGGCAACGATGACGCCACGGATCGCGCGCAGGTGATCGATTAGCCCTTCGTTGTCCTCCGGCAACACACCGAGTTTTTTTGCCGTCGCCATGCTCAAACTGAAACTGGCGACGCGATCCTTGGCGTCGAATTGCATGGTGCCGAGCAGATCGCGCAACAGTTCGACGCGGCGTCGCGGATAATTTTCGTAGATCAATTGGCTGGCGCGACCAACATCGACACCAACGCGGACAAGTTCAGCCGCGATTTCGAACGTGCGTGCAGTCGTGTTTGGATATTGAAACGAGCCGGTGTCAGTTGAAATGGCGACGTAAAGATTCTCGGCGATCGCAGGATCGATCGGCAATTGTTGTTGCGTCATCAGCTCGAAAAGAATTTGGCCGGTAGCGGGCGATTTGGGATCGATGTAGACGATGTCGCCATAACCGGGATTGCTCGGATGATGATCGATATTGATCCAGAGTTTCGCCGACTTGATCGCAGCCACGGTTGTTCCGAGTCGATTTTGAATCGCAGTGTCGAGCGCTACCGCAACATCGACGTCTTCCGGCTGGGCCGGCGGTCTGGTGAGCAAGTTCGCGCACGGGAGGAAGCTGTATTTATCGAGCATGCCTTCCTCGTTCCAAATCCGAACGTTCTTGCCCAACTGCCGCAACGAAACACCGAGCGCGAGCTGACTCCCGAGGGCGTCTCCATCCGGGCGAACGTGGCCTAGCACAGCGAACGTTTGATGTTCTCGCAGAGCCCGGCCGATTTGGTCGAATTTCTCGCTCACTCGCGCTTTTCGCTGTCGGAGTCGATTTGCTGCAAAATTTCGACAATCCGCGAGCCGCGCGCGATTGACTCGTCGAGATGAAAAAGCAGGTGCGGCGTGAACTTCATGGTCACCCGACGCGCGAGTTCAGATTGAAAGGCAACGCGATGCTCTTCGAGCCTTTTCATTACAATTTCAGCTTTCTCCGATCCCAGGACACTGACAAAAACATGCGCGCTCTTCAGATCGGAGCTGACGTCAACGTGATTGATAGTAACGAGCGCGCCTTCAAAACTGATTTCGCGGGCTAGGATTCCGCTCAATTCCCGTTTTACGACTTCGTTGACCCGCAGCATTCGGTGTTTCATAGCGCCCTTTCATTCCCATCAAAGTTTTTGGGCCATAGCTTCGAGCTGATAACACTCGATGATATCGCCGACGTGGTATTCGCTGAAATCGCCGAGCTTGATGCCGCATTCCAAACCCGAGCGGACTTCCTTCACATCGTCCTGGAATCGGCGCAGGGTGGAAATTCCGCCATCGTAAACCGGTTGACGTTTTCGCGTGACGCGAGCGCGGGCCGTGCGGGCGATCCGGCCATCGGTCACTAAACAACCAGCGACAATTCCTCTGCTGAGCTCGAACACTTGTTTGACTTCGGCGTGGCCAATAACGGTTTCGCGGAATTCCGGGTCGAGCAATCCGGCCATCGCATCTTTCATCTGGTCGAGCAGCTCGTAAATGATGCTGTAGAGCTTGATCTGAACACCTTCGCGTTTCGCGGCCGTTACAGCCATGTTTTCAACCTTGGTGTTGAAGCCAACGACGACCGCGTTCGATGCGCTCGCTAGCAAAATATCCGATTCCGAAATAGGACCGACAGCAGCGTGAATGAGCTCGAGCTCGATTTTCTTGCTCTCGATCTGACCGAGCGCGGCACTGATCGCTTCGACTGAACCCTGAGTGTCGCACTTCAAAACCAGGCGCAGCGTTTTCCTGCCATCGGCCGCTTCCAGCAATGTCTCAAGCGTCGCGCGTTGCGGCACGCTGAGTTTCTGGGCCCGCTTCGCGTCGAGCCGTTCATCGCTCAAAGTCTTTGTCGCGCGCTCCGATTCCATTACCAAGAATTCGTCGCCTGCGTTTGGCAGTCCGGTAAATCCGAGAACCTTCACCGGCGTTGACGGACCGGCCTCTTTCACCGGCTTGCCTTTGTCGTCCATTAACGATTTCACTTTGCCGGAAAAATCGCCGCAGATAAACGGTTCCCCGACTTTTAATGTCCCCATTTGCACGATAACGGCGGCAGTCGGTCCGCGGCCGGGTTCGACTTGCGCTTCGATCACTGTGCCGCGAGGTCGCGCCGTCGGCGATGCTTTCAAATCCATCACTTCCGCCTGGAGCAGCATCATTTCGAGCAAATGATCGATGCCGGTGCCGCGCGTCGCTGAAACTTCGCACACGATCGTCTTGCCGCCCCAATCTTCCGGAGTCAGGCCGCGGTCCTGGAGTTGCTTTTTTACCTTGTCGATGTTGGCGCCCGGCAAATCGATCTTGTTGATCGCCACCATGATTTCGACGTGGGGCGCGGCTTTGGCGTGATTGATCGCTTCGATCGTTTGCGGCATCATGCCATCGTCGGCCGCCACCACCAGCACGACGATGTCGGTGACGTTGGCGCCGCGCGCCCGCATCGCGGTGAAAGCCGCGTGGCCCGGCGTATCGATAAAAGTGATTTTGTGTCCCTTGTGTTCAACTGAGTAAGCGCCAATGTGCTGTGTAATTCCACCGGCTTCACCCGCCGCCACGCGCGTCTTGCGGATCGCGTCCATCAACGAGGTTTTGCCGTGGTCGACGTGACCCATGAAAGTGATGATCGGCGCGCGGGGTCTTAGTTCTTCGGGTTTCTTGATGACCGGCGGCGGCGGAGCAACGACGACCTGCTCGACTTTGTGCACGCCCGCGCCCTTCTCGCGCCGTTCCTTCTCCAAAACGAATCCGTGCTTTTCGGCGATCCTCGCCGCGATGTCGGGTTCGATCGTTTGATTGATATTTGCAAAAATGTTGAACGCCATCAGCTCGGCGATCAGCTGGTGCGGTTTCAAACCAAGGTCCGCCGCTAGCTGCTTCACGATGATCGGCGGCTTGATGTGAATCACTTTTTGCGACGGCGTTTCAGCGGTTGCGACTTCGGCGCCGTCAGTTGTCGATGCTGGCGGAGGCGCGGGCTCGGGCGCTTTCGGCTTGGCCGGCGTAGGAGCGCCTGTCGTTGCGAGCGATTCGCGAATCCGCGAGATCGGCGGCAAAACCGTGGTTTTCTTCTTGGTCTCGCCGTCCGCCGCTTTTTGCGGATGTTTTTTATCGATCAGCGAAACGCTTTCGACCGCTGGCCGTGCGGGCGCGGCCGGCTTCGGTTGCGGTTTCGCGGCCGTCGCGTAATGAGTCGGCGCTTTCGCCGGCGGGTGAGCAGCTGCCGGCTTCGGGTGAGGTTTTACCGCTTCTTTCGAAACCTTACCCTTGGCCGGGGCAGGCTTATGGTGCGTGGCAACGGATTTGCGGGCTGCAGGTTTTTTTGCCGCTGGTTTCGATTTTGTTGCCATTTAGAAAAATTATTCATGGCTCAACCCTGTTGAGCCGCACCCGCTTCTTGTTTCGCATCCTGTTTGTGAACGGCGTCATGAATTTCACGCGCCTTTGCTTCGTCCACGCTGAGAATGTCTATCAAATCTTGAACTTCGGCGGCGTGCAAGCCTTCCAGATTGGTAAAGCCTGATTTCACGAGGGTCACCGCTTGCTCATCGCTGATCGGCAACGCTTTGGTCAGGGTTTGCGCCGCTTGTGCGACCTTCTGCTCGACCGCCGTCGTCGCCGACGTGTCTTTGTCGATGTTGATTTCCCAACCCGTTAATCGTGAAGTGAGCCGCGCGTTCTGTCCCTTTTTCCCGATCGCCAGCGAGAGCTGATCTTCATCCACCGAAATGTGCGCGATCTTTTTCTCCGTGTCGAAGGTCAGATTTTTCACCTTCGCCGGTTTCAACGCTTCCAGAACGAATTCCTTCGGATCCGAGCTCCAACGAATGATGTCGACCTTTTCGTTGTTCAGCTCGCGGACAATATTCTTCACGCGCGAACCGCGCATCCCAACGCACGCGCCAACCGGATCCACTTTATCGTTCGCGCTCCAAACCGCGATCTTTGTTCGATAACCGGCTTCGCGTGCGATTCCGCGAATCTCCACCGTCCCATCGGCGATCTCGCTCACTTCCAATTCGAAAAGGCGACGCACAAAATTCGGATGACTGCGCGAAACGATGATCTCGGGACCGCGCAACCCGTTTTCGACCGCGACCACATAGGCGCGAAGGCGATCGCCGACGTTGTAATCTTCCACTACGACGCGCTCGCGTTGAGGCATGATCGCTTCAAATTTTCCAAGATCGAGAATCACGTCGGACCGGTCGAACCGTCGCACTGTGCCGCTGACGATCTCGCCCGCACGATCCTTGAACTCCTCGTAAATCATTTCCTTTTCGACCTGGCGGATGCGCTGCATCATCGCTTGCTTGGCGGTTTGGGCGGCGATGCGGCCAAAATTTTTCGGCGTGACTTCCACTTCGACGGTATCGCCAACCTTCGCGTCCGGTCTGAGCTTGCGAGCTCTGCTGAGCGCGATCTCGTCCTGCGGATTCGTCACATCTTCGACCACGATCAAATTTGCCAGCGCGCGGATGTCGCAAGTCTTCGGGTCGATGTCGATCCTCAGGTCGCGAGCGGCGCCGACACTTTTCTTGGATGCCGAAAGAAGCGCTGTGGAAAGCGCTTCGAGCAGGGTCTCGCGTTTGATCCCGCGTTCCCGCTCCATGTAATCCAACATCGCTGCTATTTCCGCGTTCATAAAACATCCAGTCCGCAGACCCAAAAGGAGTGGGACATCGTTTCCCACTCCCTCCAGCGCGGACTAGACCCTGAATTTACCTTCGCGGGATGAACCGTCAAGCTGTGGGGTTGAATGCCGCGCGGGCAGCGTCCAACATTCCAATCTCAATGACATCGCGCGCCGGCAGTTTGCTCATCGTTAGTCTGGTTTGGGCGGCGCTTTATTTGCCGGGGCTCGGTTCGCTCGCGATTAAAGGTGAAGAAGGGCGGCGAATTTTGCCGGGGATCACGATGATCGAGACCGGCAATTATCTGGTCCCGCAGGTCGGAGGCGAAACCTATTTTCGTAAACCGCCGCTGATCAATTGGCTCGTTGCGGGCTCATTCAAATTTTTCGGCGTGCAAAAGGAATGGACGGCGCGTGTGCCGTCCATCGTTTGCGTTTTGCTCGTCGCGATTTCGTTCGTCACCGTTGCGCGCGCGAGTCTCGGCCCCCGAGGAGCGACAATCGCCGCGCTGATGTGGCTGATAAATGCCGGCATTATCGAAAAAGGCAGGCTGATTGAGATCGAAGGGCTTTACGTTTCGCTTTGCGCGCTCGCGATTATTTTCTGGCTGAGTTTTTGGCTGCAGAAGAAATCACCGTGGCTCATCTGGACAATTCCATTTGTCTTTCTCGGTCTTGGTTGTCTCGCGAAGGGCCCAGTCCATCTCTTATTTTTCTACGGAGTTGTTGTTGCGGTCGTGTGGAGAGAACGCAATTGGCGTGCGCTGTTTCATCCGGGGCATTTTATTGGCATTGTGCTGATGCTAGGAATTTTCGCGGCGTGGGCAATTCCATTCATGCAAGCTACCAGCCACGTCACTGCGACGACGAAGTGGTCGCAGCAATTCACCGGTCGTCTGCGCGGGACGGATTTTCAATTCGCCCGGTGGATCTTCAACATGCCGCACGGCGTTCTTTATCTTTTGCCATGGGCAATCTTTTTACCGCTGGTGCGGTTTGAAACTTTCGCGGACGAGAAAGATCGACAACTTGCGAAAGCGCTGGTCTGGGGCGCGCTCGTTCCGTTTGTGATTGTCGATCTTGTGCCGGGATCGATTCCGCGTTACGCGATGCCCGCGATTGTCCCGGCGATCTGGTTACTGGCGATGACGTTCTGCGAAGAAAATTTGCGGTGGCCCAATTGGCTCGGCGGAAAATCGTTTTCGTTCAAGGCCCGCCAGAACACGATCATCGCAATCGTTGTTCTGGCGTGTGTCGCAATGTGGACTTACGCGATCGCGGTTATTCCGAAGATGGATCGGCGGCAGCGGATCAAACGTCTGGCGACGCAAGTTGAGTCAAACATTCCGCAAGGCGCGACGGTTTACGCGCTCGATCCAAACTATCAGCCGATCTTCTTCTACATGCGCTCGAAGCTCGTTTACGCAGACGACATCGATGAACTGCCGAGCGACGCGCAGTATCTGCTCGTCCGGCCTGAGCGGGAACAGGAGGTTTTGGAAAGCAATCGCTGGGCGCCACGCCAGCCGCGCCGGATCATGCGAAGCACAGATTACCGGAAAGAATCGATCCTCCTGCTCAAAATCGAGTAAGTCCCTGGCATTGACACTGCTTCGCATCTGGAATTAGTTAGCAAGCTAACGATTTCCGTCCGTGAAGACTAACGATGTCGATCTTTTTGGTCCCCTTTTGCACGGGACCGCCCGGGCCTGGCGGCTGAGGTTGGATGAACGCCTCAAACCGATGGGTTTGAGTCAGGCGAAATGGCGGACGTTGATGCATTTATCCCTCGCGCGGGGGCCATTGACGCAGGCCGAGATTGCATCGCATCTAGGAATTGAGGAACCAACCCTGGTGGCTTTGTTGCATCGGCTCGAGAATGAGAAATGGGTCGCCCGCAAGAATGCGTCGCACGATCGGCGTTGCAAGACCGTCCACCTGGCGCCGCGTGCCCAACGCGTCATTGAGCGAATCAGCTCCACAGCTTTCAAACTTCGTCATGAATTGCTGGACGAAATTTCCCCCGCCGAACTTCGGATCTGCATGCGAGTGTTAGACCGTATCCGGGAAAAAGCGGAAAAGGGGAATGGAAACGGAAAGCATGCCGCACGGCGCGCCCGAGCTGAAAAGAACGGAAAGAATTAACATGGGCGTGCGAATAGAGTCAGGGAATGGAGCTGCGACGGAGGTCCAGCAACCTAGACGAGTGAAAACGACCGGCGGCAAAAAGCAGCAGCGGATTCCGCGCTGGGGCGTTTTGTTGTTTGTGATTCTCGCGGCGTTCGCGGTGGCGCGCACCTTGCAACGCGGAGTCGAACAAAAAAAAGCGGCGCAGGGGCCGGCGCGCCCAGTGTTGGTGGCGACAGTCGTTAGCAGAGACGTTCCACTTTATTTGGACGAAATCGGGACCTGCGCGGCCTACGAAACGGTGCTGGTCCAGGCGCAAGTCAGCGGCAAAATCATGGCGCGCCATTTTCAGGACGGCGCTGACGTCAAAAAAGGAGATCTGCTTTTCACGATCGACCCCGCTCCATATCAAGCCGCTCTCGATCAGGCGAAAGCACAAGCGGCGTTGGATCAGGTTACGGCGAAACGACAAGCGGATTTGCGCGCAAAGGGTGTTAACGCGCCGCAGGATTACGACATTGCCGTGGCAAATGCGCAGAAATCGCAAGCGGCAGCTGAGGCGGCGCAGGTGAATTTCGATTATTGCTACATCAAATCGCCGATCAACGGCCGAATCGGTTTGCGCAATGTTGACATCGGCAATTTAGTCGGACCGTCGACCGGATCGCTTGTGACGATTCAGGGGCTCGATCCGATCTACACCGATTTCACGGTGTCGGAAACGGATCTCGGTTTGGTGCGAAAATACCTTGGCGGGCCGAATGTGAAGGTTCAGACGTGGTCGCCCGACACAAAGATGCCGCCGCGCACCGGCGATTTATATTTCATCGACACCGCGGTGCAACCCGGCTCGGGAACCGTGAAAGCGCGAGCAGTGACGCCGAATCCGGATCGCGCACTCTGGCCGTCGGAATTCGTGCGAGTTCGTTTCATCCTCGACACGATCAAAGATGCGCGACTCGTTCCATCGCAAGCTGTGCAAATCAGTCAGAGCGGTCCGTTCGTTTTTGTGCTGAAGCCGGATAACACGGTCGATCTGCGCCCGGTCAAACCGGGACAACGACAAGACGGCGGCCTCACCGTTGTCGAAAGCGGAGTGGAGCCTGACGAAACGGTCATTGTCACTGGACAACTTGCCCTCGCGCCTGGAACAAGAGTGGAACCGAAGCCTTACAATCCGCCACAGGCTGCGAGCGACGGGAATAGCGTCACAAGCAAAAGCGCGCCGTAATTTTTTCATGGATCAATCGGACGAACACGACGGCGCGGGCAATGGCGAACGCGACTCGCAAGATCAACATCGCGTAAGATCGACACCGGATGGCGGCACGCCGCAATCGCCAAAGTTGGTTTCGGTCAAGGGCACTGGACTTTCCGGGCCGTTCATTCGTCGGCCGGTGATGACGGTGTTGTTGACGTTGTCAGTCATCGTCGCGGGAATTGCGACTTACAACAAACTTGCGGTAAACGATCTTCCGGGTGTCGATTATCCGATCATTCAAGTCAGTTGCGCTTATCCCGGAGCGGATCCGGTGACCATGGCGAACAACATCGCGACGCCGCTCGAAAAACAATTCCTGCAAATCCCCGGACTCGACATCATCACCAGCTCGAGTGGCCAAGGGAACACATCGCTTACCCTGCAATTTGTTTTGAGCAAGAGCATCACCGACGCGGCCACCGACGTCCAGGCCGCGATCCAGCGCGCGACTGGAAAGTTGCCAATCGATCTCCCGAGTCCCCCAACTTTTTCCAAGACGAACCCGAACGATCAAGCGGTGTATCTCATCGGATTGATGTCCGACACGCTCACGGATGGCGATCTATATAAGTACGCGTCTACCGTTGTCGGGCAGCGAATCGCGATTTTGCCCGGCGTGTCGCAAGTCAACATCTACGGCGTGCAAGGCGCCATTCGGATCAAAGCGGACCCGGCGGCGTTGGCTGCGCGCGGACTGACGATGGATGACCTGGCAACCGCGATAAAAGCCGGAACGGTGTATTCCGGCGCCGGACAATTCGACGGAGCACATCAGACGTTTGTTCTGCAACCGAACGGCCAGATCGATCAGGCAGAAGGTTATCGGAACTTGATCGTGGCGCGCAACAAGGACAATTCGCCGGTTTATTTGCGCGATGTCGCGGAAGCGAAACAGAGCGTGCAAGACGAGCGCACATCGCGCTTCTTCTTTGCCCGCGGCTATAATCCGCCGGGATCGATTGTCGTGCTTGCCGTTTCGCGGCAGGCGGGAGCGAACGCCGTCGAAGTCGCGAATTCGGTCAAAGCTCTAACTCCTGAGTTGCGCGCGGGTTTGCCCGGTTCGATCACGCTGCTCCCAGTATTCGATCGCTCCCAGACGATTGTGAATTCAGTGCACGACGTACGCGCGACATTAATCATCGCGTTCGTGCTGGTGGTCGCTGTCATTTACCTCTTTCTCGGGCGCGCCAAGGACACTTTGATTCCCGCAGTCGCGTTGCCGCTGTCGTTGCTGCTTACGTTCGCGGTGATGTACATGCTTGGATTCTCGATCAACAACCTCACGTTAATGGCGTTGACGCTGGCGATCGGTTTCCTGGTCGATGATGCGATCGTGTTTTTGGAAAACGTGATCCGGCGCGCCGAGCACGGCGAATCGATCCTGAAAGCGGCCTACAACAGCGCGGGCGAAATTTCGTTTACGATTCTGTCGATGACGCTTTCTCTGGCCGCGGTGTTCATTCCGCTGGTTTTTCTGCCGGGCTTGCTCGGCCGAATCTTTCAGGAATTTTCAATCACCATCATCGTGGCGATTCTGGCGTCGGGTTTGGTTTCGTTGACGCTGACGCCGCTGATGTGCGCACGAATTCTTGATGAACGCCGGGCCGGCCACAAACAGGCGCGAATGGAGCGTTGGACCAGCGATTTCATCAAGCGCGTGATCGATTGGTACGGCCGCGCACTCGATCGCTTTCTTGACCGCGCGTACTTGACGGTGCCGATCCTTTTGGCTTGCATCGCCGCCCTTTGGTTTTTCTTTACGCACTTGCCATTCACTTTGCTTCCTCCGGGCGACAGTGGTTCCGCCCGAGGCGTTTTTATCGCGCAGGAAGGCACATCGCCGGAACAGATGCGCGCCTTTCAAAAGCAGGTGAACGAAAAAATCATCGCCGAACCGAGCATCGCGCAATTTTTTACGGTTGCCGGCTCGGCCCAACGCAGCGCCGCATCGCAGGCGGTAATCTTCGCAGTCTTCAAACCGCGCGAACAGCGTGATCCGATAGAGCAATGTTTGTTACGTCTGCAAAAATCTATCAGCACGATCCCGGGCATCACCGCTGTCATCACGCCGCAACCGGTTTTGCAAATCAACGTCGGCGCGACGAACCAAACCCAGGGACAGTACGCCTACACGATCAGCGGAATTGTTCCGGACGACGTCTACACCTCGGCCGATCAGTTAATGGCGAAGCTGTATCAGTTCAAAGGATTCGCGTCGGTCCGATCGGATTATTATCACAGCACTCCAAACCTGACGGTAAACATCGACCGCGAGCGCGCCGCGATGTACGGCGTTTCCACTGCGGCCGTACAAAGTTTGTTAAAGAACGCCTATTCGCAGAATTACGTGTATCTGATCAAACAGCCGGACGATCAATATCAGGTCATTCTTGAAGCAAAAGACAACGAGCGTGCGACTCCTACCGATCTCAACAATTTGTACGTGCGAAGCAACAGCGGTAACATCGGCCAAAATGGAGGCGGTACCGGAATTACGGCGACTACCGGAACGGCGGCTGATCTGGTTCCGTTGCGCGCGGTAACCTCGACGAGCACAGTCGTTGGTCCGCAAGCGGTGAACCACTTCGATCAATTCACCAGCGTCACAATCAATTTCAATTTGCTGCCCGGCGTCGCGATCGGCGACGCGACCAAATACATCGAAGATTCGTTCGCTCAAATTCAACGCGAGCATCCGAGCGTCCAATCGACCTTTCAGGGCGAAGCGCTCGTTTTCCGCCAACTTTTCCGCGCGTTGCCGTTGCTTCTAATTGGTGCGGTGTTCGTCATGTATGTGATCTTGGGAATTCTTTACGAAAGCTATGTGCACCCGATCACGGTTTTGTTTCCGGCCATCGTGCCCGCAGTAGTCGGCGGTTTGGCGACCTTGTGGATCTTTCATTCAACGTTGTCGCTGTACAGCGTGATCGGACTGTTTCTGTTGCTCGGAATTGTGAAGAAAAACGGAATCATGGTTGTCGATTTTGCATTGCAACGAATCGACGAAGGGTGGGACCTGCGCTCCGCGATTCACGAAGCGAGCGTCGAACGATTCCGACCAATCATGATGACAACTCTCGCCGCTTTGATGGGTGCAATTCCACTCGCTCTTGGTTTCGGTCAGGACGCGGCGTCGCGCCGACCGCTTGGACTTGTCATCGTCGGCGGTCTCGTTTTTTCACAGATGATCACTCTGTTCGTTACGCCGGTGATTTATCTCTGGCTCGAGTGGTTTCAGGAGCATGTGCTCGACAAAGTTCCGTTCCTGCGCAGCGCCCATTATCACGAACACGAAGCCGCGCCGCGGCCGAAAGAACTCGCTCCTGCCTGAGCATTCATCGCCGGCTCCGGCGAAGGCCACTCTATTCTTTCTCGCGTTTGGTCGGCGCGAGATCGGCAACAATCTTTTGGAACTGCGGGTCGCCGCGGAGCGGGTCCCAATAGGGATGCAGCTTCAAATTCCCGTAGCTCAAGGTGCTGGGGATTCGTAGCGTTGCGGCGATCTGCTGAAGCGCGAGTTCTTTCTCACCGCACCACGCGTAAATGACGGCGAGATATTTCACCAGCTCGGCGCCATCGATGGAATCTTTAGTGACTGGCAGTAGCTCAACGGCGTGGCGGCCTTCGCGCAGCGCATCCTCCTTTCGACCAAGAGCAGCGTCGACGACTCCGAGCACGGAAAATCCGGGACCATAATCGGGTTGCTCCTTCACGGTTTTCTCAATTTCGTCACGCGCTTGCAGAAACGCTTCACGAGCACCATCAGCATCGCCTTGCACACGAGCGGCCAATCCTTTGCACAATGAGCGAGGAAAATTCAGGTCGATGGATATGCCGCTGGCCGGCATCGCCGCCAGAGCTTGCGAGATTGCAGCGTGGTCCCGTTGGCATAACGCGACGTAAAACCACTGAGCGGCTAAATCCGGCGCACTTTGTGGATGTTCGGAGAGAATTTGCCCGATGGTGTCATGCAAGGGTTGGGGATCCGCCTTCCATTCAAGACCGACAAGCGCGCGGGTGACACGAGTATCTACATCGCTCGGGGTTAGGGCGAGCGCACGATCCAATGCCGCAGCCATTGCGCTGAACTGCCGAAATTCCTGATAGCTGAGTGCGATCTGCTGCAGCATAAAAAAATTACGCGGATCGAGCTCGATGGCTCGCTCCAAGTTTCGTGCCGATTCGTTCCACAGTCCCTGCCGCCGGTCGATATATCCCGCCAATTCAAAGATTTGCGAGTTGTTCGGTAAACCGCGCTGCGCCTGAGCGAGCTCAGCGCGAGCACGAGTGTAATCGAGATAACAGCGGTAAAAGAAATCGGCGCGGGCGAGATGTGTCTCGCCAGCATCCGGGCGCAGCCGTACTACTTCGCGCAAAGCGACGTCGGCCGAAGCCAGGCGGCTTTGAGTGTGATCGAGACCGAAAAAGTAAACGTAATTGTGGGCCGCGGATAATTGGCAATAAGCGAGATAGAAATCCGGGTCGCGCGCGATAGCTTGCTCAAGGAATTTGATCGCCTCTCGCAATCTCTCCTCGATCTGACCATTCAGAGCGATCCGGACGATGCGGCTCTTCGCGCGGACGTAAAGTCCGTAGGCGGTAAGGTCTCGCGTTGGCCGTTCGCCAATTGCGGCTTCCTCGCTCGGTGTAACCGTTGCGCCAAGTTTTGAGGCAATGCGTTTTACAATGTCAGTTTGAATCGCGAAGACTTCCCCCAAGTCGCGTTCGTAAGTTTCCGACCAGACGCGCGTATTTGTTCGGGCATCGCTCAGCTGAGCGGTAATACGCACTTGAGTCCCGGATTGGCTGACAGTTCCCTGTACGATGTGGCCGACACCGAGCGCTTCCCCAATTTTCGGGAGATCGCGCGCAGACCCCGGGGCGTAACTGCTCACCGACGTTCCGCTGATTACCTTCAGGTCAGCAATTTTGGACAGAGCGCTGAGGATGTCGTCCTGGACGCCGTCTGCTAAAAACGCGTTTTGATCATTTTCGGTGAGATTTTCAAACGGCAGCACTGCGACGCTTTTTTGCGGAGCCAATGCCGAATTCGTTTCCTCTGCGGAAGTGGACGGAGTGATAATCTCGGGAGCCAACTGACGCGATACGCTCCAGAACCCGAATGCCAGACCGGCAGCGATCGCGATTAGTGAAGCGCTGGTCAAAAAGCGACTGCCCTTGTGGTTCGGCGGCGCAGTATTTTGCCGCGCTCTCTGCGCGGGCGGAGTAGTGGCCGTTGTGGCGGCATCACGGGTGAAAGCATTCATTATGGGAATGGGTGGCGCCCGGAGAAGTCGCCTAGAACGACGCCGCTGCACGAGCAGTTCACCCTCGTTGCGAAAGCAGAATATGTTCCTGTTGGCTCGGAGATTACCCGGTAACGGCTTTCGCCAATTTCGGAATCGGTCGACTAGAGGCAAAACGGGGGGAATTTTTCCAATCGGGCGTGAAAATAGCTTTTAGCAGGCTTGAATCCTCGTTCCCTGCGCATGCTCATTCTTCACGACCGACCTATCCGGCAAAAGATCATGTTAGTGATCATGGCGATCACTGCATTCGTCCTTTTCCTGGCCTTCGGGGCCCTCTTTTATTTTCAGGCCTGCATTTTGAAGCAGCACGCCATGCACGAACTCGCCATCGTCGGCGAAATCACGGCACGCGAATGCGGGGCAGCGGTCAGGTTTAAAGACGAGGGAGCTGCCAACCAAATCCTCAGCGGGTTAAAGGGAATGCCTCAAGTGGTTAGTGCGCGGCTCGAGGTTGCAAACCAACAACGACTGGCATTTTTTGGGACAACGCGCGACGAATCGGAAATTAGGACAGCGCGTCTGAAGTCCGGCTTCAGAATTAACGGCGACAGAATCATTCTCGCGCAACCGGTCACGCTTGGCGGAGCCCAGGAAGGAACCCTTTGGGTGCTGGCGGATTTGCGGGCGACCAGATCGCAGCTGCTGAAACTCTACACGAGTATCTTTACTTTGGTTCTGGCCGCCTCACTTTTGGTCGCGTTCATACTTTCGGGCCAATTTCTGCGTTTCGTTACCGATCCGATTCTCCGTCTGGCAGATACCGCACGAACGGTCGCTGACCACAATGACTACTCCGTCCGCGCCAGCAAGACATGCAGCGACGAAGTCGGAGTGTTGACTGATGCTTTCAATCAAATGCTCGACCAGATCCAATCCCAAGATACCGAATTGCGCGGCAGCCAAGACAAGCTCGCTCAAGCCCAGGGCATCGCACACCTTGGTTATTGGGAACGCGATTTTGATTCTGACCGCATTCGTTGGTCAGACGAGACTTATCGTATTTTTGGACTGCAGCCCGGAGAAAACGAGCTGGACTTTGAGAAATTCCAGGAATTGGTCCATCCCGAAGATCGGGAACTGATCAAACAAGCAATTGCTGCGGCCCTCAACGGAGGTCCTCGCTACGACACGGAATACCGAATCATTCGCCCTGATGCTGAAGTCCGGTTTGTCCATAGCCAGGGTGATGTCGTCAAAGACCAGTCTGGCGAACATTTCCGGATGTTTGGCACCGCGCAGGATGTCACTGAGCGAAAACGCGCCGAACGAGCGCTCCGTGAAGCGGAACACAAGTATCGCGCGATTTTTGAAAATGCGATCGAAGGAATTTTCCAAAGTACACCGGATGGAAGATTTCTCAGCGTCAACCCGGCGCTGGCCCGCATGTTTGGATACGATTCACCGGAAGAGCTAATTGCGAACGTTAACGACATTCAACAAAGTCTTTATGTCGATCCAAAACGTCGCAGTGAGTTCAAGCAGGCGATTGAGACGCACGGATCGGTCGAATTGTTCGAGTATGAAATCTTTCGCAAGGATAAAACCAGGCGATGGCTCTGTGAGAACTCTCGCGCGGTTCGAGACAGCGAGGGCAAGGTTTCCTACTACGAGGGCACTGTCGAAGACATCACCGAACGCAGACGGGTCGAGGAAGTTGAGCGCGCGAGCAAAGCGAAGAGTGAATTTCTCTCCCGGGTCAGTCACGAGCTACGCACGCCGCTGAACGCGATCCTTGGCTTCGGTCAGTTGCTCGAACGCCAGAATCCAACTGAAAAGCAGCGCGGTCGTCTTCGCCACATCGTCAATGCTGGCCAGCATTTGCTCGGACTCATCAACGAAGTGCTCGACATAAGCCGGATCGAGACTGGCAAGATGCAGGTTTCGCTGGAGCCGGTTTCTGTGGGTGACGCGCTGGCCGAAGCGATCGACTTGATGCGGCCGCTGGCATCGCAGCGAAAGGTCCAGCTCTTCGCCGATGTCGATGTTGAGGCATCGGTGCATGTGATGGCCGATCGACAGCGACTTAAGCAAGTGTTGCTCAATCTGCTCGCCAACGGTGTGAAATACATACCCGAGGGCGGCAGCGTATCCGTTTCGTGTGTGGCCAACGCCAGCGAGAACCTACGTGTTTCAATTGCCGATACCGGGCCTGGCATTCCTCAGGAAAAAGTTAGTCGCCTCTTCACCCCGTTCGATCGCCTCGGCGCTGAGCAGTCGAACATTGAAGGAACCGGCCTTGGGCTCGCGCTTTCGCGACGTTTAGTGGAAGCGATGCGCGGCTCCATCGGTGTCGACAGCGTTGTTGGAAAGGGGACCACTTTCTGGGTTGAACTTCCACGCACCAAATCGCCGCTCGAACAGGCGGCATCGCAAAGCAGAAACGGCGAGGTGGTCAGGCAATCCAGCTCTAGGGAAAAAAAATGCACGCTCCTTTATATCGAAGACAATTTGTCAAATCTTACACTGATCGAACAAATGCTTGAGGAGCGGCCGGAGATTGAGTTGCTGCCCGCGATCAAAGGAAAACTCGGACTGGAGCTTGCCCAACAGTATTCACCCGATCTCATTCTGCTCGATCTGCACCTACCGGATCTGCCTGGGTGGGAAGTTCTCGCTCAGCTCAAGGCACAGCCAGAAACCCGCGGCATTCCGGTAATCGTGATCAGTGCCGACGCCACAAAGGCGCAGATCAATCGGCTCATGCAAGCGGGGGCGGCCACCTATCTCACGAAGCCACTCGATGTGAACCAATTTTTCCGCGTTATCGACGAAACCAGTGACCCAAGTGGAGCGGGAGATGCTTCTAAGGAACAAGCAGTCGTCACATGAGTGTATCCACCCATAACGATTCAGCCGAACTCGCGAGAATGAAGATTCTCATCATCGATGACGAGCCGGTGAACGTCGCGCTGCTTGAGGAGATCCTCATCGAAAATGAATACACGCGTTTTGAGTCGGTGACTGATTCAAGACGAGCCCTCGACGTTTGCAGAAGGTTTGAACCTGATATGGTGCTGCTCGACCTGATGATGCCGCCGCCTGATGGGTTCGCTATTTTAGAGCGCCTTCGCTCCGAGACACACGAGACTTTTTTGCCGATCGTTATTCTCACCGCGGATACGAATGAGGAATCGAAACGGCGCGCGCTCGAGGCCGGTGCGACTGATTTCTTGCTCAAACCGTTTGATCATGTCGAAGTTGCCTTGCGGATTCGCAATTTGCTCAAGAGCCGTCGTGCTCACTTGCTGCTCGACAATCAGTGTGCCGCTCTTGAGGACGCAGTTCGCGAGCGCACTGCTGAATTGCGCGCCACTATCGCCGAATTGGAAAAAGCAAACGAGCTGCTGACGCAGAGCGTCTCCCTACCGGCGGAGTAGCGCTACTCCTGGTGCTGCTGGATCAGTGCGGCGATGGTTTTGGTTCGGCAACCATTTGCAACCGCGCGTCGATTGTGTTGCCGCCATGTTTGAAACGGACGAACCCGTCCTCAATCGAAGTCACGCGTACGCTCGCTTCACCTTTCGGCGTTTTCACGATGAGCCAGTCTCCCTCCGCGAGCCGTTTCCCGTTTACGATGGTCAGATGCTGAGTTCCCAACGCAATTGACGTCACGTGCAACAAATCGGGACTAACCGGCACCAAGGCTCCTCGACTGCCGAGCGGGTCCTTGTCACGTTCGTCCGGCGGACTGATGGCAACAATTACCGAAGACTGCCGCGATTCGATCCAGTAAATGATTCCGGCACCCAGCAACGCAACGCCGAGAAGAATTCCGAGCAACAGGAGAATGTAATTGCCGACAGCAGGCGGCGCTTCCTCGACCACTTCGTTGAAGTGCCGCTCTTCCGGAATCATCGAGGAAATAACTTTCTCCGGCGGTTCGGTCGGTTGAACCACGTGTAATCCCTCATCCCCCGGACTGGGCGGTTGGTTTTCGATAAGCGATGCTCCTACCTAGTTCGAAAATTGCAAACTCAAATCGACTCGTCGTATTGCAGTATTACGACAGCGCGGGTAATTAAATCCACGTGCGCGCGATGGTTCTTGATCGGCCAAAGACGGCGCTGGTCTTGCGCGATGTGCCCAAACCCAAACCCGCAGCCGGACAGTTGCTGCTGCGGGTAAAAGCTTGTGCCGTTTGTCGCACCGATCTTCACATCGTCGATGGCGAGCTGCCAAATCCAAAGCTGCCGCTTATTCTCGGCCACCAAATCGTCGGCATAGTGGAAGAGGGTCATCCCTCTGTTAGCGGCCAGTCCGGCTCGGACTTTTCAATTGGCGATCGCGTCGGTGTTCCGTGGCTCGGCTGGACCGATGGCAGTTGCACTTATTGTCGATCTAATCGCGAAAATCTTTGCAACCAGGGAAAATTTACCGGCTACAACATCGACGGCGGTTACGCCGAGTTCACCGCGGCTGATGCGCGCTACTGTTTTCATCTTCCTGATCAGTACAGCGACATCGACGTTACCCCGCTGCTTTGCGCCGGCATGATTGGCTTTCGTTCGTACCGCAAAACAGAGGACGCAAAACGGATTGGCATCTATGGCTTCGGGAACGCGGCGCATTTGATTTCGCAGATCGCCCTGCATGAAGGGCGCGAGCTTTTCGTCTTCACACGCCCGGGCGACAACGCCGGCCGGAACGAAGCGCGTTCGTTAGGCGCCAAATGGGCCGGCGGCTCGGACGAAATGCCGCCAGACAAACTCGACGCCGCAATTATTTTTGCGTCAGTCGGTTCGCTTGTTCCCGCGGCATTGCACGCCCTGGCCAAAGGCGGCATCGTTGTTTGCGGCGGAATTCACATGAGCGACATACCATCTTTTCCCTATGTCGATCTTTGGCAGGAGCGCGTGATTACTTCAGTGGCGAATCTCACTCGCCGCGATGGCGAGGAATTCCTCAAGATCGCGCCGCGCGTTCCCGTGAAACCAAAAGTCGAAACGTTTCCGCTTGAAGAAGCGAACACGGCGCTCGATAAATTTCGCGCCGGTAAACTTTCCGGTAATGCTGTTCTCAAGATTTCCTGATATTGTCGCACTGCGATGTCATCTCATCTTCCGTCCGAGCAGACAGCCGCCGGCGAATTTCAGAGGCAGGAAGACGCGTTTCGCGAGTGGATTTCAAACGATGGATCGACATCGTATCCTGCTGCGGCCGGTCGTTATCATCTTTACGTTTCGCTTGCGTGCCCCTGGGCCAGTCGCACGATCATTTTTCGCAAACTAAAAGGCCTCGAGGACGTGATTGGCCTGACGATTGTCGATCCGTTTCGCGATGAGAAGGGCTGGGCGTTTCGCGATCCTGAGCTGAGCAAGCCCGGTTCGGATTTAAAAAAGCTCGATAACTTCGAATCGACCGATCCGGTCAACGGCTTTCGGTATTTGAGCGAGGCTTATCGCGCGACTGATCCGAAATTCGACAGTCGCGTCACCGTTCCGGTTTTGTGGGACAAGCAAACGAAGAAAATCGTCAACAATTGCGAAGACGACATCTGTCCGATGTTCAACAGCGTTTTCAACCAGTTCGCCCGCAACAGTGGCGTCGATTTCTTCCCAAAGAACATAGCGACGGAGCAAGCCAAGCTCTCCGATTTTCTCTACGAGAACATTAACAACGGCGTTTACCGCGCGGGCTTCGCGACTCGGCAGAAGCCGTACGAAAGAGCATGCCAGCGATTGTTCGACGCTTTGCATGAAATAGAGAAACGACTGGCAAGCAGTCGCTATTTGTTCGGCAACCGGATCGTCGAATCCGACTGGCGATTATTTTGCACCCTGATTCGATTCGATGTGGTCTATCACGGACATTTCAAATGCAATCTTCGGCGCATCGTCGATTACCCGAACCTTCAGGGTTACCTGCTCGATCTCTATCAGCAGCCGGGAATCGTCGAGACGGTGAGCATCGATCACATCAAGCGTCACTATTACATGACGCACGAGGAAATTAACCCAACTCGAATCGTGCCACTCGGACCGAT